>NZ_JASPGQ010000002.1:0-258461 GCF_030229885.1 Corynebacterium sp. MSK204 | reverse complement strand
AAAACCGGCTACCGGGCGGCTACCGCCACCCCGGTACCTGGTACCGCCTTACCGGTCCCTAAAACAAGCCCGCGTCATTTCACGGCGTAACCTCGCGTTTTCGGCGGCCACATCTTCAGGAACAGGTTCTGGGGTGTTTCCCGCACGACGAGCAGGCTTAAGTCCATTGACGAGCCGTGTGCCATGAAACCCCCAACTTTGCAGCTACTGCCTGGCACGCGGGGTGCATTGACATATTTTCCGCCACGATGCGGTCCTCTACAAAACGGACCACACGGTCCTTTGCATCCTGGTCAAATTTTCTTGACATGTTCCAGATTTTCCCATCTACTCAAACGGAACAAAACCTGGGACACTTCATTTGGCAACACGTCGTCGATGCGTCTACTTGGTACATCAGCTTGCTCTAGCTTAGCCTCGGCGTGAGCATGGTCGCGGTATTCGGTCCAGTTTAATGGTTACTCTGGCAATGGCTCTGGAACGAATGGAAAGCGTTAGAGAGTCCTTAGCAGTTCCAAAATACGCAGAAACTTAAGTGGAAATAGGTTCTTCTGCGGTTACAGTTAGTCCCTCTAGACTTCAATCTAGAGGGACTAACTGTAATTGGCCTTACAGCGGTTCCATATCTATAGGCTATGCGAAGTTTCCATAGCCAGAAATGGTGCTCACCCATAAGAACGCTGATACGACGAAAGCCGCAGCGAATGTGAAGGCAAAAGCACGCCATGATCGGTCGCTAAGCCGACCCTTTTTCAACATGTAGACAGACATGGCTAATACACCCCACACCACCAATGAAGGTAGAGGTAGCCCATAGAAGACGAAAGGTATTGGAAGCCATGTGGACAGGACCACTCCGCCGTAAAGGGTTGCGACGCCCACGACAATTCCAAAAAGTATTCCCGGAATGATCGTTCTTTCTTTCACAACAAATTCCTTACCAATCAGTTATCTTGATCAGACCACCGTTTTTAGCCTGCGCATGACATTCATTGATGGCGCCCGCTTCATCTCCTTCGTGTCGCAATCCAATGTCTCGACCAATGGCATTGTTTGTTTGATCCATGTGCCCAGCTTCAGGAGAACCAGGATGGTCTGTTTCGTGGGCATCGCCAATTTTTCGTGCAAAATCTGCGTTAGCCCGGATCGTTGTCAGCGCCCGCCATACACAATGCCTATCAGCGTCCTGAATGTTATCGTTCGTTACTTTGTTTGGAAACGTTTGCGAGGAAATACGTTCCGCGTCCTTGATTGCTGATTTCGCGCGCTTACAATCATAAGGATTGGTCGCGCAGGCTGCCGCTTCATGCCTACCGATGTTGGTTCCATAATTGTCGCCGGAGTCTCAAAGGCCTGTTTTATCCCCTGCAGAGCCGGATTCATTTAAAACTTGCTGTACGATATGGTCTGGAGTCTCAGCCTTCGGATCAATGTGCTCTTTCTCACGCAGTTCAATCGTCGTCTGAGCGATGCGCTCGTAAGAGTCAGTTTCTGCTGGTGTGGCATGTGCTGGCGATGCTGCCAAAGCATTCGCCGTGACGCCAATCGATAGTAGTGCTACTACACCCAAAGCCTTCATATTTAAGCCTTTCTCGAATCTTGATGGACTCGGCTAGTGCACCACACCCAAAGCTCCAATATAACCGATAATCATTATTGTTACGGTACCTTTATGTGATCTTATATATCTGTTCACCTTCCACCATCCCGAACTACGGGGCCTGACCCCCGGAAAGTAGACACGTCGGGGGTTAGCTATGCTGCTTGGGTCAGTGTAGCCGATGTGAGTGCTTCGAAGTCGTCGGGGGCTTGAAGGTTACACCAAAAGTGTCGTCTGCGCGTGTTGTAGCGTATGCACCACCGGAAGACTTCTTGGCGGCAGACAATGGGATTGTCAAAGACTTTCCGATCACGCAAAACTTCACGCTTTAAGGCGGCATTAAAGGATTCTGCCAGGGCATTATCGGCACTTGTACCCACTGCTCCCATGGACTGGCGCACACCAAGATGGGCGCAGTGGTCCCTAAATGCCTGTGAGGTGTACACACTGCCGTGATCAGAATGGAAAATTGCCCCTGTAAGGCTTCCGCGGACTTTCCTGGCATGGGACAAAGCTTCGATAACCAGCGATACCCGCATGTGATCGGCCAGAGCATGGCCAACGAGTTTGCGCGAGTAGACGTCGATGACCGTAGCTAGGTACATATTCTTGCCGCCCTTACACGGCAGGTACGTAATGTCGCCTACGTACACGTGGTTCGGCCTGTCAGCGCTGAATTTGCGGCCTACTAAATCTGGCATGACGCGGTGGCCAGGCTTGCGCCGAGTGGTGATGCATCGACGCTGTTTCGAAAAGCCGTTAGGCCCCATGGATTTCATGATGCGTGCGACCTTCTTGTGATTGATCGGGCGAATGCCCGAATCGTTGTTGAGGCTTGCAGCGATGCGTTTAGCACCATAAAGCCCGTGCTCATCATCAAAAATGGTCTTAATTCTTGCACCAATAAGAGCATCGGAACACGTCTTTAACCTGCGATTTTCGCGGGTGTTGAGCCATTTGTAGAACGAGGATCGATTGAGCTTTAACACGTGGCACATCCGCTTGACCGAGTACTCGGTTCGGTGGTCATAGACAAACTGGAAGCGGATTACCAGCGTGTCTCTTCGGCAAAATATTTCGCGGCCTTGCGCAGGATATCGCGTTCTTCGCGCAGCTTAGAGACTTCTTTTTCTAGCTGGCGGATCCGTTCGGAATCAGTCGTCGCCTGGGCCTTGTCACGCAGGGTCTTCGTGCGGGCACGTTTGCCGGTGCCGTACTGCTTGATCCAAGAATAAAGTGAGGAACGATTGACTCCAAGCTCTGCTGAAGCCACGTGAAGTGAGAGGTCCTCATTATTTTCGTAGAGGGCCACAGCATCACGTTTGAACTGTTCGGAGTACCTAGGCATGGTGGTAGATTACCTTTCTTCCCAACCCAACCGGGCTGGATATCAGGTGTCTACCAAACAGGGGTCAGGTCCTTTGCTACTTTTTGCCGCAATGGGGTTCCTTTCTAACTTTGGATGTTTTTATCAGTATTGGTTTTGTGAGATTTTTGGGTATTGGCGTTGTCAAATCGTTGTCGCAAAACGTGGCAACATAAATTACTCCCTGGTCAGACCCTTACATTACGTTAGTTGGTGTGAGTTCGAGTCTCACCAGGGGCACATTTTAACCCCGCTTCCTTCCGGATAAATATCCACGGAGGAAGCGGGTTTCGTCATGCCACCTTGTTTATCTTCCTGCTTCGATTCTACGTATATCCTTCCGCAAATTGCATATTTACACAACGCCCGAGAAGCAAGATCGCTGCAAAATAATACCTTCTTACCTCGAGACTTTAAGCAGCAGCCCATCTCATATAAGGTAGATAACCGTTAAAGTAATGAAAGATATGCAGGATTAAGCCACCACGGGCGGTGTTCCATCACGCCGTTCGGTCTTGAGCAACGAGCTTTTTGGCACCCCGAGTGGCTCGTCAACCGCAGTCATGTCTTATACCCAGGTAGATTTTTAATTTATGCAGTATATTTTGAATGCCATTCGTGGCGCCCTCATCGGTATGGCCGAACTGGTTCCCGGCATCTCCGGCGGAACCGTCGCCCTCATCGTGGGGATTTATGAGCGCGCCGTCCGCAATGCAAACGACCTCATCTCCGGCAACTTTAAAAAGGTCGAGTGGTCTTTTCTAGCCTCCGTCGCCGTCGGCATGTTCATCGCCGTCTTCGGCTTTTCCACCCTCCTGTCCAACTTCGTCGACAACAACGTCTCTACCTCCAGCGCCCTCTTTTTAGGCATGGTGGTCGTCTCCATCATCGTTCCGCTTTCCATGTTGTCCAAGGCAGAGCGCACCGCCCCCTCCTCCATCATCGCGTTTATCGTAGCTACCATCGTAATTTTCATCGTCACGGGCTTTACCTCCGAGCCGCAAGATGATCCGAGCCTCATCGTGGTCTTCTTTGCCGCGGCGATTGCTGTATGCGCGCTAATCCTGCCGGGCATTTCCGGCTCGCTCATCTTGCTGACCATGGGGCTATACCAGCCGATCATCGGCGCGGTATCGGACCGCGAGTTAGGCACCATGGGCGTTTTTGCGCTGGGTGCCCTGTGTGGTCTCGCCGCCTTCATCAAATTGCTCAACTATTTGCTGAGCACCCACCGCGCGCCCACCCTGGCCGCCATGGCGGGCTTCATGCTGGGATCCCTGCGCGCCCTATGGCCGTGGGGTGCAGACCAGGACGCCTCTTCGGGCGCCATCATTGGGTACTTCATCCTCGGTGCCATTATCGTGTCCATCTTCATCTACGTCGACCGCAGAAACGCGCAAGCCATCGAGGAAAGGACGGCGGAGTATTAATGCCCTGGGCGATTAATCATCGACCACTAACGGCCGCCGTGGTGGCGTGCGCACTCCCCTTGAGCGCGTGCGTGGTCAACGAGGAGGATTCCACTCCGCAGGGTTGGGAGGAACCAAAAACCACCGAGGTCCCAGAGATCGCCGCGATGTACCACGACGATGACGGCGTGCTCACGGCAGGGACGAACCCGCCCTATGCCCCGTTTCAGCTCAAGGACTCCCATGGCAATCTGCAAGGCGTAGAGCTCGACCTTGCCCGCGCCGTCGCAGGGGTGCTGGGCCTGAAATTCCAGGCCCAGGAGCAAGACTTCTCCATGATCCTGCCGGCTGTGCAATCCGGTCAGATAGACATGGGCGCCTCCGGGTTTACGGATACGGCCGACCGCCGCGATGAGTTCGACTTCGTGGACCACCTCTATGCGGGCATCCAGTGGGCAGAGCTTGTCGATGGCCCCAATAAGGTCGACCCCCAAAACCCTTGCGGTCTGACCGTCGCCGTGCAGCGCACCACCGTGTCCGAGACCGACGATGTGCGCCCCAAGCAAGAAGCCTGCGATGGCGATCTCACCGTCTTGTCCTATGACACCGGGGATAATGCCGCGCTCGCCGTCCTTATGGGCCGCGCCGATGCCCTGTCCGCGGATTCGCCGGTGACCGCTTGGGCGGTCAATCGTTCCGAGGGAAAGATGCGAGCTGTGGGCGATATGTTCCAGGCCTCCCCTTACGGGTTCGCGGTTCCAAAGGACTCGGACTTGGCCAAAGCCTCAGCCGCTGCCCTCCAGCACCTCATCGATACCGGTGAGTACGCGGAGATCTTGGCCCGCTGGGGAATTGAAGATGGATTAATAGACCAGGCGATGATTAATGAAAGGCCCATCAATGGTTAACGAGCACAAAGAGGCAGCCGGCCCCACGGCACAGCAAGAGGCACCCGCCAAGATCGAAGCCCGGCCACTGCGCCACCCCTGGCGGTGGCTCTGCGCGGCCGTGCTGCTCATTCTTGGTCTGTGGTTTGTCATTGCCTCCGCACGCAATGACGCCTTCGGGTGGGATACGTACTTCCAGTATCTCTTTGATCAGCGCATCGCCATCGCCTCCCTGCACACGATTGCGATCACCATCTTGTCCATGATCATTGGTGTGGTAGGCGGCGCCATCCTCGCAGTGATGCGCATGTCGCCCAACCCTATCCTGCGCGCCATTTCCTGGATCTTTCTGTGGATCTTTCGCGGCACCCCGATTTATGTCCAGCTGGTCTTCTGGGGCTTGCTTTCTGCGATTTACCAGTCCATCAACTTGGGCTTTACAGAGATCTCCCTGCAAAGCGTGTTGACCAATGCCTTCTTCTTGGCTGTCATGGGCTTGGGCCTCAATGAGGCCGCCTATATGGCAGAAATCGTGCGATCGGGCATTTCCTCGGTGCCAGAAGGCCAAAAAGAAGCATCCAAGGCCCTCGGCATGTCTTGGTGGATGACCATGCGGCGCACCGTGTTGCCGCAGGCGATGCGCATTATCATCCCGCCGACAGGCAATGAGTTCATTTCCTTGCTCAAGACCTCGTCACTGGTGGTTGCCATCCCCTATACCCACGAGATCTTCGGCCGCGCTACGGACATTTCCGCAGCCCTCTTCCAGCCCATTCCGCTCTTGATGGTCGCCGCCTCGTGGTACTTGGTCATTACTTCCCTGCTCATGGTGGGCCAGTACTTCCTCGAGCGCCACTTTGAGCGCGGCGCCACCCGCGAGCTCACCGGGCGCCAACTTGCCGCGCTTGCCGATGCCGAAGGTACTATCCCCCGCAACGTCTCCGTAATCCAGGAGGGTAAAAACTAATGACTATTCCCATGATCTCCGCGCAAAATGTGCACAAATCCTTCGGTCAATTCGAGGTGCTCAAGGGCATCGACTTAGAGGTCCAGCCCGGCGAGGTTGCCTGCCTATTGGGCCCATCTGGTTCCGGTAAGTCAACATTCCTGCGCTGCGTTAACCACCTGGATAAGGCCACGGCAGGCCGCCTTTATGTCGATGGTGAACTCATTGGCTACCGCGAAAAGAACGGAATTCTGTACGAAATTAGCGAGAAGCAAGCTGCGCAGCAGCGCTCCGATATCGGCATGGTATTCCAATCTTTCAACCTCTTCCCCCACCGCACGGTGATTGAAAACATCATCGAAGCACCGATGCAGGTCAAGAAGGTGCCGGAGGATAAGGCGCGGAAGCGTGCCATGGAGCTCCTAGACGAGGTGGGACTTGCTTCCAAGGCCGATAACTTCCCGGTTCAGCTTTCAGGCGGCCAGCAACAACGCGTTGCCATCGCCCGCGCCGTGGCGATGGATCCCAAGCTCATGCTTTTCGATGAACCCACCTCCGCCCTCGATCCCGAGCTCGTCGGAGAGGTCCTACGCGTCATGAAGGATCTCGCGGCCCAGGGCATGACCATGCTCGTGGTTACTCACGAGATGGGCTTTGCGCGCGAGGTCGCCGATAAAATCTTCTTCATGGATGGCGGCGTAGTCCTAGAGTCCGGTACCCCGGCTGAAGTGCTCGAGAATCCACAGCAGCCGCGCACCAAAGAGTTCTTGTCCTCGCTGCTTTAGGTAAATCTCGCGCGGTGTCAGCCGCGCCCTAGGCACCGTAGGTGACGACGCCGCGAATCAGCGCACTGAGAGCGCCGAGGCTAGCTACCGATAGCGACAATGCGCGCGCAATATCCCTGGAGACTACATGCGCGATGCGCGAGCCCAGCCAGATGCCGATGAACATGCCGGCAATGCCTGCGGGCCAAATAACCCAGGGCAGGCCATCGAATGTCGCGGCACCGAGCGCGGTCTTGGTGATAACGGAAAAGAGCCCGCCCACCACAAAGATCGGTTGCAGGGTCGCCGTATACATGGCTTGGGGCCATTTGGCCGCTTGTGCGTAAACGGTAATGACCGGGCCGGCCACTCCGGCCAAGGTATTGGTGAATCCGCCAAGGATGCCCGCGGAAATGGCTGGGCCCTTGCCTTCCATCGGTGGGACGAACCTAGCGCCGTAGGTCACCACCGCCAAGGCGATGAGCAATGCTGCACCCACCACTATCAATAGCCCTGCGGTATCGATCTTGCTAATCAACGCTGCGGCCGCCAGAGAACCGATAATCATCACTGGCGCGATGAGTCCAAACATTCTCCAGCTCACATTGCGGCGGACAGTAACCGTGGTGAGCAGCGCATTGACCGCCGCCAAGACATTGATCACGAGGATGCCTTCTACCGGGCCCATGACCAGCATGAGAATGGGGCCGCCAATAAGGCCAAGCCCCATGCCGGAGACGCGTTGCAGGGTGGATCCCGCGACAACGACGGCAAAAATAATCAGCGCCAATATCATCGGCGGTATTTTTCCTTCACCGCTTGTACTACCGGATCAGGAAGCATGCCGGTGACCTCGCCGCCAAATTGCGCGACCTGCTTGCACAGGGAAGAGCTGATGTAGCCGTACTTTTCATCGGTAAGCAAAAAGACCGTATCGATGCCAGACAAGCGCCGGTTCATCTGCGCCATCGGCAGCTCGTATTCATAGTCCAGGGAAGAACGCAGTCCCTTGACCAAAACGTCTACGCCGTGCTGCGAGGTATAGTCCACGAGCAAGCCGGACCAATAGTCCACGTTAATGCGCGAATCCACGCTCTGGCGGATGAGATCCATGCGCTCGTCCACACTAAATAACCCGGAAGGCTTTTCTGGGTTGCCAGTTACAAGCACCGTAACCTCATCAAACATCTGGCTGGCGCGCTCAAAAATATTCACGTGGCCAAGAGTGATGGGATCAAAAGACCCAGGACACACGGCTGTGGTCATAAAATATCGCTTTCTCTAGTTATCTAAGGTGTCATCGGCATCGTCGGTACCGGGACGGGTATAGACTGCCATATCCATGCGCGCGATGCCGAAGGTACGCTTCTTTAATTTCTGCCCCGTCGGCACAAACCCTTCTGGCCATTCGGTCTCGGGCGACTCGACGTGGCGTTCAATGACCACCATCGCGCTATCTGTAAGCACTGGCTCTATTGCGGCGATAAGCCCTGCGACATCGTCAAACGCATAAGGCGGATCCGCTAAAACCAGATCGAAGTAGCCGCGCGGGGCGCTGGCCAGGTACGTAGATACCTTCCTCTCCTCCACGCGGGCACCAGGATGTTTCACCACGCCTATGTTGTGCTTGATGATGGATACCGCCGCAGGGTTGGATTCCACCAGCACTGCCTCGTCTGCCCCACGGCTTAATGCTTCCAACCCCAAGGCGCCGGATCCAGCGAATAGGTCAAGCACCTTGGAACCCGGGAACCCCCAGCGGGCATTCAACGAGGAAAACAGGCCTTCCCTCGCGCGATCGGCGGTCGGGCGCGTTCCCTCTGCCGGAACTTTAATAGTCCGCCCCCGCGCTTCGCCTGCGATAATCCGCGTCATTTACGCTTCTCCAATCTCCATAATTAAGTCTCCGCCAACAACATCGCTAAAATCTGCCACCGCTATGCGAGTAATCATCCCCGGGCCTGGGGACACGACGGGCGATTCCAGCTTCGTCGCCTCAACGGTAGCTAGCTCTTGACCAGTGCTGATCTTCTCGCCTACATCGACATGGCAGCGAACGATGCCCGCGAAGGGGGCGTAGATTTTCATACCTATAGCCTATCCCCTCTTAGTTTTTCTCCAAGTATTCCTGCTCGCTTTTGCTCAAATTCCGCGTCAGCTCTTCGGCCAGCTGCGGATTGCGCTGGACCATGGCATACGCATCCGCGTGAGTGCGCTCAACAATATCTTGGTCATCGGCCAGGTTGAGCAACCGCAGCGTCCGGTGCGTACCAGATTGCACCGCACCCAGAATATCGCCCTCGTGGCGTTGCCTAAGGTCTAATTCCGCAAGATCAAACCCAGACGAGGTCTGGGCGATCTGGGTAATGCGCCGATACGAGGCCGAGTTATCCTCCGCTTTCGTATGCATCAGGCAAATGGACGCGTTGCCACCGCGGCCTACGCGCCCGCGCAATTGGTGTAGCTGGGAGACTCCGAAATTCTCCGCCTCGCGGATGAGCATGACCGTGGCGTTGGAAACATCGACCCCCACCTCGATGACCGTGGTGGATACCAAGATATCGATCTCGCCCCGGGCAAATGAGGTCATGACCTCATCCTTATTCGGTATCTTGCCGTGCAAGATATCTACCCTCAGCCCCTTAAACGGGCCAGCAGCAAGCTGTTCCGCCAGTTCAAGCACGCCGCCCTCGCCTTCGATGCGCGGGCAGACGATATAGGCCTGGTGGCCATGCGCCACTTCCTCGCGGATACGCTCGAGCGCCCGCGCCACCCATATGGGCCGCCACTCCGCCACTACTGCGGATTGAATCGGCTTTCTCCCGCCGGGCAGCTCAGCGAGCGTCGATACCGCGAGATCACCGAAAATCGTCATGGCGATGGTGCGCGGGATGGGGGTTGCCGTCATGACCAAAACGTGGGGGCTTATCCCCTCGCGCGTCTTAGAGCGCAGGCTATCGCGTTGCTCTACGCCAAAGCGGTGCTGCTCATCCACGATCACCAACCCCAAATCGAAGAACTCGACCGATTCTTGAATGATGGCATGCGTGCCGATGACGATATTCGCCTCACCCGAGACGATATCCAGGAGGGCTTGGCGCTTCTCGGCGGTCCGCATGGAGCCGGTTAAGAGCACAACCTTGACACCTTCTGGCACCGACGTACCAATAGAGGCCGCGTGCTGGGAAGCCAAAACCTCGGTTGGAGCAAGCAGCGCCGCCTGGCTCCCAGCATCGACGGCCTGCAGCATGGCGCAGGTGGCGACCATCGTTTTCCCCGAGCCCACCTCGCCCTGCAACAAGCGCATCATGGGTAAGGAACCAGACAGGTCATCATCGATCTCAGTGATGACCCGTCGCTGGCCCCGTGTGAGCTCAAAGGGTAGGTGGGTCAATAACTCTTCGCGGAAGCCGCCCAAAATGGCGGGCATCGTCGGCGCCGTTCGCGCGTGCGCATCGCGCTGGCGCAGCGCCATGACCAGGCCAATGGAGAGCGCCTCGTTGTACTTGAGGCGCTGGATCGCTCGCTGCGGGCCAGCCGCGCCGGGCTCATGGATTTCGCGCACCGCTTGGTCCAGGCTGATAATCATCTGCTGGTCTAATGGTTCCCGGATGGTTGGGGTATGCGCGAGCACGTAGTGGATGGCCCCCATGAGGTACCACGAGGTGATCTTTGCCGTGGCGGGATATACCGGGATCCATTCCCGCTCGAGCAATAATTTATCGAGTCGGCCGAATTGGGACAGGTTGCGCAGGGACCCAGTTGCCTTTTGGGGCTTCTTCTTTCCCGCCGCAGGCACCTGGTAGGCGGCTAGTTCCCCGTCTGGGCGCCCGAAGGCATCGATTTCTACGAAATCCGGTTGTTGTAGCTGGGGCTGCTGGCGAAAATATTTCAATTTTCCACTCATCATCACCCGCTGCCCGCGATGGAGCATGCGCAAGACGTACATGGCATTAAAAAACGTGGCGATGATATGGCCATCGAGTTGGACGTTGATGATGGTCGTCTTGCCCGTATCGCGGGTCGTTATTCCCGTTACGGTTCCGGTGACGGTTACGATATCGCCCTCGGCGGCATCGCCAAGCCCCACGTCCTGATTATGGCGAATGTAATCGCGCGGATAGTGCGCTAAGAGTTCCCCGCAGGTCTTATATCCCAGCGCTTTGGTGATCTTCGTGGCGTCTTTTTTATCCAGTACATCAGTCAAAGGTCGGTCATCCTGCCAGCCAAGCATCGCTATTCCACCCCAATCTCAGTGGGAATATCCGGCACCTGCAAGGCCACCACATCGACGCCAAGCTCTGCCGCCAATTCTTCCTGCGAGATAGTAAGCGGGCTAATGACCGTGACCTGCTCCCCGCCTGCGGCAAGCAGCTGGCGGCACATCTTAGCGATGGCTTCTTCAGATTCTTCCGCTGGGTGCGCCACCCGCATCGACTGCGCCGCATCGCGCATGGATTCTACTACCGCGGCGGTATCCGCATTATCCGGCTCATAGACGGAGATGGCGGCAAGCCCCGCCGCAAGCGAAGAAATGTCCACGGTATGCGCTGCAGTTGTGTGTTCTTCTAGCCCGCTGGATAAAACGATGTCCTCGCCAGCCGCGTGGATGGTTTCTCCTGGTTCGACCACCGTAACCCCAGCGGACTGCACAAGCTCAGCCATGGGGCCGGCGGGCACCGCGGCATAGACGGTGCGCGTTTGACCGGCGCCAGTCGCTTCGCGCGGGGCCGAGGTTTCCGGAAGCGCCTCGAGGCGCAAATTACTGACCCATCCTTCGGCAAAGGCGGTTTCGATGACCGCACCGGCCTGGGTGGAATGGATGTGGATCGAGGCGCTATCGTCGCCTGCCTGCGCGATGACCAAGCTCGTTCCCAAGGGAGCAATCTTCTCCTTTAGTACCGCGCTATCGCCTTTAAAAAAGAAGACCACCTCAAGTTCGGTGACGGTCTCCGGCATGGATTCGGGTGCGTGGCTCGTCGTGCCCTCGATTTCTGCAAGGAGGGTTTCTAAAAGGATGACCAGGCCGGCACCGCCTGCATCCACCACCCCGGCCGCACGCAGTTCTGGCAGCTGCGAGGGCGTTTCCGCTAGAGCTGTGCGGGCAGCGGAAATCGTCTCCGCTACGACGCCGTGAAAACTGGAATCAGGTTGCCGTGCGGTGCTTTCCGCCGTTTCTGCGGCACACCGCAATACGGTAATAACCGTTCCTTCCACCGGTTCCGCAATCGCGCGGTCCACAAGATCTACTGCATGCAAAAGCGAAGCTGCAAAGATGGCACCATCGATGGTGGAATCCACGGTGGCCTCTGCAACCCCGCGCAGGACCTGCGAAAGCACCATCCCGGAATTTCCCCGCGCCCCGCGCACGGCCCCCATGGCTAGCGCGGCCGCAACGTCGCCGTCGCCTTTTTCCACCTCGGCGACGGCGGCTTCCATGGTGTGCGCCATATTCGAGCCGGTATCTGAATCCGGCACCGGAAACACGTTGAGCGCGTTAATCTCGGCGCGCCGATGGGAAAGCTCGCCTACGGCGCGGTGCGCCCAATTGCGCAATCCGCGAGCGTCCAGCGTGCTGGGATATGACATGCGCAATAGTTTACAAGTTCCACGCTATCTCTCGCGCACCTTGGTCGCGCAAATGGGCGTTTGCCCGGGAAAATGGGCGGGAACCAAAGAACCCGCGGCTGGCGGAAAGCGGCGACGGGTGCGGGGAGGTAATGCAGGGCACATCGGGGAGGAAGCGCTCGCAGGTTTGGGCATCGCGGCCCCATAAAATGGCGACCATCGGCGTACGGTTGAGGGCGCGAATGGCGGCCTCGGTCACCTCTTCCCAGCCGATGCGCCGGTGCGACCCCGCCTGCCCCGGCGCCACGGTCAACACCCTGTTGAGGAGCAATACCCCCTGATCGGCCCAGGCGCTCAAATCACCGTCTTCGCGCCCGCGAACGCCCACATCGTCATACAGCTCGCGGTAAATATTGACCAAGGAGCGCGGGGGTTTGACCCCAGGCTTGGTGGAAAAGGCCATCCCCATTGCGTGGCCTGGGGTAGGATAGGGGTCTTGGCCAACGATGAGCACGCGGACATCGTCAAGCGGCATCTGCAATGCCCTGCATACATCTTCTGCCGGGGGCAGGTAATCCTGGCCTTCCAGCGCCTGAGAAATCCGTGGCCACTGGCGCTCCAGCACCGGCGCGAGAACCGGTTCCCACGAGGGATGATAGGTCGGGTGCATATCTAAAATCCTGCCCACCCTTCTGCATAACGGGGACGTGTGCCATCTACTGTAACGCCGCTTCCGCGCGAGACGGTGCCGATTTCCCGGAAACCTGAAGGCGCCTGCTTTGTGGTGGTTCCGATCAGCGTATGGTCCTCGCCGCCGGCAAGGACCCACTGCCACGGATCGCAATCGAGGACGGCAGCAGCGGCGTGCAGGAGGGGGTCGGGCTGGATAGCATCGGCATCCAAATCGATGTGTACCCCGGAGCGCTGCGCCATGGTTCCACAGTCTTGGATGAGGCCATCGGAATTATCGGTCATGGCCGTGACCTCAGCGGCGCGGGCTATAACGCCGCGGCCGGGGCTGAGCCACGGGGCACATTGGGCATCAATAAGCGGGTATAAATCCGCATGCTCTGCCGGCAGATCGCGGCCAAAGCGCTGCAGTAGGGACAAGCCCGCCGCGGCGTGGCCAATCTCGCCGTGGGCCACGACCTTCTGTCCCGCGCGCGCCGCATCAAGGGTCAAAGCTGCCCGGCTGCCGCCCAAAAAGCCAATGGCGGTGATATTGATAACCAGTAGGTCTGATTTCGTAATATCCCCGCCCACCAGCTCAGCGTTGTAAAAAGAGCAATGCTCGGCGATGCCCTTGGCCACGCCCCTGACAAAACTCACCGGCGTGTCGCTCGGTGCAGCGATAGCTAAAAGGGCCGCCACTGGGCGCGCACCCATGGCTTCGATATCGGCGAAGTTGCGCAGGATGGCCTTTTTGCCAATTTCGCGCGGAGTGGACCATTCCCGTAGGAAGTGCCGGCCATCTACCATCAGATCGGTAGAGGCCACCGTGCGTGAATTAGGTGGTGCCGCGAAAAGCACAGCAGCGTCATCGCCATTCAAACTACTGGGAGCGGCCGCGGTGATTTCTCGAATCACCGCCTGCTCCCCCACGTCCGCGAGAGTCTGACTTAAGTTCACCGGCATCCTTTCGATAAAATGAGCCCCTATGACATCCCAATTTAACCGCACCGCGATCTTCATTTCACTTGGGTTGTCCATAGTGATGGTTCTAGCGGTCCTTTTCGGCGCGAAATACGTATTCACAAACACGGCCAAGGCCCCCGTGGCGGTCTCCCCGGTGGATTCCCCCGAGGCCAACTCGCAGGCGTGCACGGACTTTGTGCATGCGCTTCCCGATGAAGCCATGGGTCAACCGCGCGCCGATGTTGCGGAACCCGTTCCCGCCGGCGTTGCCGCCTGGGCCGCCAATTCCCAGGAAAAGGTAACGGCGCGCTGTGGTGTTGCCATGCCCTTCCAGTACACCGATTACTCCACCACGCAAGATATCAATGGTGAGCAGTGGTTCAAGGTCAAGGACGCAACATCTGGCTCTAACCTTTCTACCTGGTATTCGACCCAGCGCTTTCCCGTCGTGGCGGTAACGACCTTTAATGACGAAGAGCCGCAGGACCTCAACGAAGCCGTTTCTACCCTGGAGAATAAGCCAGCGGAGACCCACCCTGCCCCATTGCGCGATCTGAAACCGGCCAAAAATGACCGCTGCGCCGCGGTGGAGAAGGCGCTACCGGATGAGATTGCGGATGGCTACCACCGCCGCGATGTAGACGACAAGGACACCTACGTGTGGAGCTCTGAGGGGCACGAGGACATCGTCGCGCGCTGTGGCATCGCCCAGCCGGAAAATTACGAGGCAGGCGTGCAGCTCCAACAGGTCAACGATATTGCCTGGTTTGAGGATACAACCTTGGCGCAAGGCACGACTGCGGGAACTTGGTTTGCGCTAGGCCGCGAGAATTACCTGGCGTTACATGCCCCGCAGGATTCCGCGCAGGCAGCATTGGTGGCCCTAAGCGATATCACCGCGAAGCACATTCCAGAAAGGTAATGCCAGCCCCTGACTTACGCGGTGCGTGCTTGGGCGCGGGCGATGAGCACCTCAAGCAGCGTGGGATAATCCACGCCAGAGGCCGCCAGCACCTGCGGGTACATGGAAATCGGGGTAAATCCCGGCAGGGTATTGACCTCATTGATGTACAGGCCTTCTTTGGTGACAAAGAAATCCACCCGGGAAAGGCCGGCGCAGTTGAGCGCCTTAAAGGCCTGAATCGCCATATCGCGTAATTGCGCCGAGAGCTCTTCCGGGAAAGGCGCGGGAATCTGGGCCGTGACCACGTTATCTAGGTACTTAGTCTCGAATCCGTAGAAGCCCTCATCGGAGTCATCGATGCCCTTGAGCAGGGCCGGCACCGAAGCAATAAGCTCGCCATCCGGGTATTGCAGGACGCCGACCTCTACCTCGCGGCCGACGATCTCTGGCTCGACCAAAATCTTGTCATCGTCTTCCAAGGCAATGCGAATGGCTTCTGGGAAATCTGCCCAGTCGCTCACCTTGGATACCCCAATCGAAGAGCCCCCGCGGGCAGGTTTGACGAAAACCGGTAGACCGAGGCTGTCTTTTTCCTCCGCGGTTAATTCTGTACGCCCTTGGACAATGACCTCTGGTGCCACCGGCAGGCCCGCTGCGGAGAGAATCTTCTTGGTAAATTCCTTATCCATTCCCACCGAGGACGCCAGTACGCCAGGGCCCACGTAGGGGATACCGGAGAGCTCAAAAAGCCCCTGCATGGTGCCGTCTTCACCATAGGGACCGTGGAGAATGGGGAAAATAACGTCGACCTGGGCATACAACGATCCATCATTAATCGCGCGGATTTCGCCCTTGCGCGAAGGATCGGCAGACAATGCCATTTCCGTGCCGTACTTGACCTCTGGCATGACTCCATCGACGATTTCTAGCCCTTCGGTATCACCGGGTGTCCACGTACCCTCGCGCGTAATGCCAATGGGCACCACCTCGAATTTTTCCGGATCGAGATGCTTCATGATTGCGCCTGCGGATACGCAGGACACGGAGTGCTCGGTACTGCGGCCACCGTAAAGGACGGCCACGCGGGTCTTTTCAGTCATAGGCGATGATTTTACCTTTCTGCTACTCCGACTTCTTGGAGCGACCCATAAGGGCGATAATCATATCGTCTACCGCCATGCCTTGATGGCACACTCCGTAGACTGCTTCCGTAATGGGCATCTCTACACCAGCCTGCTGGGCCAGGCGGAAGATGGAATCCGAAGAAAACACACCTTCTGCCACCTGGCCATTGGTGGCCGCCTTCGCTTCTTCTAGGCTGCCGCCTTGACCGAGGCGATAACCGAAGGTTCTGTTGCGCGAGAGCGTAGAGTTACACGTAGCCACCAAATCGCCCAAACCTGCCAAGCCGGAAAAGGTGAAAGGCTCCGCGCCCAATGCCGTGCCAAGGCGCGTAATTTCCGCCAAGCCGCGGGTAATCATCGTCGCCATGGTGTTATTGCCCAGCCCCTTGCCTGAGGCCATGCCGCAGGCCAAGGCGATGACGTTTTTGCAAGCACCACCGATTTCGGCGCCGATGACATCGGTATTTGTGTAGGGCCGCAAGTAGGGCGCTGCGATGGCCGCCTGCACCGCCTTGGCACGCTCTTCGTCGGTGCAGGCGATGACCGTGGCCGCAACCTGCCCCTGCGCCACTTCTTTAGCCAAGTTGGGTCCAGAAAGTACCGCCACGCGCTGGGGATCCACGCCCGCCGCATCCACGATGACTTCGCTCATGCGCTTTAGCGTGCTGGTCTCTACGCCCTTGGAAATGGAGACCAGGGTGGAATCTTCAGGCAGTGCGGGCGCCCACCGCTCCACGTTGGCACGCAAGGACTGCGATGGCACGCCGAAGACCACGATATCCGCGCCGGAGAGCGCCTCTGCCTCGTCGTGTGTGGCGCGCAGTGCCGCAGGTAGGTGAATATCCGGCAAATAATCCGGGTTGATGTGCGTTCTATTAATCGCGTCCGCCAATTCGGTCCGTCGCGCCCACAGGGTGACATCATTTCCTGCATCCGCAAATACTTTGGCCAGGGTGGTACCCCAGGAACCAGCACCCATCACCGCTACATTTACCATGGCTTCCTCCAAACGTTTTCCTATTATTTCCACCTTAAGGCATTTATCATTCTGGGCGTGGCAAGGATGCGGCAGGGATCTCCCCCGTGGAACAATGACCATGAGGTTAACTCCAATTTTTCACTTACCGAAGGAAGGCACAAAGAGCTATGCCGAGTGCGAAGAAGATGCACGAGACCGATAAAGATAAAAAGTCCGAAAAATTCATTTCCGGCCGGCACCAAGAAATTCCGGTGGAGCCCGCTAAGGAATTTCCCCGCACTACCCTTGCCGCCGGCGCCGTCGTCTGGCGCAGCGACCCTGCGAACCCAGAAATCGCACTCATCCATCGCCCGCATTATGACGATTGGTCCCTGCCCAAGGGAAAGGTGGACCCAGGCGAATCGCTGCCTACTACCGCGGCGCGGGAAATCGAGGAAGAAACCGGCTTTCACGTGCGCCTTGGCAAGTTGATTGGCAAGGTTACCTACCCTGTACAGGGGCGCACCAAGGTGGTCTATTACTGGGCGGCGTTCTACCTCAACGGCACATATACGCCCAACGATGAGACCGACGAGCTGCGTTGGATGCCCATTGACCAAGCACAGCAGCTTTTGTCTTACGACGTTGACACCGACGTCGTCGCCAAGGCACAAAAGCGTCTGCAGCTGGCCCCCACAACGCGCGTATTGTACGTTCGCCACGCCCACGCCCATGACCGTAAGAAGTGGGAGGGCGATGACAATCTGCGACCTTTGGATAAGAAGGGGCGCCGCCAGGCGGAAATGCTCGTGCCAATGCTGGCCGCATACCACCCCACCGCGATCTATTCCGCTCGCCCTCACCGGTGCCAGCAAACCGCCGCGCCGCTTGCCGATGAATTGGGTAAAGACATTGCCATTAATAAGGACTTTGGCGACGAGGTGTGGGAAAAGAACCCGGCGGCCGCCAAAAAGGCTTTCCGTCGTGTTGTAAACGACGGCGGGGTGCCTGTCATTATCAGCCAGGGACAAACCATCCCCGGCATCATTGAGGACTTAGCGCCGCAATTCCTCAAGAAGCCGCAGGAGGAATTGAAGTTTAAAAAGGCCTCGGTGTGGGTTTTGTCCTTCAATAACGGTGAATTAACTGGCGCCGATTATCTTCCCAGCCCCCTGCCGGTGCGCTAGTCAGACCGGGACGCACGAGCCCCTGCCCCTAGCCGTGCATGCCGAGGTTGCGGCGCACAAAGAGGGTGGGGGTCAAGGCCATGAGTCCCGGCAACACGACGACGCCCACCACGGTTGAGCCCAGCGCCATGTAGAGGATGATGAGCGCGATTCCGACCAGCAAGGTGGTACCGATGTTCCTCTTTGCGATCTCCGCGGAAAGCTTAAAGCAATCCCCTAGGCCTAGGTCAGGGCGCGCTGCCTTGACGGCAGGGACCCACCACCAGAAGAACAGGGCGAAAAGTCCGGGAATTACCAGCAGGACTAAGCCGATGCCGATGACCACGCTGGTGACGAGGTAGGCCAGCATGATGCCACCCATGCCTTTGAACGTGAAGAAATCCCCGAATATTAAATCCTGGCCATTGACCTGCTTATTAGCGGCTTGGTACCAGATTGCATTTGCCCACAGATAGACGATTAACAGGGCTATTACCGCGAGGGCGAGTAACACCACGCCCAGCACGCCGAGGGAACCGTCCAAGGCTGCTCCCTCGGTCGCCGCCTCGATGGAAAGGGAACCGCCACCGGCGGCAAAGACGATGGCAATGATGAGGTATGCGACGAAAAGAACGACCATTTGCACCAGCGGGGCAAAAAGCCACGGTACCCAATTGCGGCCGAAATAGCGGAAACTATCGCCAATAATGCTGACGGTATCAGTATCGCCTGGGGCGGGCGACTCACGAAAATATCCCGGTTGCCCACCTGAGTAGGGCTGTTGGGAGTGGTGGTTGTAGCCATCATGGTCGCGTGATCCGGAATAAGGCGAAGTCATACCGCAGAGAATAATAGATAAACCCAGCTGCACGCTTGCAAAGTTAGTATTGTTATTTGACCGTTACCCCACCAGTGCCCCGGATCATGGCGACGGTGGTGTGCGCCCCCGCCAAAGCGTAAGGCGCACCTGTTGGATTAGTTCGCGTGAACCGCGGGTTTAAAGCTGGCGCGGGAGTGCTCGAAGCTCGTGATCGCTTCTTCATTGCGCAGAGTGATGCCGATGTCATCGAGGCCTTCCATCAGGCGCCAGCGCGTGTAGTCATCGATATCAAAGGAGTAGGTGTTTTCACCAACCTGGACGGTGCGCGCCTCCAGATCGACCGTGACTTGGGTTTCCCCTGCCTCCAACTGCTTCCAAATAAGCTCGATGTCCTCTTGTTCCATCAGCCCCGTAAGCAGACCAGACTTTCCCGAGTTGCCACGGAAGATATCCGCAAAACGCGAGGAGAACACTGCTTTGAAGCCGTATTCGCGCAGGGCCCATACTGCGTGCTCGCGAGAGGAACCGGTGCCAAAGTCGCGCCCTGCAAAGAGAACGGAGCCGTCCTTGAACTGCTCTTGGTTAAGTACGAAGGTGGAATCAGAGCGCCAGTTGGAAAACAGGCCCTCCGCAAAGCCCGTACGCTTGACCGATTTGAGATAGCGCGCGGGAATGATTTGGTCCGTATCCACGTTGGACGCCCGAAGCGGGACTCCGGTGCCGGTATGGGTGATAAATTTCTCCATTATTTCAACCTTTCTCGCGTGCTTATTTCAGGTCAGCCGGGCTGGACAGGTATCCGGTGACGGCGGTAGCGGCAGCAACCTGTGGGGAAACGAGGTGGGTTCTCCCGCCAGGGCCCTGCCGGCCTTCAAAGTTACGATTGGACGTGGATGCAGACCGCTCCCCTGGTTTCAGTTGATCAGGGTTCATGCCCAGACACATGGAGCATCCCGCCGTGCGCCACTCTGCACCGAACTCCTGGAAGATTTGGTCGAGGCCTTCCTTTTCCGCATCGGCTTTAACCACCGCGGAGGAAGGAACCACGATCATCCGCGTATTGGCATCGATGGTGCGGCCCTTGACCACCTCAGCGGCGGCGCGCAGATCCTCGATGCGGGCATTGGTGCACGATCCCACGAAGACGGTATCGATCTTGATATCGCGCAGTGGGGTGCCTGGCTGCAGGTCCATATACTCCAAGGCCTTTTTCACGGTGGCCTTGGAATTGTCATCGCCACAGTCTTCCGGATCCGGTACGGTTTCGCCCAGTGGCAGGCCTTGACCCGGGTTCGTTCCCCACGTCACGAATGGTGTCAACGCTGTTCCGTCGATTTCTACGACGCGATCGAATTCGGCGCCATCGTCAGTAGGCAGCGTCTTCCAGTACTCCACCGCGGCATCCCAGTCGGCGCCCTTAGGAGCGAACTCGCGACCCTTGACGTACTCAAACGTCGTTTCATCGGGCGCAACCATACCGGCACGAGCGCCGGCCTCAATGGACATATTGCAGATGGTCATGCGGGCTTCCATGGACATCTTGCGGATGGCTTCACCGCGGTATTCGATGATGTAGCCTTGGCCGCCACCGGTGCCGATCTTGGCGATGATCGCCAGGATGAGGTCCTTTGCGGAGACGCCTTCCTGCAATTCGCCGGTGACTTCGACGGCCATCGTCTTAAATGGCTTCAAAGATAGCGTCTGGGTAGCCATGACGTGCTCTACCTCTGAGGTGCCGATGCCCATGGCGATGGAGCCGAACGCACCGTGGGTCGAGGTATGCGAATCGCCGCACACAATAGTCATGCCGGGCTGAGTAATGCCCAGTTGTGGGCCAACGGTGTGCACGATTCCTTGCTGCTCATCACCCATCGAGTGCAACCGCACGCCAAATTCTTCGCAGTTCTTGCGCAAGGTAGAAACTTGGGTGCGCGATATCTCATCTTTAATCTCTAAGAGGTTGCCGGATTTAATGCCTTCCGTTGGCACGTTGTGATCCTCGGTTGCCAGGTGCAATTCCGGGTGCCGCATTGTGCGGCCTTGCAGGCGCAGCCCATCGAAGGCCTGCGGACTGGTAACTTCGTGCAAAAGTTGAAAGTCAATATAGATAAGGTCTGGTGCGCCCGCGTCGCCCTGCTGGACAACGTGGTCACGCCATACTTTTTCTGCCAAGGTCAGCTGCTGGTTCATAAACATCACTCCACACTTGAAATCTCATAATTTGGGACGTAGATTTCATTATATGGGAGAGTATAGCGCAGTTTCCGGCATTAAGGTACTAGATCGTGCAATGGCCATCATGATGGCCGCCGCAAACCATCCATCGACCCTTAATGAGTTATGTGAAACCACGGGACTACCTCGGGCAACGACGCACCGACTAGCCACCGCGTTAGAAGCACACCGTATCCTCGTGCGCACCCCTGAAGGAAAGTGGAAGGCAGGTCCAGCACTCCCCGGCAACCGCGATCACATCTTAGAAGTCGCAGGCCCCATCATGGATCAACTCCTCAACCGCACCGGTGAGTCCATTCAGCTCTATGAGTTCACGGGAACCACCCGCACTTGCATTGCCACTCGCGAGCCCAAATCCGGCCTACACAACGTGGTTCCGGTGGGGCGACAGCTACCACTAACCTCTGGTTCTGCAGCACGCATCATCGCCGGCTACGTGGACTTTCCCCTGGACGCCGCGCAATTCAGCACTGCCGAGGTGGAAGCTGCCCGCCGCCAAGGCTACGCAGAATCCATCGAGGAACGCGAAGCTGGGCTAGCTTCCATTTCCGCCCCCGTCTTTGATTCTTCTGGCGTTTTTCGCGCAGCGCTGTCTATCTCAGGCTCCGCTGAGCGCTTCCGCCCCTCGCCCGCTAAGAAGTACGCCCACCTCCTTACCTCCGCTGCCCGAGAGCTTTCAGAGTCGCTCTAGCGTCCCCATCTCCGTAACCATCGCCCTGCGCCGCCCATCGGCCCAGGGCGTTGCCGTGTTTTACCTCCGCATAGCCCACCCCAATTGCGGCCTAGTGAAAAACACCGAAAAATCTCCCGCACGCTATTGAAACCGAACTGAAAACATGATTTAATGAAAACAGAGTGAAAACGAGAAGGTCACTCCCAGTCCAAGACGCAGAAAGGATTCACGATCATGACTCACGCTACCCACACTGAACACGAGCACACCCACGGCGAAGGCTGCGGCCACGTTGCTTTCCCACACAAGGACCACACCGACTTCGTCCACGATGGCCACATCCACCGCGAGCACGAGGGCCACTGGGACGAGTGCGAGACCAACGAGCACATTGAGGCTGAACCCCACGGCGACCACACCCACGGTGAGGGCTGCGGCCACGTTGCTGTCCCGCACGGCGACCACGTTGACTACATCCACGACGGTCACCGCCACGCCGCTCACGGTGACCACTACGACGAGCACTAAGCCTCGCCGGCAAGCGCCCTGCAGCGCCCCAGCGCCGCCATAATCCACCGCTTTGATGCATGGATTATGGCGGCGCTTTTCTACGTATTAGCCCAGCGTGAATTAACCTTTTATTAACCTTAGCCGCAGTCGTTCGCGGAGCACGCTGGCCAAGAGGTAACCAAGCTGTCAATTTCGCGGAATCTGCCCGCTTGACTATTAGTTAACACCGTTTCGGTGCTACGGTCTTTCGAGTGATTACTAGTTGGAAGCTTTTTCTCCAAGACTTCGTCCGCCTGTGGCGGACGCCGCAAGTCTGGGTGATTCTCATCGGTTTGATGATTACCCCTGCCTTATATTCTTGGGTCAATGTCTCCGGTTTTTGGGATCCCTATGGCAATACCGAACACCTCAAGGTAGCCGTGGTGAACGAGGACAAGGGTGCCTCGTCAGATCTCACCGGCGATATTGACGTCGGCGGGCAAATGATGGAAAAGCTGCACAACAATGACAAGCTCGGTTGGCAGTTTATGGACCGCGGCGAAGCTGAACACGCCGTAAAATCTGGCGACGTTTTTGCCTCCATCATCGTGCCAGAAGATTTTTCTTCTGACTTTGTCAGCCTGTTCCAAGGCACTTATTCTCAGCCCACCTTGGAGTACCAGGTCAATGAGAAAATCAATGCCATTTCGCCCAAGGTCACCGACTCTGGTTCTTCTACCCTCGAAACCACGATTAGCGCGACCTTTAATGAAAACGTCGCGAAATCGGTTTCCACCGAGCTGAGAAACTCTGGCGGCGACCTCAGCGATAGGATCAATAGCACCGCGGGCAATACCGCGAATTCGTTCTCAGAGACCGCCGATACCGTGGCCAATTCGCGCAATTCCCTGGCGGATGTCAACGCCACTATCGACGATGCTCGCCCCACTATCGCACAGGCGCGCACGTCGCTAGGCTCCGTGCAGACCACGATTGATGACGCGCAGCAGGCCTTAAACCAGGTCACCTCCTTGACCGACGAGGTGCAAAAGGAAGTAACTTCCTTCGCCGACGATGCAACAGCTGCTTATATCCAAGGCACGACTGCGGTTGCCGATGGCACCGCGAACGCCAATGCCAATATCGGTTCTGTCACCGGTCGGTTAAACGGCGCTCTCAACCGCGTCGATGCCGCCACCGACGGCGCCCAAGGCATCCTCGGCCAGGCGGATAAAGCCATCGACCAATTAGCCGGTGTCGCTTCCTTGCCAGCACTTCCCCCAGAGGTCTCCCAGCAGATCAACCAGTCGGTCTCTGATCTGCGCGACCGCAACAATCAAAACCGGGCGGTGTTAGGAGAGCTGGATTCCCTTAATAGCGATACCAATGCCACCCTTGATTCGCTGAATAAAACCTCGGAATTGCTCAATTCCATGGCGTCCCAGGCCCGCGATGATTCCCACGGACTGCGCGATGACGTGGCCAACGGCCTGCCTAAGCTCAATTCTGCGCTGTCTGATGTCTCAGCTACCGCCGGACGCCTATCTGCTTCGCTCAACAGCCAAAAGGCTCTGGTTGGGCAAACGGACGGGCTTCTCGGGGGCGTCGACGAGCAGCTAACCCACGCCCAAGAAGTGGTAAAGCGCTTCTCGGTTGATCTGGATCGCGTCGAAGAAGGCCTTCGCTCCGCGCGCACCGATGTTATTGCCTTAAGCAACACGGCCAATAACAACACCGTGCTGAAGTCCGTCAACGGTCTTGATACGGACCACGTGTCTTCCTTCCTCTCCTCGCCTGCAGAGATGGAAAGCCATGCGGTCTTCCCCGTCACGCACTACGGCTCCGGCATGTCCTCGCTGTTTATCAACCTCACGCTGTGGATCGGCGCGTTTATGCTCCTAATCATTTTCCGCGCCGAGGTTGACCCACAGGGCCGCCGGGATCTGACCATCACTAAGGCGTACTTCTCGCGCTTCTTGCTGCTCGGCTTTTTCGCCATTGCCCAGGCGCTGATCGTTTCCATCGGTAACTTGGTCATCGGCGTTGAGCACGTCAGCGCCACCGCTTATGTCCTTACCTCCGTATTCATCAGCCTGTGCTACCTCAGCATTACCTATGGCCTAGTCTCGACATTCGGTCACGTGGGCCGCGGCATAGCGGTGGTCTTTGCCTTCATTCAGATTCCCGGCGCATCGGGCTTGTACCCCATCGAGATGACGCCGGACTTCTTCCGCGCCGTCCACCCCTTCTTGCCCTTTACCTACGGCATCGACGCGATGCGCGAGACGGTGGGCGGGTTCTACGGCACCCATTACATCCGCGATATCACCGCGCTGACCGGAATGGCGGTTGTTGCCTACCTCATGGGCACACTCTTAAGGCGCAGCCTGTCCAACGTCACCATGCTGGTCAATGACGAGCTGGCCAAGGGCGGGCTCGTTATCAACGAGCAGGTCCACCTGATTGGCAGCCGCTACCGCTTCACGGATCTTCTGTATGCCTCCGCAGACCGCGAGGGATACCAAAAGAGCTTGGATACCAAGTGGATGACCGCTCGGAAGAATTATTCGCAGCTGATGAAGCTGACCATTGCCATCGGGGTGGCCTTGGTGCTCGCGCTCGTGATTTGCTCCCGGTTCATGCCGGACCAGAAAGCGATCCTTTTCGGCATTGCATGCCTAGTGGCGCTGATTGCGGTCGCGGTCATTTGTTCGCTGGAATACGTTAAACAAAGCATCGCGCACGATAACCGCTTGGCGGATCTCAGCGATGAAGAAATTCAGCAGCACCTAGAGCATCAACGCCAAAACCCCAATCAGTATCGGCTAGAAGATGTCCAGTCAGATAAACACCCCGAAATATCTTCTACCCCACAATCGCAGGGCGATACTACAGATAAGCCCGCCGACGACGGCGAAGAATCCGGAAAGGGAGATAAGTCATGAACAATATCCTGACCATTCTCCGCGATGACCTTAAGGCCATCCGTGGCAACGTAATGACCGCCGTCATCATTTTCGGCCTCGCCATTATCCCGCTGCTTTTTACCACTTTTAACGTGCTCGCCAGCTGGGATCCATTTGCCAACACCAAACAGCTCAAAATCGCCGTCGCCAGTGAGGATGAGGGACACCAAAGCGACCTCGCTTCGCTTAAGCTCAACTTAGGCGATGAGGTTTTATCCCAGCTCAGTCGCAACGACGAAATCAACTGGGTCCTCACCAACAGCGATGATGCCGTAGAAGGCACCAAATCCGGTGAGTACTACGCCGGCATCGTCTTGCCCAAGGATTTTAGCTCCAACCTCCTCACCTTCTATGTGGAAGGAACCGAGCCGAGCAAGCTCAACCTCTACACCAACGAGAAGAAGAACGCGCTGTCGACCACGATTACCCAACGCAGTGCTACCGGTGTGATCCAGAAGATCGATGAGTCATTTACCCGCGTCGTATCCAATGTGGGCCTAGGCGTCATTTCCTCGCTAGACCAGTACCTTGATGAGGGTGATACCCAGGCAGCGCTCAATAACGTACACAACCGAGTCAATACCGTACAGTCGCGCCTCGATGCGGCCTCTGGCACGGTCATGGCGCTGAGCAACCTGGTAGATTCCACCATTCCGCTCACCCAGGCGGCCAATAACATCCTGAATGAGGCGGGAAACCAAGCCTCCAGCACGACCAATGACAACGGCGATTCCCCCATCGATATCCTAAAGTCCACGCTGGATGAATCCACTGGTTCATTGGATGCTTCCCTTGCCGCAACGACGCAGAGCTACGAGGTACTATCCTCACAAATCGAGGAATTGCTGAACAACGCCAGCGCCACCTCCGCGCAAACCGCCCAGACCTTCCGCACTGCCGCAGACCGCGTGGGACAGCAAACCGCCGCGTTCCAAGGCGTCAAAGACAGCATCCAGAAGGAAGCCGATAAGGTCGACCTTCCGGGCCCTGTAGCGGCAGGATATAAGGCTATGATGGGGCAGCTGGATGCCAGCATTGCCCAGAGCAATGCGCTGCACGATTCTTTGACTTCTACAGCCGATAACATCGAAAGTGGCGGGGATTCCCAGGACTCCAAGCAGCAAACGCAAGATGCGATTGCCAGCGCCAAGCAGGCCGTCGAAAACGCCCGCAACTCCTATAACTCTAATCTGAAGCCACAGCTAGCGGCTCTGGGAGATAGTGTAGGTACGGTTGCTAGCGATGTTGATGCGGTCAAGCGCGATATCGCGGGCATCCGCAATACCGTCTCTGACGACAATGATGCCCTCGTACGGGTGCGCGATCTAACCGCAAGCCTATCCGGTACCTTGCAACAGCAGGCGGGCCGCTTTGGCGAGCTCAGCCAAAAAATCGATGAAATCCGCGACGGCGGTGACCTCAGCCAGCTTGCCAATCTCATTGGCGATGACCCCGAGCTACTGGCTTCCCGCATCGCCTCGCCGGTCAACGTGGACCGCCAGCCCATCTACGATGTTGCTGCTTTTGGTGTTGGTATGACGCCGTTCTACCTCACGCTTTCGCTTTGGGTAGGCGCCCTGCTCGCCTGCGTGCTGGTGCACACCAACGCTGAGCGCAAATACTTGAAGAAGAACGAAGGCCTCGACAAAAAGGACCACTTCACTAGGAACCAAGCCTTCTTGGGCCGCTTCCTTACGTTTGGGCTCATCGGCATCGCGCAAGCAACCCTTGTCGTCCTCAGCCTGATCTTCTTCGTGGAGATCAAGCCCGAGCACCCATTCATGATGCTCTTTGCCTCGTGGATAATCTCACTGGTGTTTATGTTGATAATATATTCACTGGTTATCACATTCGATAGCGCGGGTAAGGCCCTCGCGGTTCTACTTTTGGTTATCCAAGTCTCCGGTTCCGGCGGCGCCTATCCCCTGCCGCTGCTTCCGGAATGGTTCCAAAATGTCAGCCCGTGGCTGCCGGCTACCTACGGCATCGACGCGTTCCGCAGCGCCATCGCCGGCATTTACGAGGCCGATATCCTCCACGAGCTCGGCATGCTCCTCCTCTTCGCCATCCCGGCGCTCATCCTCGGCCTGTTCTTGCGCCCGGCCATGGATAACTACCACAAGCGCCTCCAGAAGGCGATTAAGAAGACGAAGGTCATGGCTTAGCTTTCCACCTTCAAACAACGCCCAGTGCAGCCTGAGAGGCTCGCTGGGCGTTCTTTCTTGCAGTGGTCGAGCCACCACCCTCCCTTGGCGCTCACGGAGGCCCACAACCCACCCCAGCTCTCGCATAGCCAGTGAGCGCGAAGGGCGGACTCTGGGGCCATAGCAGGCGCTTTCCGATGCCTCCCTCGCTCACCGCACCCCCACAACGTGATGCTCCATGTGGTGCAGAGAGAGCCGTTTAAACGCCACTTAATCTACTTCTCTAGCCCCCTGGAGACGCGAGAAGAAAATGGCAAAAGAAAAGCTGCGAGCGGTGAACCTCGCAGCCAAAATATGTACCCCGTACGGGATTTGAACCCGTGTTACCGGCGTGAGAGGCCGGCGTCCTAGGCCGCTAGACGAACGGGGCTCGTTCGCACGTAGCATGCAAATCAAAAGCAGTGCTGCTTTCTCACTTGCTTGCTGCGGACTCGTTAAACAGTAAACGATGGGTAAACACAATACAAATCAGCAGATAGTAAGGGACTTCGCGCCGGTAAATCCCCCAGTTCAGACCCACTTTGGTCCCGATTGAGCCGCGGGCGCATATGAAAAATTCCTCCAACCGTGGTGGCTGGAGGAATCATTTTACCTGTACCCCGTACGGGATTCGAACCCGTGTTACCGGCGTGAGAGGCCGGCGTCCTAGGCCGCTAGACGAACGGGGCATAGAACTAGTGAGCCTGCTTTAAAAGCATTTTCACTGCTGGCCTACCAGGACTCGAACCTAGAATGGCGGTACCAGAAACCGCTGTGTTGCCAATTACACCATAGGCCATTTGCTCACTCGCTTGGAATCGCATCCTTATCGGCTGCGCTCCCTTGCTCGCTGCAACGTGTTATAACTATAATGATCGTTATCCAATGCGCCAAATCGCCAGCGCAACCGGCATTTTTAAGCGTTTTTCTTGAGCTAAACTAAAGCGGCAGATGACATCTGTGTAGTTCGATGTTCATCCGCCGCTTTAGCGGGCTGCGCCCACCATGCTTCTGGTGGTGCCAGCCTTACTCAGCCGCAGGAACGTACGGAGTTACCTCGCGGGCAGCACGCAGGCGCGCCAAGGTGGACTCTTTGCCCAAAAGCTCCATGGACTCAAACAGCGGTGGCGAAACCTGGGCACCAGAAATGGCTACGCGCAGCGCACCGTAGGCCTTGCGCGGCTTTAGCTCTAGGTCCTCAATGAGCGCCTTGGATAGCGCGGCTTCAATAGCATCGGTCTTCCACTGCTCTACCGCTTCAAGGGTGTCAATGCCCACCTCGAGGGGTTGGACGGCATCTTCCTTCAGGTTCTTCTTGGCCGCCTTTTCGTCCAAGGTGAGCTCTGCATCGGGCGTGATAAGGAAACTGAGTAGCCCATAGGCATCGGCAAGCGTCTTAATGCGCGTTTGCACCAGGTCCGCAGCGAAGGCGAATTTCTCGCCATCATAATCGGCCGGGAAGTCGGTGTACTCCGTCAGGTAATTGCGCAGGCGGAAGGCAAATTCCTCAGGATCGAGAAGTCGAATGTGGTCGGCGTTGATGGCCTCGAGCTTCTTCTGGTCAAAGCGGGCCGGGTTACCCAAAACGTCGTTTACATCGAAGTTTTCAATCAGCTCATCCATGCTGAAGATGTCCTGATCCGCGGACAGGGACCAACCCAACAGCGACAGGTAGTTGAGCATGCCCTCGGGGATGATGCCGTTATCGCGGTGATTGAAGAGGTTGGACTGCGGGTCGCGCTTGGACAACTTCTTCTTCCCCTCGCCCATCACGAAGGGAAGGTGACCAAACTCCGGAGTAAATTCCGCGATGCCGATTTCCTTCAGCACGTCATACATGGCCAGCTGGCGCGGGGTGGATGAGAGAAGATCCTCGCCGCGCAGTACGTGGGTAATGCGCATCAGCGCGTCATCTACCGGGTTTACCAGGGTGTAGAGCGGAGCTCCGTTGGAGCGCGCCACCACGTAATCAGGCTGAGTTTCAGACTTGAAGGACATCTCGCCGCGCACGAGGTCGGTCCAGGCCCAATCCTTGTCCGGCATGCGCAGGCGCCAGACAGGCTTGCGGCCTTCAGCCTCAAAGGCCTCGATCTGTTCCTGCGTCAGGTCACGGTCGTAGTTGTCATAGCCCAATTTAGGATCGCGCCCGGCTGCCTTGTGCCGCTCTTCTACTTCCTCCGCGGTGGAGTAGGCGGGGTAGACGTGCCCGGCATCGATAAGCTTATTGAGCACGTCTTTATAAATGTCCATGCGCTGGGACTGCCGGTACGGTTCATGCGGGCCGCCCACATTGACGCCCTCATCCCAGCCCAATCCGAGCCAGGTCAAGGAATCAATGATGGCCTGGTAGGACTCTTCCGAGTCGCGGGCAGCATCAGTATCTTCGATTCGGAAAATCAACTTTCCGCCGGTGTGGCGGGCGTAGGCCCAGTTAAATAGGGCGGTGCGCACCATGCCGACGTGCGGGGTACCAGTGGGAGAAGGGCAAAATCTAACGCGAACTTCAGTCATGGCCACCATCGTAGTGGAGCCGCGGGACACAGTCCGCACCAGCCCAAACCAGCGCCTCACTCTACTACCCAAAAGTGCGTCTTCATTTACTTTCTTACACACAAAAAGGGGTAGATGATAACGAGTTTCATTATGAACCCACAGGTAAACGGGAATGAAAATCAACAGATTATCCAGTATTGGGAATCATTTTCTATAGTTTCGAGGTGAACTACTGACAACTGCAGAAAGGTAACGCGCTGGTGGCATCTCCTCGTATCCGCTTCATAGCCACGCTCAGCACGATCGCGCTGATCACCCCGGCTACCGCCTACGCCGGCCCAGACGATGGCAAACACATCGCAACCCAAACCCACGTCGACTCCCCCAAGAGCTTTTGGGAAGAAGACAACTTCCTGCTGAAATCCGAATTTTCCGGCCAAACTCCGCTTATCGATGACACCGTTGCTTGGATAGGCAAAGGCTATACCCGCGAAGACGAGGACGGTAAGCGCCACCAGAACTTTATGTATTCCCTGCCTGAAAACGGCACGCAGGACTACATCGGTGACCCAGGCACCACCTACTACACGGCTCCCTACCAGGCCTCCGCCAACCAAGAACCCATCTGGATCGGTTTCGGCGCAGACACTGGGCTTCCCGTGAAAGATTTCCGCGATAACATCGCCTTCCTCGACCTTTTAAGCGTGGATGGCCCGGGCGACGTGGAGCTTTTTACCAACAAGGACGATGAAGACGGCGCCGAGCTCCATCGCATGTTGGGCTCCTTCCAAGACTCACCGCACTCCACATACCTCAATGCCGGTACCCACACTCATAACGCCACTCTCTTTACCAAGCCCGGCCGTTATCGCTTGACCTATCGCACCACCGCGCGCACGGCGGATGGGCAGCTCGTGGCCAGTAAGCCGCAGACCACCAGCTATCAAGTGGGCGGGCAAAAGCCAAAGGATGAAAAGACCCCCAGTCTCAAGGAGCGCTTCGATAGCGCCTCCTCGGGCGATGCCACCGCTGCTGGATACAGCCTGAGCATGGACAAAAAACAGAATCCGGAAAAGGACGGTGACGATAAGCTCACCACCATTTCCTTCGATGCGGAAAATAAGGCATCCGGTACGCTTACGCTGCTTATCGATGGCTACTTCCTCACCGATCTGCCCGTCGCCGACGGCCACGCCGAGTGGGATGAGTACATGGGCCCAACATCGTCTAATATCCAGGCCGTCTTTACTCCAGAAGGCGATGCGCCGCGCTGGATTTCGGAGCAGGTGGAGTTTACCCCAGGCTCTCCCGCCCACACCGATTCTTCCGCTGAAGCGGAGGCATGGGAAGAAAGCTCCAATCCGCGTGAACTGGCCCCCACCGAAGAGGTAACGCTGCAAGAAACCGGCTACACGGTGCGGATGCGCCAGCACGGTAAAGGCGGGACCAAAATCATCATCGACATGGATGATAATAACTTCAGCGGCGTGATGACCGGTGGTCTCTATGACGACAAGAACGACGCGGAACCCACGGCGCCAGTGGAAGCCCCAATTACCAACGGGCACGGAGAGGCTACTTTTACCAATGGCGAGTACTTTGAGAACAAGATTGCCAAAGTAAACGTCTTCCCGCACTCCACGGTCAAGGCCGGCCACGGTAGCACGGTGCTAGCCGAGCCCTTCGAATTCGGTGAAAACTACGAAGCAGAAGGCGAGCTTTCTACCAGCGCGGACGGGAACGCCGCTACTCCAGGCGAAAAGCCTGGGGCTGGCGATTCACTTGCGCCCGGCGATACGCCGGCACCATCTCAACCGCCACAGGACGAGGAGGCTCAACGCTGCAGCGAAAAGCAGGTACTTGACCGCGGGCACGTCGATATCAAGGCGCTGCCTACTGACGACGGTTTCCGCACTGTCCTACGCGATGACACAGGCCAAGTAGATAAGGAGTCGGTAGACCGCTCGCTGGATGACGTGGTGCTCGGCGTGCACAAAAACGCGCTTACTCCCCGCTCCCGACAGCTGGGTGATAAGGAGTTCGATTTCCTTGGCAATATCGGAGACCGCTTCTACCACCTGCCGCAGACGCAGAACCAAGCCATCATCTGGCCGGGGTATAACACCGAAAAATTGGATTATTCCAAGATGAAAGATGGCACGGTCAATTTGAACCTCAAGTCCACGCACACGCCAGAGGGCGCTGAGTGGGGCGCATACATCGATAAGGCCAGGGGTGTCGGCTATGACGTCCTTGCCAATTCCGCCGAAAACGATCACACGATCGAGACCACTTTCGCATCGCACAAGCATACCCATTGGGCTTTTACCAAGCCGGGCATCTACACGTTTGAGGCAACCTATACGGCGACTACCACCGATGGTAAAGAACTTGCATCCAAACCACAGACGTTGACCTTTGCCATTGGTGATGAGGCGGTGAAGTCCTGTTCTACGGCTGCGCCATCCGATGCCCCATCGGAAAAGCCTTCCGAGACGCCGTCCGAAAAGCCTTCGGACTCGGCAAAGCCATCTAAGCCCTCGAAACCGTCTAAGCCTTCGAAGCCGTCCGAGCCATCTAAGCCGTCTACTCCTGCGGGGCCATCGTTTAATCCTTGGGCTCTGGTCTTGCCTGCGGTTCTTGGCATCACCTTCAAGGCCTTCTACAACTTCTTCCGCGACAACCAAGATCTCATTCGTGAGCGCTTTGGCTGGCGCATCTAACTACTAATCCACAGCTAATGGGAACCCCAGCCCAAACGCTCTAAAGGAATAACAACCATGGATACCAACACCATTTCACGCACCAGAGCTCACCGGCCTGGCAGCCGCATCATCGCGGCGGTAATTACCGCCCTCATCGCGTTTTTCGTTCCGGTCACACCGGCCTTGGCCTTCGATGAGGTCTTTGATTCCGGACATATCGACGCGTTCTACGTCACGGCACCTGATGGCCAGCTACACCTATCCATGCAGGAAGATGTCACCGGCTCGCACGTCCAGCGCCCTGGCGATGACGTGCTGCTCCAGGTCGTGGAATCGGCATGGTCCGATGCCACCGAGGCCGTTCCCGAGATTGGAGAATCGACCTACTTCCTGCCCCAAACCCAAGACCCAAATATCATCTGGCCGGGCTGGGATACTCAGCCGGCACGCGATGGCGGATTCACCAGCGTTGACTTCGAATTCACCAATATCTCTGGGCCGGGCTCAGTCTATGTTTTTGAAACCTCTGGGTTCGGCAACGTCGGTGCCGTGACCAATTCCGGTTCGATGGAGCTGACCAGCGGCGAGGTTATTAACCAGCCGAGTCCTGCACACCGGCACGTCAACTGGGCCTTTAGTGAGGCAGGTACCTATGAGATGACTGTTCAGGCCTCCTCTAATGGCCAAACCAGTAACGCAGTGACCTATACCTGGCAGGTAGGCGAAGGCGGAGAGACAGTCTCCGGTCACCGTTCTGCGGGCGGTTCTGGCGAGGCAGATAACTCCGGCAATGACGCTGGACACAGCAATTCCGAGGGTGGCCAAGGCGGCAACGCTGCAAGCGGCGGACAGTCCACGGATCCAGAGTGCCGTCCGGGTATTATCCCGCAGATTAAAGACGATACGGTCTCGCCGCCGCAGTGGCGCGATGCCGATGGCGCAACTTTTTACCTCTCCGATAATTCCAGCGTCGAGCTGCCAGAAGATGTTGGACCTGTTTCGGCCGGCCAAGCCTGGATGATTGGTTCTACGCAGGTCGATGGCGTGCCGTGGCTCGGTGCGAATACCCAGAGCCCCTCCATGCGCGAACACATTCCAGGTGATGTTACTTGGGAGCTCGTCGATATGAAGGGCCCTGGTGCCATGATGGTCTACAGCCAGGGTGGCCTGGGCAAAATCGTCGGCGATGAATGGTTCCGCGGCGCGAACGGCGCTGTGGAAGGCAGCTACAATATCGCCCCCAATACCCACGTGCACCCTAACTGGGTCTTCGAAAAGCAGGGCACCTATGACGTGACGATCCGCCAGGTGGCCCAGACCTCTGCCGGCAAGCAAGTAGCAGGCCAAGCAACGCTGCACTTTGTCGTCGGCGGTGGCAGGCCAGATGGCTCCTTCGATAATGGCCACTTCGACCTGGGCGCGGAAGTGAACCCGGATGGCGGCGACTGTGGTGTTGGCGCCGCAGCCGGCGCGGGCTCTAATGGTTCCGGTGCTGGCCAGGATGGCGCTGGCGGTTCCGGTGCGAATACGTCCGGTAAGGGCAGCAACGCGGCTCTTGCCAATACTGGGACCCCCACCATGCCTCTCGGAATCGGTGTGCTCGGCCTGGGCATGCTGTTCCTTGGCCTGGGTATTGCACGACTCGCTGTCGCGAGGGCAAAGAATTAATGCCAGTGCCCCACTACCGTTTCGTACCGCGCGGGCTGCAGGCCGTAGGGGCGCTCTGTAGCGTCTCCCTCCTCGCGGCAGGCTGCACGACCTCGGCAGCGGTGGATACCTCTGATCGCTTCAGCGTGGTTGCGACGACGCCGATTCTGGCGGATATGGCCCGCCACGTCGCAGGCGAGGATGCCTCGGTCACCGGCCTTATCCCAAGCGGAAAGGACCCGCACACCTTTGAGCCGACGCTGCGCACGGTGCGCAACGTGGCCAATGCGGATCTTGCCTTGAGCAATGGATACCTCTTGGAACCGCAGTCCCTGATAGATACCTTGCACGAGTCCACGGATGCGCCCGTGGTAGAGGTCGCTGACTCCGCCTCCACCCGCGGCGCTACCCTCGTGCCGCTGGTAGAAGATGTCTCCCTGGATGCCATCTGGTTGGGCCTGCGCATTAGCGGTGCCGAGCAGCGCAACTCCGGCGTGGATTTCCGCATGGTCTCTGCCGAGGGGCCAGGCGATGTCGCAGCCTACGTGGTCTCCACCTTCGGCACGCCGGAAGTGCTGTTTAATAGCGCCGATGGCATCGACTCAGGCGAAGATGCGGTCACCCTCCCGGCCAACGCGCACACGCACGTCTCGTGGGGTTTTTCGGAGCCGGGCATCTATAAGCTGGGCTTTCAGGCAGATGGCACTGAGGTAGAGCATCTAACCGTCGCGGTAGGCGTGAACCCGCCGGAAGATGTGGATGTCATTGATTCCGGCCACGTGGATATTGCCGCTGATGTGGCTAAGGGATCTATTGATCTGCGCGATCAAGACCAGCATTTTGATCCCGCTGATACCGCGGTGGCGGTCCCCTCCTCGGTATTGCAGCCCATTCCGCCGGATCCCGCCTACCGCTTCTTGGGAACCCCCGGTGCGGATACCTACCTGCTCCCCCAAGCGGTCTTAGGTAAACACATCCACGGCGAAGTGGACCCGCACCTATGGCACAACGTGGACAATGCCATTGCCTATGTCGATGTCATCGCTGAAGAAATGGCGAATGCGGATCCGTCGCACGGCGCCGATTACCGCGCCCGTGCCGAGTCCTATATCGCAGAACTGCGCGAGCTTGACGGGTATGTGGACCGCGCGATCTCTTCCATCCCGCAGAGCAACCGGCACTTGGTCACCACCCACCACGGCTATGCCTACTTAGAGCAAGGCTATGGCCTGTCGGTGGCTGGGTTCGTGACGCCCAATCCCGCCATTGAGCCTTCGCCACGGGAGGTCATTGCCCTGCGCCGGACGCTGGAGAACCTGCACCTTCCCGCGGTCTTTGTGGAGCCGGTGGAACAGGCTAGTGCCAGCACGCTGAAGGAGGCCGCCGCGCAGCAAAACGTGGAGCTGTGCCCCATTTACGGCGACACGCTTGATGATGCCGTGCCTACTTATATCGATCTCATGAAATTCAATGCTGACTCGCTGCAGCGTTGCCTACATCCTTCGAATGGAGATAACCATGCTTAACCTTGCCTCTCGTACCGTTGCCCGCGCGGCCACTCGCACGGCGGCCTGCATCGTCACTGCGGGCCTCGCCGTATCCGCAACGCCTGCCTGGGCCGGCGACCTCGCGCAGGTGGTCGGCGCGGATGAGACCGTTGCGCCAGAGGGCGAAGAAAAGGTCATCGATGCGGGCCACGTTGATATCGGCACGCTGCTCAACGGGTCTGATGCCGAGCTATTGGCCCGCGATGATGCGGGCGAATCCCCGGTGTGGCGCCACCTCGATGACCTGGTATTTTCGGTAGGCGATGCGGCCCAGCAAACGCTGCCGGATACCGAGGACTTCAGCTTCGTCGGCGCACAATCCGGCGAGGATGTCTGGGTTGTCCCGCAGACTGAGCAGGTCGGCGTTCCGTGGCTGGGGTGGAATACCCAGGCGCCTTCGCTTGTCGATAACGCCGATCGCGGCGTCACCATGGAATTCCTCGGCCACTCCGGCCCTGGGGATTTTTCCCTCTTTTTGCAAAACGGCGGCTTTGAGGCACCCCAGCTGCTGTGGTCTACGGCAGAAAAAAGCGAGTCTGAGTTCTGGGTAGATCTCAATACGCACACCCACGCCAACTGGACTTTTACTGAGCCGGGCACCCACCAGGTGGGCATCCGGATTAAGGGTGAAACCACAAACGGCGAGGAGTTTAGTACCGACGGCGTGCTGACCTTCGCTGTGGGCGACGATGCAGATACCCAGGCCGCCCAGGATGCGGAGTGGAACCCAGCAGATGCCACGACCGAGGATTCTTCCCTGCCGGTCTGGGTTTATGTTTTGGCCGGCGGCGGAATCATCGTGCTGGTCGCTGGTGTTGCCGTGCTCGTCAAGTCCCGCAAGCGGGGCGATGGCCATGCCTAAGCCGTGCATTCAGGTGCGCGGATTGCAGGTAGCCCTATCTGGCCGCACCGTGATTGAGGGCGCCAACCTCGAGGTAGGTACCGGTGAATTCATTGGGCTTCTAGGCCCCAACGGTGCGGGTAAGACCACGCTGATGCGCTCTATTTTGGGCCTTATCCCCTCCTCTGGCACATGCTCCGTCACCGGCTCTGTGGGCTATGTTCCCCAGCGCCACGAGGTGGAATGGGGTTTTCCCATCAACGTGTACCGCACCGTGCTCAGCGGGCGTACCGGGCTCATCGGGTGGTTTAAGCGCCCTGGGAAAAAGGATCACGCAGCCGCCGCGGAGGCGCTGCGCTTGGTACATATGGAGGAATTTGCCTCCCGGCCCATAGAGGAGCTTTCCGGTGGCCAGCGCCAGCGCGTATTGATCGCGCGCGCCCTAGCCATTCAGCCGGAGGTCTTACTACTCGATGAACCTTTTACCGGGCTCGATGCCCCAAATACCGAGGCCTTATTAGAGCTTTTCGCCGAGCTTGCGGCGCAAGGAAAATCCATCGTGATGTCTACCCATAACCTGTCGGAGGCGGCGCACACGTGCAAGCGCCTGGTGCTTTTTAATCGGACGGTTATTGCAGATGGTCCCGCCGATGAGCTTTTGGCCGAGAAGGATCCGTGGACCCGCGCGTTTGGCGTCAGTGCCTCTTCCCCGTTGCTCGCTGCGATTGGAGTAGCTGCATGATTGATATCTCATTTATCGATTTCTTGCGGGATTTGACCAATCCCCACCTCGATTTCCTCGCCCGGGCGGTGGGAATTTCGCTCATCGCCGCCATCGTGTGCGGGGTCATCGGCTGTTATGTGGTGCTGCGTGGCATGGCCTTTATTGGCGATGCCGTCTCGCACGCCGTGTTCCCTGGCCTGGCCATCGCCTTTGCGCTGCAGACTTCGGTGTTGCTGGGCGGGGCGGTTGCCGGCGCGGTCGTCGCGGTGCTCATCGCTGCGTTTTCGCAACGCAACCACGTGCGCGCGGATTCCATCATCGGCATATTTTTTGCCGCCGCCTTTGCTTTTGGCATGGTGATTATTTCGCGCACGGATGGCTATAGCGCATCGCTGACCAGCTTCCTCTTCGGATCGCTCACCGGCGTTTCGCGTTCAGATATCACCGTCGCGGCGAGTGTCTGCCTAGTGGTTCTGGCCGTGGTCGTGGCCTTTGGTCCGCAGCTGAACGCCACCTGCTTGGACCGGGAGACCGCCCGCGCCATGGGCCTGCCGGTCTTCGCCCTGGATATCATCCTCTACCTGTGCGTGACCGCCGCGGTGGTCATTTCCGTGAGCACCATCGGCAATATCTTGGTCCTCGCCCTGCTGATTACCCCGGCCGCCACGGCGCGCCTGCTCACGGCCAACCTGACCACGATGATGTTCCTCTCCGCCATCATCGGCGCAGTGTGCAGCTTCTTTGGCATCTATTTGGCGTGGGCCATCGATCTTCCCGCGGGCGCAACCATCGTGCTCACGCTCACGGTCCTCTTCCTCATTGTCTGGGCCCTGCATCCCTTCCTGCGCTCTCGCCGCAAACCGGGCCACTCTTCTCCTCGCGTGCCAGCTAACGCCTCCGAGAACACCCCACGAAAGGAAACCATCGAATCATGAAACCCTTGTGCCGTACCGCTCTTGCCCTAGGCACCGCCGGATTCCTCAGCGTGGGAACCCTCACCGGTGTGGGTCTACCCTCTTCCGTTATGGCCACCGCGCATGCCGCAGAGACCTGCAGCGCAGAGGACTTTATCCGCATCACCGAAGGCCACCAAGACATGGCGCTCAAGGATGAAGGCGGGGATATCAGCTTTGTGGTCAAAGACGACCAAAAAGAAAAGGAATACCAGTCCGAAGAATTCGCGGTAGAGGTAGCGGAGAAGAACAAGCAGCGTATTTCTGATCTCAACATCCCTTCCCTGCCTGACGAGGGATGGGTGCTCCCGCAAACCCAGATTGAGGATGTTCCGTGGCTGGGCTTTAATACCCAGGAACTCTCGGAGGAATACCTCGGCTCGAAGCAGACCGCGACCTTGAGCATGGCCATCGCGTCTGGCCCAGAGGATGGGCGCATCGTGGCCTTCCAAAACGAGGGCATCGGCGATCTCAAGGTCCGTATGGATACCGAGGACGGCACCGCTTGGGACTATCCGGGCAGGTCCCACTCCCACCCTGCCTTCGCTTTTACCAAGCCGGGCACCTACGCCGTGAGCTTTACCTTTGAGCTTCCCGATGGCTCCCGCCACCACCTGCACGCCGGATTCCTCGTGGGAGATGACGCGGATCCAGCAGAGCTGTGTGGTGTGGACTACGACGAGTCCGATGATGCCGAGGGAAGCGTCCCTTCCGATGGAACCTCCCGCCCGAAACAGCTGGCCAAGGACATCAGGGGAGTAGATAAAGCCATCGCGGGCCTGGATAAGGAGCTGGAAAATACTTTGAAGGAAGGCCAAAAATTCCTCGAGGGCGATAAAAAGAAGGAGAAAGATTCCAAGGATAAATCCGGCGATAAGCCGTCTAAGCAGGGCCAGTCCGGTGGATCCGGCGGCTCCGGTGGGAAGGCCGCAGAGAAAAATTCTGGTTCGAAGCAGGGATCCAACCAAGGCTCCAAGTCTGGGTCGAAGTCCGGTTCCACCAAGGGCTCTGCTCGCGGTTCTGGCCAGAGCAAGACTAACCAAGCCCACGGTTCTGGGGCAGGCTCTGGTGCTGCGTCGCGCAATTCGGGTGGGGGCTCATCGAAGGGATCATCGGCAAGCAGCGGCTCTCGCTCCGGTTCTAAGGCTGCGCACTCCAAGTCCGGCGGAAGTTCTGGCCAGAAATCCGCGGGCAAGTCCTCCCCGCAATCCAAGAGCAACAAGTCTAAGGACAGCAAATCAAAAGGAACGAAGTCTGGAAAGCACAGTTCAGCTCCTGCGCCCAACGCGTCTGCAGGTGGCAAGAACCAGAACAATGAAGCGCTTGCCGGTGCCGCCTACACCGCCTCACTGACCAAGAGCAGCTTTTGGGCGGGCATCTTGGCGGGGCTCGGCGCATTCGCCCTCGTGCTAGGAATTGGCCTGTTGGTCTATGTCCAATTCTTCCGCAAGAAGAAGCAAGCTGGAGAACAGTCTGAGCAGCCAGAACAGCCTGGGCCGCCGCAAGCAGATGATGCCACGACGCAGATCCCGCGCGTCGACTAGAAGCTCTAAAAGTACTGCCTAGGGCTACACACGTGTCTTGGTGGAAAGGAAGTCCCACACAACATTCGGGGTATCCGGTTGCCAAAACCACGTGTGTTCAGCAGGCACCTTGATCAATTCCACGTCCTTGTGGCAACCGTTGAAGTTCAGGCGCTCGGCTCCTCCAACCTCCGCCTGGGTTTGGAAGGTCATTTCGCAGCGATTGCGGTTAAGATAGCCTCCCAAGACTGTGCGCACGGGAAGATAGCCAGCTTCGTGCCGGTCGCCGCCTTCATAGGTCATCATCTGATCGTGGGTGCCATGCATGATGAGTGTATGCATTGGCGCGTCGCCGCAATTGGTTTCAACGGGGTTATAAAAAGCTCCGGAGACCATGGCAACCGCAGCAAACGTATCTTGCGCGTGACAGCCCAAGACGGAGGTGAAACCGCCTCCATTGGACATTCCCGTGGCGTAGACGCGATTGCGATCCACATGATAGTCCGCATCCACCGCATCCAAGATGTGCTTGATGAAGCGGATATCTTCGCCATCATGGGTTTTGGCATATGGAGCTGCTTCCCAAGCGCGTTCGTAGCCCTCCGGGTAAATGATGATGGCCTCATCGGTGGCTGACGTATTTCCCATTCGTGCGTAACTAGAGAAATTTTCCGGGGAATCTCCCCAACCGCCAAATCCAAAAAGCACCGGGGATGGCTTCTCGGGAGAGTAGTGATCCGGGATACGCACGAGGTAGCGACGCTGTTTTCCCTCGTGTTCCATTTCAAGCGACTCCATAGTTCCCGGTGCAATGGCCGGATCAGGATTAATGCCGGGATCAGCAGAAGGCATGGGTGGAGTCGGCTCCGAATTGCCCGGATGTGGTGACTCACCGGGAGCGGACGTATGCTCCTCAGGATTGCGGGGAGTCGATTCAGTGACACCTTCTGGGAGCAAATGCGAGCCATCTGGTTTTGGAATCACGGGCTCGCCGGAGTGGTGGTCTTGTTCTGGCACAGGTTCCGGGTGCGTCGGTTGTACCGGCGATCCGGCGCCTTCTTGTTCCTGCGCCGTCGCCGGCACACTTATGGCGGCGCCTATCACTAGGAGCGAGGTCAAGAGATAGGTAAATCGAAGAAAAACTTTAGTCACAGTAGCCACTTTGGTAACAATAGTTACATCGGTTGTGTCACAGGGTGCCCACACGCTTGGCGAGGGCAATTTCTACCAACTTTTAACGAGGCACTAAGCTAGATCCCCATGCACGAAGACAGACCAAGCACCGCCCCCGATTTCTTGCTCTCCCGGGCAACGGGGTCTGTCCGTACCCAAGGTGCGCGGAAAACCTTTACCAGTGCCGAAACCGCGGTTGACGCCTTGCACCGAGGCGAGGCCGAGATGGTCGTTGGCGCCATCCCCTTTGACTCCGATACCCCCGCCGCCCTGACTGTTCCAGAATCGATCATCCGCGAAGACGGCCCGCTAGAACCACATGCGTTCTACCGCAATCAAACCCTCAATTCCCGCGTCGTGGGCTTTGACCCTGAGCCCGAAGAACACCTGCGCCGCGTGGAGGCGGCCATCGGCACCATCGAAACCTCGAAGCTAGAAAAGGTGGTTCTCGCCCGCGCGGTCGATATCGAATTTGCCTCCCCCATCGATCCCAGGCTGGTGGCCGCGCGCCTTATCGATCTCTCCGTCAACCGCGATGGCTTCATTGCGGATCTCTCGCCCGCAGGCCGCCCAGGGGCCATGCTGGTCGGTTCCTCTCCGGAGGTGCTCATCAAACGGCAAGGCTCGACCGTGTCTGCATTCCCGCTCGCCGGCTCCACCCCGCGCCGGGCCAATAAGGCGGCAGACCACATTGCCAGCCAAGACCTCTTGCACTCCGCCAAGGATTTGCTGGAGCATTCCTTTGTAGTAGAACACCTGCGCACTGTATTAGAACCGCTGTGCAGCAGCCTCGATATCCCCGAGACCCCGCAGCTCATACACACCAATGAGATGTGGCACTTGGGCACGCCGGTCACCGGCACGTTGCGGGATAAAGACCTCACCGCCCTGGAACTGGCAGAAGTAGTCCACCCCACCCCCGCAATCTGCGGCACGCCGACGGAAGCGGCGCAGGCGCTTATCGAGACCGCTGAGACCGACCGCGGCTTCTATGCCGGCACCGTCGGCTGGTGCGATAGCTCCGGCGATGGCGAATACATGGTAGCCATCCGTTGCGCGGAAGTTGCCGGCGATGGCCTCTCCGCCCGCGCGTGGGCCGGCGGCGGCGTGGTCGGTGCTTCCAATGCCCAAGCCGAGCTGGAAGAAACAACCGCCAAGCTCCAAACAATCCTCCGCGCGCTCAGCCTTTAAACGGTGCGGCTTAGAGCCGTTTCGCCACGAGGACCACGTCGCTTGTGTGGTGGGATCCGGCACCGCTAGTAACATGGCGCGACGATCGCCGCAGGGTCTGCACCGTCAATTCGGTAAGATTATCCGCCAGCCATTCCGGCATGGCAATCTCTTCTGACTCCATATCATGGTGAACATAGAGCAAGGTTCCACCCGGGGCGACGAGTCTTTCTAACAGCGCCACTTCCCCTGCGGTGGCACGGACGCTGCCGTAGTGAACGGTAACCAGGTCAAAAGAATCGTGGCTAAATTCATCAAAGGTAGCAACCTCGGCGGCAACTCCACGTGCCCTAGTCCGCGCTACGGCAGTAGGAGCAAAATCGATGCCGAGCACCTGCCAGCCACGATCCTGTAGCCACTGCGCATCAGCGCCTTCCCCACAGCCGATATCGAGTGCGGTACCTGCCGGAAGGTCGCTGACATAGTCCACCAGCGTGGCATTCGGGCTCCCTGACCACACCTGCGCGGTGGCACGGTAGCGCTCCTCCATCTCCTGCGCGCTCGGCGCGGACCCGCGGTGGCCTTGATGTGAATGATCCGGCACGCCGTTCTCCTTCTACCAATACCTCACCAGCGGCAGCTGACGCGAGATGAAACTATTGCGCCCTAGAGATGGTATTGCGCAAAGTACCAACCCCTGGGATCTCAATTTCAATGGTATCGCCCGGCACCATCGGTGCGGTTCCTGCTGGCGAACCGGTAGTGATGACATCGCCAGGCAGCAAGGTATAGGCGGCAGAGATTTCTTCCAAGATGCCGCCCATCTTGACGATCATCTGATCCGTATTGGAATCCTGCTTCTGCTCACGGGAACCATCGTGGGTCAGGTAAGCATTGATCTTCTGATCATCAAGATCCAAGCTATCCAGGTCCGTTTCAATCCACGGGCCCAGCGGGCAGAAGGTATCAATACCCTTGGCGCGCGCCCACTGGCCGTCCTTGAACTGCAGGTCGCGGGAGGAAACGTCGTTGCAGATGGTATAGCCCAGCACGTGGTCTTTCCAGTTTTCAGCCTGGATATTCTTCGATGGCTTGGAAATAACCACGGCCAGCTCACCCTCAAATTCCACGTTGGTGGCATAATCGGGAATCTTGATGGCCTCATTCGGGCCGATAACCGCAGTCGATGGCTTCAAGAAGATGGTTGGTGGCAGCTTATCGGAGGACTTCTTGAATACCTCCGCGACGTGGTCGGCATAGTTGCGGCCGAGCGCCACTACCTTGGTGGGCAAGGTCGGCGCCAACAGTCGCACCTCGCCCAGCTTCCATTCCCGGCCGGTGGGCTCCGGCGGGGTAAATGGAGTGCCGGAGATTTCTTTAGCTACGAGCTCCTCCATCGGGGCATCTTGTGGCCCTTCAATGATGGCAAAGCAAATTCCTTCTGGGTGTGCAATTCGTCCTAAACGCATAACGGCCATCCTACTAAAAGGTAGCCTTTACATGTGTGCAAAGTTTGCGGTGTTAATTTGCAAAGATTATTCAGTTCCCTGACAACACCGCATTCATGCGAAGGACTTCTTACGCTTAAGCCTGCAGGCTCTCCGCGATGCGGTCCCCCACCTCAACGGTCTTGATTGGGGCATCGCCGCGCTTGGCGATGTCCTCCGCCACCGCCTTTTCAATCCTCTGCGCATTGCCTTCATCGCCCAGCTGCCGCAAGAGCATCGCTGCCGACAAGATGGCCGCGGTCGGATCCGCGATGCCTTGTCCGGCGATATCGGGCGCCGAACCGTGCACCGGTTCAAACATGGAGGGGTTTACACCCGAAGCATCGATATTGCCCGAAGCAGCCAGCCCAATCCCGCCGGTAATAGCGCCTGCTAAGTCCGTTAAGATATCGCCGAAGAGGTTATCGGTAACGATGACATCGTAGCGGGACGGCTCCGTCACCATGTAGATCGTCGCGGCATCGATGTGGTTATAGTCCACTTCCACCTGCGGATACTCTGCCGAGACTTCTTCTACCGTGCGGTGCCACAGATCGCCGGCGTTGACGAGGACATTCGTCTTGTGCACCAGGGTGAGGTGATTGCGGCGCTGCGATGCCCGCTCAAAGGCGTCCCGCACCACGCGCTCCACCCCGAAGCGGGTATTTTGCGAAACCTCGCTGGCTACCTCGTGCGGCGTTCCTTCCCGCAGCGTTCCGCCATTGCCGCAGTACAGACCCTCGGTGCCTTCTCGCACCACGACGAAGTCAATCTCGCCCGGGTTATCCAGGGGCGAGTGGGCCGTGGGATACAAGATGGAGGGGCGCAGGTTCACGTGCTGATCGAGCGCAAAGCGCATCTTCAATAACAGGCCACGCTCCAGGACGCCCGGGGGGACCTCGCCGGGTGCGCCGATGGCGCCCAGCAAAATGGCATCGTGTTCGCGCAGGCTAGCCAGGTCCGCGTCTGTTAAAAGCTCGCCATTGCGCAGGTAGCGCCGCGCGCCCAGGTCATAATCGGTGGTTTCAATATCGCTGCGCACCGCCCGCAGCACCTTCAGGGCTTCCGCCGTTACTTCTGGCCCAATGCCGTCGCCGCCAATAACCGCTAATTTCATTAGATAGGATTCCTTTCTCACATAGTGGATTAGGCTTTAGCTTACCAAAGGAAACCCGCCCATCGCAGCAGAAATCTACGCGATGGGCGGGCACGAGTACGCGGTTAGGCCACTCTCCTAACCTGCGCTGAGGTTATTCATCCATGTCGAATTGCTGGCACGTAGCGCCAAGGGCCGAGTTGATCTCCTCGATGAGAGAATCTGGTACCTCGGACTCCACGCGCAAGATGAGCACGGCATCCGTTTCCTGCTTGCCCTGCGTCAAGGCTGCAGCGATGATGTTGATGCCCGCCGCGCCCAGCTTGGTACCCACGGTACCAAGCGCACCTGGGGCATCGGCATAGCGGAAGAACAAGTTGCGGCCCTCGGCCCGCATATCCACGCCGCGGCCATTGATGCGCACAAACTTTTCGGTGCCATCGATGCCAATGAGAGCACCGGTGAGCGAAGAGGTCACGCCTTCCGCGCTAATGACCTTGACCTGCAAGGAAGAACGGTGCCCCCTGGATTCTGGGTTGGTGGATACCGAAACTTCGACCCCACGGCTCTCAGCAATCTGCATCGCGTTGACGAAGGTAACCGGCTCCGAGGTCACACCGCTAAACAGGCCGCGGACGGCGGAAAGGCCCAGCACATCCACATCCTCAGTGGACAGCTCGCCGCAGGCTTCGATCTCCACGGCGACGGGAGCCTGATCAAGCAGGCGCCCGGCGGTAAGGCCCAGCTTGCGGGCGAGGTCGAGCCAACCGGCAACCTCTTCGCCCACCGTGCCGCCGGAGACGTTGACCGCATCGGGAACAAACTCGCCGGCCAGAGCCTTGAGCACAGATGCGGCGACATCGGTACCCGCGCGATCCTGTGCCTCCACGGTGGACGCGCCCAGGTGCGGCGACACCGTGACCTGCGGCAGCTTAAACAACGGGGAATCCGTGCACGGCTCCGTGGAGTAGACGTCAAAGCCCGCACCGCGGTGGTGGCCGGAAGTAATAGAATCCGCCAAGGCCTGCTCATCTACGAGGCCGCCGCGGGCGGCGTTGATCAGAATCTGGCCTTCCTTTGCCTTGGCCAAAAGCTCCGCATCGAACATTCCGGCAGTCTCGGGCGTCTTGGGCAGGTGAATGGTGACAAAGTCTGCCTGCGCCATCAGCTCTTCAAGCTCGACCAATTCCACGCCAAGCGCTGCCGCACGCGCCGGATTGGCATAAGGATCGTAGGCAATAATCTTCGTTTCAAAGGCGCTCAACCGCTGTGCAAAAAGCTGACCGATGTGGCCGAAGCCGACGATACCAATAGTCTTGCCGTAGACCTCCACGCCCTTGAAGGAAGAGCGCTTCCACTCGCCCTCGCGCAAGGACTGATCCGCCGCTGGAATCTGGCGGGCAGTGGCCAAAAGCAAGGCAATCGCCTGCTCGCACGCAGAGTGGATATTGGAGGTAGGAGCGTTGACCACCATGACGCCTTTGTTGGTGGCGGTGTCAATATCCACGTTATCGAGTCCCACGCCCGCGCGACCCACAATCTTAAGCTTGGGCGCGGCTTCTAGAACTTCAGCGTCGACCGTGGTGGCAGAGCGCACGAGCAGCGCATCTGCTTCTGGAACCGCAGCAAGCAATTCCTCGCGGTTCGGGCCATCTACCCAGCGCACCTCGACAGAATCCCCCAAAGCCGTCACTGTGGATTGGGCCAATTTATCGGCGATAAGAACTACCGGCTTCGACATATCATCCTTCGTTTCAATTCGTTGTGCATTACGCGAAAATCACCGCGTGTGAAGGAAGTGTAGTTCAGTTTGGGGTGCCCTGCCTTATTTTTTCCTTAAATTCTTTCACTTGACCGAATTCCGGGCCCAAAGCAATCAGTGAACCCTCGTCCAGCCCCGCCACCATGGCCATACTCCGCTTATCTTCCAGCGGATCTGCCGTCGGCATCACCAATACCGAGCCACCATAGGCCGCGGCCGTAATGACATTGGCTACCGGGCTATCCGCCGTGGCCACAATATTGGGCGCCATCTGGCCATCGCGCCGCGACTGTGCCGGAACGGGCGATAACTTTTTACCATCGTCGTCGGGCTCACCCTCATAAGGAATCCAGGCAGGGCGCAACTCAACGTAAGGTGTTTTATCCAGCCGCGCGATGTCCTTGACCATTTGTTTCGGCGAGGCGACCACCTTGGACTCATATTGGAATGCCGTGAAATCTCCCAACGCTTCGTGCGTTCCCGGGTCCTTGATGACAGTGAAATCACCGCTGGATTGTGTCCATGGAATATCGCCAATGATGACGAGTCGTTTTACTTCCAAGTCACCTACCAGGTTGAGGATGTCACCGCGGCGCGAGCGATCGTATTCCACGGCCGGCAGGTGCTGGTTAATAGCCAACGTCGCCGCGCGCAGTTCGGATTTAGCATCGGGTGCAAAGAGCACCATCGAGTCAGAATCCTCGAAAAAAGTCCGCGCAGCGTCAATGCCGCTAGGATCATCGATGATTTCAAACTTGCCAGCGAATTTGGGATCGATAAGGCGGTTTTGATTCTCTGACTTGGCGCGCTCAAGCTCAACGTCGGACTCGGAGAGATCCGACAGCCCACGCTTTACCAGTTTGGGCTCCTGCAAGGCATCGCCGCAGCCGACAAGTACAAGGGAGGCTGCGATAACCGCTGCAGCCGCCCGGAACCTCTTAGCGGCCAAATGCATGTGGCCCCTCTTCACCGCCGGCCAGGTTTGCTTCATCGACATCTCGAATGACGGGAATGCCCAAGGTTTCTTCCACCAGGTTCACAAAACGATGGCGCCGATCCGCCAAGAATTCCTGAATCTTCGATTCCCTTAAGTTAGCGACATCGAGGTCGTGCGACGCCAAGACGGCATCAAATTCCTCGTCTTCCATGATGGACTTGGATTGCACGCGTGGCAGGTAGCGATTCGGTGCGAATCCATCGAGGACGACCTCTGTGCGTTTGCCCATCGGGGTAAAGTTCATAACCGACTGCGCCAAGACCGAATCCACCCCGTGGCGCTGGCACCAATTCAGTGGGAATACTGGGAAAAATCCAGGCTTGAGCTCTTCAAAGGTATGGCGAGTAAACTCGCTGCCCGTCCGCCAGTCCTTCGCGCCACGAGCCATGAGTAAGGCGTAGATTCCGTGCCAAACGCCATCGTTTTCATCGACCGAGAGCAGGCGGGATTCCCGGAATCCTGCATCTGCGACCGTTTTGGGAACGTCATCGGTGGCCCCGGCCACCCACTCGGTCACTTCATCCACGTCGCGGGCGGCGCGCAGCGGCACCGCGGAAGAGCCATAGAGCTCACCAAAGACGCCACACCAGAACCACTGGTCGATGCGATCCCATGCCTGCTGGCTAGAAAGCGCCCCAGGCCGCTTGGCCAAGCGCGCGATGATAACCGCCAGCGGCACGATCTGTTCCGTATAAGGAACCTGATCCAGGCTTAAAATACGGCGCTGCGCCAAGAATTCGGCGACCTCGTGGAAGGTGATGCGCAGGTCGTGCGCGGCCGCCTTGTACTCGCATAGGGACAGCTTCAAAATATCTTCGCGCTGGCCGCCGGCATTGCCCTTCTCCCCTGTGACCAAGAGGGATACTGCGGAGAGGAATTCATTGCGTCCGATGCCATCGAGCGCGGGAGAATCCCGCAGGTCCTTTTCCACCTGCTGCCAATCGTTGGCAAGGTGGAAGGTGGGATCTTCAGAAGCAAAGACGGCGGTTAAGAGATCGAAGACATCCATCTGCAGGCCGGCGGAATTCGCCTGGGCAAAGATGGAACCGATTCCGGCCCGCTCCGTTTCGCGGGATAGCCGGATCATCGGGATGTCATAGCCCGCCAAGGGACGCACGATGCGGTTATTGAACGCAGCGAGCTCGGCGCTGTACCGCTCGTGTGTGGCGGCGAGCTCGAAAAGCATGCTGGTGCCTTCCTCGCTGAGTAGCGAGGCCACAGGGATGCACATATTATCCAGGCCATCCTGGCGGCAGGTGATAGCCCCATCAATATCGGGGCCGAAGTGCGAACAGATCTCGCCGTTCTGGTCGACGGCGAAAATGGCGTCATCGGCAAGCAAGTCCCCGCTTACCGCGGCCCGGACGTCAATGAAAAAGCGGCGGCGAACCTTCTTTTTCCGGAAGTCGGTGGTCTTGACAAAACCCTCGCCGTTAAAGCAGTGATAAAGGGAGGTAAGGCGCTGTTGGCCGTCCAAAAGGAGCAGCCCAGGCTCGACGCCAGCCTCGGGCGCACCCGCCAACACTCGGGGGCGGAAACGCATCTTTTCATTGCGGATATCCAGGGCCATCAGTGCGCCGATGGGATAACCACGCAGGACCGTAACGATAAGTGAGCGGATGCGGTCTTCATCCCAGGCATAGCTGCGCTGGAAATCTGGAAGCTGGATATCGCCCCGGTCAATCCGCGAAAAAAGATCCTTGAGATCATAGCTTGGCGTCGTAAAACCCATAGGGCCAATACTACCCGCAACACCTCTGCGATACCTCACGGACTTAAGTGCTGGGATAGCACGTAGCCAAACCGCAAAAGCGGCCCGCCGGGAACCTCCCGCGGGCCGCACTGGCTTCAGCTATTGCCTAGGCAGTAGCGTCCAAAGGATTCTTTACCCAGCTCATGAGATCGCGCAGCTTGGTGCCGGTCTTTTCGATCTCGTGCTGTGCAAATTCCTCGCGCAGGTCTTCCAGTTCCTTGTTGCCGCCTTCAACGTTGGCGAGCAGCCGCTTGGTGAAGGTGCCGTCCTGGATATCGGACAGGACATCCTTCATGCGCTGCTTGGTATCAGCGTTGATGATGCGCGGGCCGGAGATGTAGCCACCGAACTCGGCGGTATCAGAAACCGAGTAGTTCATGTTGGCAATGCCGCCCTCGAACATCAGGTCCACGATGAGCTTCATCTCGTGCAGGACCTCGAAATAAGCCATCTCTGGCTCGTAGCCGGCCTCGGTGAGGACCTCAAAGCCATTGCGGATGAGGAACTCGACGCCACCACACAGGACGGCCTGCTCACCAAAGAGGTCGGTGACCGTCTCTGCCTCGAAGGTGGTGGGGATAACGCCGGCGCGGGCGCCACCGATCGCAGCGGCATAGGACAAGGTCAGGTCATGGCCCTCGTTCTTCGGGTCCTGCTCGGTGGCAATCAAGCAAGGAACGCCCTTGCCGTCAACGAACTGGCGGCGGACCAAGTGGCCCGGACCCTTTGGCGCAACCATACCGACGGTGACGGACGCAGCCGGCTCAATCAGCTTGAAGTGGATATTCAGTCCGTGACCGAATAGCAGTGCATTGCCGTCTTCCAGGTTCGGGGCAATGTGCTCTTCGAAGATCTCCTTCTGGGAGGTATCCGGCGCCAAGAGCATAACGACGTCGGCCCACTTGGATGCCTCCGCGACGGACTTGACTTCGAAGCCAGCCTCTTCCGCCTTGGCTGCGGACTTAGAGCCCTCGCGCAGACCGATAACAACCTCAACGCCGGAATCGCGCAGGTTCTGGGAGTGGGCGTGACCTTGGGAGCCGTAGCCGATAACAGCTACCTTGCGGCCCTGGATGATCGACAGGTCAGCATCGTCGTCGTAGTAGGTATCAATAGCCATTTCAAATCCTCAATTCTTTGGTAGGAGAAGCTGTAATGAAGCGTCCTAACGCAGAGTATATACCACTGCGCGAGACATTGTGTTCACATCGTGAGATTTTATTTACTTTTTGGGAGCTGTCGCCTTCGGGCCGCGCCCCAAGGCTACGTGGCCCGATTGCACGAGTTCACGAATCCCGAAGGGCTCGAGAACTTCAAGCAGCGCCGCGAGCTTGCCCGGCGTACCGGTAGCCTCCACGACAACCGATTCCTTTGCCACGTCCACCACGCGGGCGCGGAAGATATTTACCGCATCCACCACCTGCGCGCGGTTGGAATTATCGGCCGATACCTTCACCAGCATGATGGCGCGAGCAACGGTGGAATCTTCTTTAAGTTCCACGACCTTGATGACCGGAATGAGCTTATTGAGCTGCTTCGTTACCTGCTCAATGATCACCTCAGAGGCATCCACAACGATGGTCAGCCGGTTAATTCCGGGGGTTTCCGTGTGCGCGGAGACCAAGGACACCAGGCTGTAGCCACGGCGGCTAAACATTCCCACCACGCGGGCGATGATGCTTTCTACATCCTCAACTAATACCGATAAGGTATGCCGAGTTACCTCGTTTTGCGTCATGGTTTATGCCTCCTGGATGGTTTCGTCAATCTCAGCCGGGGTTTCCGCGGCGGATTCAGCTTCATCAAAAAGCGGGCGCAGGCCGCGGGCGTATTGGATTTCCTCATTGGAGGCACCTCCACCGATCATCGGCCACACCTGCGCATCTTGGCCGACGATGAAGTCAATGACAACTGGCTTATCGTTAATTGCCTGCGCGCGCTTAATGGCCGGAACGACTTCTTCTTCGCTCGTGACCCGGATGGCTTCACAACCGAGTGCCTCGGCCAAACGGACGAAGTCCGGGGTGAAGGCGTTTTCTTCGCGCAGCTTGGTGTGCGAATAGTGCTGGTCATAAAACAGCGTCTGCCATTGCCGGACCATTCCAAGGTTTCCGTTATTAATGACGGCAACCTTAAACGGGAAGCCTTCCACGGCGGCGGTGGTAAGTTCCTGGTTGGTCATTTGGAAGCAGCCATCACCATCGATGGCCCAGACTTCCTTTTCTGGACGCGCTGCCTTTGCACCCAAGGCAGCGGGAACGGCATAGCCCATGGTTCCAGCACCACCGGAGTTGATCCACGAACGCGGGTGTTCAAAGTCCAAGAACTGCGCGGACCACATCTGGTGCTGGCCCACGCCCGCACAGTAGATAGCTTCCGGCCCCACGGTCTCACTGAGCTTTTCCAAGACGAATTGCGGGTTCAGCAGGCCATCATCGGTGGGCTCATAACCGCGCGGGAAACGCTGCTGCATGCCGCGCAGGTAATCATGCCACTGTTTCACCTCGGCGGCCGGCTGTACATCCTTCTTGCGGTACTCCTTACTCAACGCGGTCAAGCACTTTTTGGCATCGCCGACGATGGGGACCGTAACTTCCCGGATCTTGCCAATCTCAGCTGGGTCAATATCGGCGTGGACGACCTTCGCATTGGGTGCGAATGTTGAGGTATCGCCGGTCACGCGATCATCGAAGCGGGCACCGATGGCAATGATGAGATCGGCGCGCTGCATCGCCGCGACGGCTGGGACCGTGCCGTGCATGCCCGGCATTCCCAGGTGCAGCGGGTGGGAGTCCGGAAAGGTCCCCAGCGCCATCAAGGTGGTAACCACAGGGATATTCGTGAGTTCCGCAAACTCCAGCAACTCTTGGGAGGCATTAGCTTTAACGACTCCGCCGCCGACGTAGAGCACGGGCTTTTCCGCTTGCGACATCAATTCCACGGCCTGGGCCACCTGCCGGTGGTGTGGCTTGGTGACTGGCTTGTATCCCTGCAGGTCAAGCGTTTCCGGGAAGCGATAATCTACAAAGCCGTTTTGCACGTCCTTCGGGATATCCACGAGCACCGGACCGGGGCGGCCGGTGGAAGCCAAGTGGAAGGCAGCCGAAATTGCAGAAGGGATCTCGGCGGGATCCGTCACGATGTAGTTGTGCTTGGTAATGGGCATGGTGACACCGCGGATATCGGCCTCTTGGAAGGCATCGGTGCCCAAAAGGTTGCTGCCCACCTGGCCGGTGATGGCGACGATGGGAACGGAGTCCAGGTTGGCATCGGCAAGCGCGGTAACCAGGTTGGTCGCACCAGGACCGGAGGTAGCGATGCACACGCCCACCTTTCCGGAAGCCTGCGCATAGCCCTCGGCGGCGTGGCCGGCGCCTTGTTCATGGCGGGTTAGCACATGGCGAAGCTTCGTTGAACCATGCAGTGCATCGTAGAGCGGAAGCACGGCACCGCCGGGAATACCGAATACGAGATCGGTGCCCAGATCTTCCAGCGTGCGGACAATAGCATGAGCCCCACTCATTCGCTCCGCAGACGCAGCAGAAGTTGCAGCGGCCGCGGAAGCAGGCGTGGGCGAGGATGTCGTTACCACGGTGTATGTGCTCCTTGGTTTGGTCTGTCATGGAAACTGATCATCGAAAACGCCCTAGTTACAACTAAAGCCCCCGCGGGCCGGTGGTCTGCGGGGGCGAAAGCGTCGACGTTCAGGAAACGTCGCGGTCACCGCCGCGCTCGTACCACCTGAAGTCGAATAATGATCATATTTCCAACTATATACCGATAGAATTATATCTGGAAGCGATTACCCCCTTTTGGGAAAACTTTCCCATATGTTGAAACGCGGTGGAAAAATGGTTCGCTTCCCCACCACATGGTCAATTAGGCTGGCTGACTATGACCCCACCAGCACAGGACAAACAACCTCGTCAGTCCACCACCCAGGCAGAGGTCTTCACCCCTTCCCGCGACCACATCTTGGGCATTTTAATTCTGTCCACGATCGCCTTATTAAGCATTGGCTGGGCGCCCAAATACCTGGGGTGGCTGCTGATTATCCCCGTTATCGGCCTCTGGTGGGTCCTCAAGGCCCGCACACGGGTCTCTGAGAAAGGCATTTCCATTTCGTATGCGTTCCGGAAGAACGTTTCTATCGCATGGGATGATTTCGCCGGGATTGGCTTCCAGCGCGCCCGGGCCTTCGCGCAGACTAAAAATGGTGCGAAACACAACCTGCCTGGCGTAACCTTCAACTCACTGCCCCGCCTGGCGCAGGCATCCCGCGGGCGCATTCCCGATGCCCTCACTCAAGGCCGCGAGGCAGCCGATGACAAGGTCGTCATCGTGCACCGCGACGGTCAGCAGATCCTCCTAAGCAAAGAGGAATATGCTGCATACCTAGAAAAACACCCCGAGCTTAAAGATTCGGCAGAAAACTAAATCTACTTTCTCCTCCCCCCATTGACCAATCTAAAAGGAATGGTGACTTAAACCATGTTCCCACTGCGCTCTAAAGTAACCACCGTCGGACGTCAAGCCTCCGGTGCGCGTGCCTTGTGGCGCGCTACCGGTACCAAAGAAAATGACTTTGGCAAGCCGATTGTCGCCATCGCCAACTCTTATACGCAGTTCGTCCCCGGCCACGTGCACCTGAAAAATGTCGGTGATATCGTCGCCGATGCCGTCCGCGAAGCCGGTGGCGTGCCCAAGGAGTTCAATACCATTGCCGTGGACGACGGCATTGCCATGGGGCATAGCGGCATGCTGTACTCTTTGCCCTCGCGCGAAATCATCTCCGATTCCATCGAGTACATGGCCAATGCGCATACTGCCGATGCCCTCGTCTGCATCTCCAACTGCGATAAGATCACCCCGGGCATGCTCAATGCCGCAATGCGGTTGAATATCCCCACGATCTTCGTCTCCGGCGGACCTATGGAGGCCGGCAAGGCCGTCGTGGTCGATGGCGTTGCTCATGCTCCGACCGACCTGATTACCGCAATCACCGCATCCGCAAACGATAGCGTGAGCGATTCCGGCTTGGCCCAGGTCGAAGAATCCGCCTGCCCCACCTGCGGTTCCTGCTCCGGCATGTTTACGGCCAACTCCATGAACTGCTTGACCGAGGCTCTCGGTTTGGCGCTTCCTGGCAATGGCACCACCCTAGCCACCCACAGCGCGCGCCGTGAGCTCTTTGAAAAGGCCGGCTCCACCATCGTGGATATGTGCCGCCGCTACTACGGCGAGGAAGACAAGTCCGTCCTGCCGCGCAATATCGCCACCAAGGAAGCCTTTACTAATGCCATGGCCCTCGATATGGCCATGGGCGGATCCACCAACACCATCCTGCACACCCTCGCCGCAGCGCAGGAGGGCGAAGTGGACTTCACGCTGGATGATATTAATGACATCTCCTACCGCGTGCCTTGCCTGTCCAAGGTTGCGCCCAACGGCACCTATCACATCGAGGATGTGCACCGCGCCGGCGGCATTCCGGCCATTTTGGGCGAGCTGCGCCGCGCGGGCCACCTCAACCTCAAGGTGCACACCGCCCTCTATGACAATGCGGAGCAGTGGCTCGATGATTGGGATATCCGCAATCCCCGCGTAACCGATCAGGCCCGCGAGCTGTACTACGCCGCTCCCGGTGGCGTGCGCACGACGGAGCCATTCTCCCAGTCCAACCGGTGGGATGAACTAGATACTGACGCGGTCAATGGCTGCATTCATGATGCCGACCACGCCTTTTCTTCCGACGGCGGCCTGGTGGTCCTGCGCGGCAACCTGGCGCCAGACGGGGCCATCGTCAAGGCAGCCGGCGTGGAAGAAGAGCTGTGGACCTTCTCTGGCCCAGCCCGCGTGGTGGAGTCCCAAGAGCAGGCCGTGTCCATCATCTTGAATAAAGAAGTCCAGCCAGGCGATGTCGTCGTCATTCGCTACGAGGGCCCCTCCGGTGGCCCCGGCATGCAGGAGATGCTCCACCCGACGTCCTTCCTCAAGGGCGCAGGTTTAGGCAAGGCCTGCGCCTTGATTACCGACGGCCGCTTCTCCGGCGGCACCTCCGGGCTCTCCATCGGCCACATTTCTCCTGAGGCCGCCCACCAGGGGCTTATCGGGCTCATTGAGAACGGCGATACCATTTCCATCAATATCCACGAGCGCGAGCTCACGCTCGACGTGGACGATGATGTTCTGGAGCGCCGCCGCGCCGCGCAAGAACAACGCGAAAAGCCATGGACGCCGGTGGACCGCAACCGCCCGATTACCAAGGCGCTGCGCGCCTATGCCGCGATGGCGACCTCCGCGGACCGCGGCGCGGTGCGCGTGGTAGACGGCTTTGTGAACTAGCACAATTGGCTGCTAAATCACTGTGACCTCGGTGGGGTGCGAGCTCTGTAGTTAAAAATCGCGTAACTTGTACCGCGATGAAATTCGCTCGTACCCCGTTATTCCGATATACCGTGGCCCTGCTGGGGTTCCTTTTCGGCGCTCGGAAGGTCGTTGAAGACACCCGCATCACAGACTTCCCCATCGATATGGTGGTCTACCGCGAGGGAGTCAAGGCCTTCCTCGAGCACCGCTCCGTCTATAGCGCGCCGATGCCCGCCGGCGATATTCAGCTGCCCTTCATTTATCCGCCCTTTGGCGCCTTAGCGATGGTGCCGTTGACGGCCTTTGACGCCATCGACCACACCCTGGCCGGCAATATCATGGTGATCCTTTCGGATCTCCTAGTGCTCGTGTGCCTCTACTTCGTTTTCAGGGCGGTGCTCAAAAAGCCAGAATTCCTCTTGCCCGTAACCGCCATTACCTGGGCCATTGTCTTACACTTTGAGCCGGTCGACCTCAATAACAACTATGCCCAAATCAATATAGTGGTCATGGCGCTTGTTATCTTCGACCTCGTTCCGCGCAAGCGATTCCTGCCGCAGGGAATCCTCGTCGGCGTGGCGGCCGCCATCAAGATAACCCCTCTGGCGATGCTGCTCTACTTCCTTGTGCGCAAGGAATGGAAGCAGATTGCGACCGCACTTTTCTCCGCCGTAGCGGCCACCCTTCTTGCCGCCGCCTTCCGCTGGGAGGCTTTCGTGGAGTTCTTCAGCTCCACACTGCTCGACATGGGCTCCGGCCGCGACTTCGGCGTGGGAACCGAGTACCAGTCCAATAGCTCCATCAAGGGCGCCATTCAGCGCATGTATCCATCCATCGAACCCATGGAGGCGAATGGCCTGACGATAGGCTTCGCGTGGATCGCGGCCTCCCTTATTGTCATCGTCGTTGCAGCGTGGCTCATCAAGCGCCTGTGTGAGGAGCATTTGCTTGTCGATGCCCAATTGGTCACCGCCCTCACCGTCCTGCTCATCTCCCCTGTTTCTTGGTCCCATCACTGGGTCTGGCTCACGCTTATCATCCCGGTCTTCGCCTACCGCGCGTGGAGCTGGCTTTCTACCGGATGGGCTGCCCGCAACCTCCTGGCCGTCCTCATCGCCTGGGCAGCCCTGTTGCTCACCGTTCCACCGAAGTGGTGGTGGGGAGATCAAGTCGATGTCCATGCCATGAACCACTTCCAGAAATTCTGGGTGGATGACTTCGTCTGGCTCACCGTGCTTACCGTAGCGCTGTATGCGGCCGCATTCTGTGCCGCCCAGCGCAAGCAGACCACACGTAGCGCTACTCCTGCTCCGCTAGCGACTTAAGCGCGGCGAGGTGGGCATCGAATGCGGACTTGCCGGTAGCAGTGAGCATAACCCACACGGTGTCCTTATCGCGGGAAGACCCGTACTCGCGGAATCGGCTGATATAGCCTTCGTTTTCCAAGGCGGTTAATTGTTTAGATAAAGTAGCGGCCGATTGCCCCACTTCTTCCCGCAGCGCCGCGAAGCGCATTTCGCGGCGCACCTGTCCCTCCACCGCACCCCGCGCGTTTAATACCGCGCAGATCTTGAAGCGATTGAGAGGATAGATAACCGGGTCAATATCACTGAGCACTACGGCCTTCTCCTTGCCGCGCTGCAAGGTCCAAGGCACGAGATTGCAGCACCCAGACCATTGCCACTGCCCACACCGCGATGAAGATCACCAAGGCCCACATGTGCTCACGCAGCATGTTGGTGATAAAGATCGGGATAAGTATTACTGCCATCCCCGCGTAGTATTTCTTATCGGCCTTGGGCTGTGAATGTGGGTCCTGGCGATAGCTGGTCCGCACCTTGCTCTGATGATGAAGCAGCGCCCACACGATGAGGCCTATAAGGACAAAGTAGAAAATGAGAAACGCGACGGGGTGTATTATCTCCGCGAATACTGTTATTCCCACATAGAACACAGCGAATGCGATCACTAGGAGGATATTTTGCATAAGCCGCTTTCGCTCAGCGCCTTGATCCTGCAGGCTGTCATTAAACTCGAGCGACTTCTTTAGCTCATCTTCCATTTTCTACCACCATCCCCAAAATCCAGATTCCATACTTTCCGTTATGGCAATTCTTTCACTTTCCATGATGGAAAGCAAGGGTGAAAAGAAAATCCCCACCGCATTAACTGCGGCGGGGTTCCACTTACGCGGTAGCGAGTAACAGGCTAAGCGATGGGGTTTACGGCTGCGCCAAAGAACCACACGGCAACCAAGATGGCGATACCGACCACCACAAAGACCCACGACGTACCCAGCGGGCGCCGCGCCCAAGAGCGACCAAAGTCCAAGGAAATGAAACCAGGACCGGTAAATTGCAGGCCAATCGCGATAACGAAAAGGACCAGCGATAGCCATACCGAGTCCGGCCAGTCAAAGACCTGCAGACCAGCGCCCGATTCCGCCAGTTCGTGCAAGGCGGTGAAACCGGTAACGACCAAACCGAGCATGGCCGCAAGAGGGCTAATCAGGCCCAAAAGGAGGAATGCTCCGGCGATCAGCTGCACGGTTGGTACCGCCAAGGCAAAGGAATTAGCCCAAGCGTACTGCGAGTAATCGCTTTCCAGTCCGGAGACTCCGGCGCCATCGCCCAGCGAGAAGAACGTGGACACGCCAGCGATGATGAGGTAGGCGCTCATAGCCAAGCGGACAAAGAAGAGGCCAAAGTCAATGGTGCCGCGGCGCCCATAACGCTTGTAGCCTTCCTTATCCTCCTGTTCCTGCTGAAGCTTGCGCTCTTGTTCCGCCAGCTCTTCTGGACTCAAGCCGGCATCGTCTGCCGCAAAACCTTCGGCCTGCGACGCCGCTGCGGGATCCAATACCGCGGTATCCTCACCTGCGGATTGCTGGTTTCCCTGCTGCGTGGCCCCATTAGCGGCATTGGGCAAAACCTCCGTCTCCGCCGCCTCTTGCTTCTGCGGCCGAATTTCTTGCGGTTCGGCGCGCCCTGCGCGGGCAAAGACATCGGGGTTATCCTGCCGCATGGAATCGTAGGCTGGAACGTTAAGATCCTCGTCTAAGGGATTGGCTTTATCCGGTTGCTGCTTATCGCTCATATGACCAACTTAAGACAGTTGCCTGCAGTTTTGCGGTACCGTTATCGGCGCGCCGCAATTGTCCCCGCACTCCTCTTCCCCCAGCCCCCATCTTGTTGTAATATCAACAATGTCACATAGTTGACATATAAACATTAATTACCGGCGGGGACACTTTCCCCGCCTTATGAATCCACCAGAATTGGGAACGAATCGATGACTTCACACGACTCCGACTGGGCCGGAGATGCCCGCAATGCTTCACCAGATGGCGAGTTTATTCGCGATACCACCTATATCGAAGACCGCATTTCACCAAAGGTATCCGAGATAACCGCGCAGGATGATGGCACCTTTTACTGGCCCATGGAGGCTGGCCGTTACCGCCTGGTGGCGGCCCGTGCCTGCCCGTGGGCGCACCGCGCGGTCATCGCTCGCCGCCTGTTGGGCTTAGAGGACTCCATTTCCTTGGCCCTCGCCGGGCCCGTACACGATGCGCGGTCCTGGACATTCGACCTCGACGAGGGCGAAGTAGACCCGGTTTTGGGCTACAAGCGCCTGCAGGAAGCCTACTTCGAGCGCTTTCCAGATTACCCCCGCGGAATTACTGTGCCAGCCTTGGTAGAAGAATCCACCGGCCGGGTAGTCACCAATGATTACCCCTCGATGGTGCGCGATTTTATTGAAAAGTGGACGGACTTCCAGGCAGAAGGCGCTCCCGATCTCTTCCCTGAACAGCACCGCGAGGAGATGAACGAGCTCAACGAGTACATCTTCCACGGCATCAATAATGGCGTGTACCGCTGCGGTTTTGCCGGCTCGCAAGAAGCCTACGAAGAGGCTTATGACCAACTGTGGGAGGCGCTCGATTGGGCCGAGGAGCGCCTGGGCACCCAGCGCTATATGGTTGGCGATCACATTACCGAAACCGATATCCGCCTATTTGCCACCCTCGTGCGCTTCGATCCCGTGTATTACTCGCACTTCAAGTGCTCGCGCCACAAGATCCAGGAACTGCCCAACCTGCGCGGCTACCTGCAAGAACTATTCCAGCTACCGGGCTTTGGTGATACCACCGATTTCACCGAGATCAAACAGCACTACTTTGCCACGCACACCGAAATCAACCCCACCCGCATCGTTCCGGTGGGACCGGATATGTCCTGGCTAGCAGAGCCGCACGACCGCGATCGCTTTGGCGGGCAGCCCTTTGCCCCTGGCGTGCGACTCCCGGGCCCCATTCCCTCCGGCGAGGAAGTAAAGAATCCGGAAGACTTTCAGCTTAAGCTCTTCCCAGCCCCGCAGCCGCGTTAATCACAGACCGCGTCAGATCGCTTAAGACCTCGGATTCTAGGCGCCAACGCTGCCAGTAGAGGTCGATGTCGAGCTGGTGGTCATCGAGAAGCAGCAGCTCTTTCGATTCCACCAGCGGCTGGGCCTGGACCTGCGGCAAAAGCCCCCACCCCAGGCCCACGCGCACGGCCTCCAGGTAGCCTTCCGAAGAGGGAATTTGCGAGACCCGTGCGCGCACGACGTGGGAGTCAATAAAGCGCTCGCGCATGGCATCATCGAGCACTTGGTCATTGGGGCCATAGCCCACCAGCGGCATCGTCTCCCAGGTAAACCGCCCTGAATGAAAGCCTTCCGCGATATGCGGGGCGGCAACGGCGAAATAGCGCATGGTCCCCAAAAACGTGGAATCGCACCCGGATACCGGCGAATGCTCCCTCGTTACCGCACCCAAAACATCGCCGCGCCGCAGCATCGCGAGCGTGCGGGCCTCATCCTCAATGCGTATGCGCAGGGCAACGTCTCCCTGCTGCGCGGTATCGCTTAATACCTGCGTAAACCAGGTGGCGAGCGAGTCGGAGTTGATGGCCACCGACAGGGGCACGCGCGCTAGGCGCTGGCCCAACCGGGCATCGGTTTCCGCCTGCACCAACGCCATGCGCCGGGCCGCCTGTACGAGGACTTCGCCGGCTTCCGTCGCCCCCACCGGATTCGCCCGCCGCACCAGCACACGGCCGGTGCTCGCCTCCAACGCCTTAATGCGCTGGCTTACCGCAAATGGGGAAATCCCCAGGACCGAGGCGGCGACCTCAAAGCTTCCTTCCTCCACGATGGCCAGCAAGGTTTCCAAATGTACCGGGTTCATGAAGCTATTCTAAACCATATGAAGATAGATTAACTGGACTTATTTACCGCTTGGATCCACACTAGGGGCATGTCCATCGTGCTTGCTGGTTTTGTGCTTGGTTTATCCCTCATCGTGGCCGTCGGCCCCCAAAATGCGATGCTGTTGAAATACGGCATCCGCCGCGATCACATCGGGCTCATCATCGTGGTGTGCGCGCTTTCCGATGTCATCCTCATTACCTCCGGCACCGCCGGTGTCGGCTACCTGGTTGAGCGCTTTCCCAATGCGCTTGAGGCGCTCAAGTACATCGGCGCGGCATACCTCGCCTTTTTCACCTTCACCTGCTTCCGCGATGCCTTCAAAACCAAGGGCGAGGCCATCGACGTGGAATCCACTTCCCCTAATTCCACCGAGGAAGTCGCGACCTTCGACGGCGACACCACGGGTGGGGCCGGCACCGGGCACGGTTCTGTCGCCACAGCTACCGCCACCCAGCGCCAGGAAATTAAGCGCTCTCCCTCCTGGGTTAAGCCACTACTTACCGCGCTGGCGCTAACCTGGCTCAATCCAGGCGCCTATGTTGATGTGCTGGTCATGCTCGGCGGCATCGCCAACCAGTATGGCGACCCCGGCCGGTGGCTTTTCGCCGGCGGTGCCATTGCCGCCAGCTTTACGTGGTTTCCCGTCATTGGCTTTGGCGCTGCCCGCTTCTCCCACGTCCTCTCCCGCCCCGAGGTATGGCGCTGGATCAACGTTGGCATCGGCGTCATCATGGTTGGCCTGACCCTCAAGCTCCTCCTGCTGTAATCCCTTGGCCAGCTCCAGCCCTAAGCGTTAAAAGGGGCATCGGCAAGCACAAGGCATAGAAAATCCCTCCCCGGGAAATCCTGGGGAGGGAAATTTATTGCTCTAAGGCGAGATTACTTCTGGGAGCTTTCCGCTTCGGAAGACTCATCGTCTTCCTCTGGGTCACCGATAGCACCGGTTTCTTCGATCCACTTTTCAATCTCTTCCGGCGAGCGGTCGTGCTCTACGCCCTCGCGCTCGATGTAGTAGGTGTGATCGTCCTGGTTTTGCTTCTCAAATTCTTCCTTATCAAAGTCCACATCGTCATCACCGTCAAGCTTTTCCGTCACCTCGGTCACGAGCTCTTCATAGAGGGATTCGCTATCCATATTGGAATCCTCGAGGTGCTGGCCAATCTCGTCGTCGTAGCGATCTGCGTCGTATTCCTTGTTCGGGTTCAGCTTCAGGTGCATCAGCGAACGCACGCGCTCGCGGCGCAGCGCCTCGTCCTGAATCTTGGACTGGCTGCGGAACCATGCGAAGACCAAGACGGCCACCATCGCGATGCCCATGTAGCCGATGACCGGGTAGACGTACTGCATCAAGGTCTTGAAGCCGAAGAAGGAGACGCCGAAACCTGCGAAACAGCCGGCGATGAAGATAACGCGGAACTTTGCCTCATTGCCCGCGGAAAGGCGCTTACCCAATGCGTAGAACATACCAATGGCGGTATTGAAAATCATCAGGTAAATAATGATGGCCATGATTGCGCCCAAGACTGGGTTGACGCTATCGACCAAGGACAGCATCGGGATATCGGAGCCCTCAATCTCCTCGGCGTTCATCAGCAGGGAGAAGCCTGCCAGGCCCATCATGACGGAGTAGACGATGCCGCCTACGATGCCGCCCCAACCGGCCTCACGGGGGCTAATGTTATCGCCGCCGATAACCAGCGACATCGAAACCGCCAGCATCAAAGCTAGGCCGTTGTAGTTCAGCGCGGAGACCAACCAGTTGCCGATCGGGGTATCGATTTGGCTGGAGGCTTCCATTGCCGCACCGATATCGTCCGGCATATTGAACATGGTGTAGATGGCCACACCAATGACGGCAATAATGATGGACGGCGTGAGCATACCGATGACCTTGGACACCTTATCGACGTCCATCATACCGACGGCAATCACGAGCCCCAACATCAGCGTCGAGCCGATCCAAGCCTGCCAGCCAAATTGCTGCTCCATATTGGAACCGGCACCGGCCAGCATCACGAAGCCGATGGCGAAGAGCGTGATGATAACGGCGACGTCCAATAGCTTAGACACGATAGGGTGGGTGACCTTGCGGAATACCGTGTTGTGCTCAGTGGCGTGGAAATAGCTGCCCAATTGCAAGAACACGGTGCCCGCCAGCGTCATAATGGCCGCTGCGACCACAATGCCGGCAATACCCCAGGTGCCGAAGGCGGTGAAATATTGCACGACCTCTTGGCCCGTAGCAAAGCCCGCGCCTACCAGCAGGCCCACGAAGGACATAGCCATGGCGAGAATATTTTTATAAGACACAGTTGCCTAACTTTTGTAGCGGATAATTTTCACACACCAGTGCGCGCGTCCTAGGCCCCCTCCTTATCCCCCGACGCGTGCGGGGAGGCGCGGCGCAGGAGTGTGCTCCTGTGCACATGGTACGTAACCCAATAACGAAATCCTACTTGCACGTGCGTGAAATACAATACATCATCTTTTGTCGATGAAGTAGCTTACATACTTAATCCGCGAAAGTTTCCGTATCGATGACAAAACGGAACTTCACATCACCGGCAACAACCCGCTCATAGGCTGCGTCAACGTCATCAACGCCCACCTTTTCGATGACCGCGCCGATGCCGTGTTCTGCACAAAAGTCCAGCATCTCTTGGGTTTCGGCAATGCCGCCAATATTGTTTCCGGTCAATACTTTACCGCCACCAACGAGGTTGCCCATCGTGATTCCCAGTTCCTCCGGCGGCAGGCCGACCACAGACATGATCCCCCGCGGCTTCAACAGCTGCAGGTAGTCATTGAGGGAATAGGAGGCGGAAATAGTAGACAAAATCAGGTCAAACTCGCCCTTGTGGTTGGCAAAGAAGTCGGGGGCCTCACCCGTTGCCAACACCCGCTGCGCGCCGAGCTTGTAGGCTTCTTGTTCCTTGCGCAAGGAGCGGGAAATGACGGTGACCTCAGCGCCCTTGGCGGCGGCGATCTGCACGCCCATGTGGCCCAGACCGCCAAGGCCAACGACGGCTACCTTATCGCCTTCCTTGACCTGCCACCGGGCCAAGGGCGAGTAGGTGGTAATTCCGGCGCACAAGAGCGGGGCGGCAACATCAAAGTCGAGGCCTTCCGGAATCGTCAACACAAAATTCTCATTGACCACGACCTTTTGCGCATAGCCGCCCTGGGTAATGGTCCCATCGACGTCTTCAGAGTTATAGGTTCCCACCGAGCCGTTCAGGCAGCTTTGCTCCTGCCCATTGCGGCACTGCTCGCACACCCCGCAAGAGTTGACCAAGCAGCCCACACCCACGCGGTCGCCTACCTTAAACTTGGTGACCTTGTCCCCTACCGCTTCGACCACGCCAGCGATCTCGTGGCCCACCGTCAGCGGGAAGTGGGCCTCGCCCCACTCATTGCGAATGGTGTGAATATCCGAGTGGCAAATGCCTGCCGCCTTGATATCGATGACGACGTCATCTTCGCGCGGATCGCGCCGTTCGATTTCTACGGTGCGAAAAGGTGCATCTGGGCTCGTTTTTTGCAGAACTTTAGATTTAATTGGCATGTCACATAGTCTACGCTTTGCCGTCCTGACCTGCACAAATGAAAACTATGGTCAATTTAAAAACCACGAAAGCCAGCCTCCGCCCCTTGTGGAAGCAGGGACGAAGACTGGCTAGATTAGTGGCGTATTAGCTCAGCTTTTCCGCGATCAGCTTATTAACCTGACCCGGATCCGCCTTGCCTTGCGTCGCCTTCATCACGGCACCGACGATCGCGCCGGTGACCTTCTTATTGCCGGCGCGGTACTTCTCCACGATGTCCGGGTTTGCGGCCAAGGCATCATCCACGGCCTTTTCGATGGCCCCATCATCGCGCACGACCTCGAGACCGCGCTTGGCGACGACCTCATCAACATCGCCCTCGCCCGCCAGTACGCCATCGACGGCTTGGCGCGCCAGCTTGGTGGTCAGCTTGCCTTCCTTGACCAAGGCGATGACGCGGGCGATGTGGGCCGGGGTGATATCCAGCTCGGCCAAGGTCTTGTCCTGCTCATTGGCCTTACCTGCCAGGTAGGACACCCACCAGGAACGAGCCTCATCCGGCTTCGCGCCGGCTTCAACCGTTTCCACGATGAGATCCAGCGCGCCCGCGTTGACCAAGTCGCGCATCTCCTCGTCCTTAATGCCCCACTCCTTTTGGATGCGCGCACGGCGGATCCACGGCAGCTCCGGAAGGGTTGCGCGCAGCTCTTCAACCCACTCGCGCGGGGCGATAACCGGCGGCAAATCCGGATCATTGAAGTAGCGGTAGTCCTCCGCGGTCTCCTTCGGGCGACCCTTGGAGGTAGAACCATCAGTCTCTTGGTAGTGGCGGGTCTCCTGCTCGATGCTGCCGCCATCGTCCAAGACCTGCGCCTGGCGCTGCATCTCAAAGCGCACCGCCTGTTCGACCGAGCGCATGGAGTTGATGTTTTTCGTCTCGGTACGGGTACCGAATTCTTCTTGGCCGATAGGGCGCAAGGACAGATTGGAGTCCACGCGCATGGAACCTTGATCCATGCGGGCATCGGACACACCCAAGGCGGCGACGAGCTCGCGCAGCGCCGAGACATAGGCCTTAGCCACTTCGGGGGCGCGCTCGCCAGCACCGATGATGGGCTTGGTGACGATCTCAATGAGCGGAATACCCGCGCGGTTGCAGTCCACCAAGGATGCGGTGGCGCCATGAATGCGACCATCGGCGCCACCCAGGTGGGTCAGCTTGCCGGTGTCTTCTTCCATGTGGGCGCGCTCAATCTCCACACGCCATTCCGTGCCGTCTTCCAGCACAACGTCGAGGTAGCCGTCATAGGCAATCGGCTCATCGTACTGGGAAATCTGGTAGTTCTTTGGCTGGTCCGGGTAGAAGTAATTCTTGCGGGCAAAGCGCGAGGATTCCGCGATGGAGCAATTAAGCGCCAGGCCAATCTTGATTGCACCCTCCACGCCCTTGGAGTTAACCACGGGAAGTGCCCCGGGAAGGCCCAGCGATACCGGATCGGTATTGGAGTTAGGGGCTGCGCTGAAGTTCGTGGCGGAGGTAGAAAACATCTTGGTTTCCGTATCCAGCTCCACGTGGACTTCCATGCCCATTACCGGTTCATACTTGTCGAGGACCTCGTCAAAGTCCATCAGGTCATACATCGCAGCAGTCATGCGTGCCATCTTAATACGTCCGTGCACTCTCGCGCGCTAGCCCCTAGGGTGACTGTCATGACGACTCCACATACCGTAGACAATTCGCTTGTCGATGCCCCACTGATTAACATCGCGGTCTTTTCCACCGCCCCTACTACCGATGAGATCAAAGACGCCGTCAGCGGCATCTTTTCTGCGCGCGTCGGCGAAATCACTCCCGGCAAGAACCCAGGCAGCCTTGTAGTTCCTATCGATGGCGCGTTTCTCTTGCATTACCAGACCATTGATTCTGCACCCACCCCAGATAGTTACGGCCTCCACCCCATTTTGAGCGCCGATGCCGGCGACCTCAACACTGCGGGAGCCCAGGTGCTCGTCTCGGTCCTTCCTGATAACAAGGAACACGACCTCTCCCATCAATTTCGCGAGCCGCGCCGCGAGCACCTCGAGCTGCTGTCCCAGGCGACGTCCGCCGTAGCCCAGCACCCCAATTGCCTCATCATCCACAACCCGCGCGGGAACGTCTCCATCTCCCCGGCGATGTTTAATGACGCCGTGCGCAATAACCTCGCACCCATGCACATTGCACCGGTGTGGATTACCCAATCTGGCGGCGAGCTCCGCGGCTATTCCATGGGTCTGGTCCAAGCAGGCCACCCGGAAATTCAGGCGCGCACCAGCTCGATGGATCCGACGAACCTCTATTACAAGCTGGCAAATATCGCTGACCACATCCTGCAAGGCGCCACCGTCAAAGGCGGCGATACCTTAGCCTTCGAGGAAGGCCAACCCCGGCTCACCATTACGGAAGAGCCCTGGTTCGTAGACCAAGACTTCCCCGCTGTCACCATTAATTTTTAGCTGACTGTGCCCTTGCGGGCATCGCTAAAGCGGCACAGCGCTGCCAAAATCGCGCCGGACAAGTTGTGCCACACGGAAAAGACGGCGCCGGGCAAGGCGGCCAGTGGGCTCATGTAGGAAGAGGCAAGGCTGGTAGCTAGCCCGGAATTTTGCATTCCCACCTCCACGGCCATGGTGCGGCGCACCGGAACCGGCTGGCGGGTAAAAGGCCCGCGAGATAGCCCAGCCCATAGCCGCACGCATTGTGAATAACCACGGCGGCAAAGACCAGCGCACCGGCGGTGGCGATATTGTCATGCGCGCCGCCGACCACGATGCACACGATCAAGGCAATCGCGGTAACGGAAATCCACGGCAAAGCCGCCTGAATCTTTGCCACGAGCCGGGGAAGCAGCATGCCGATGACGATGCCCGCGATGACCGGAACGAGGACCACCTTCACGATGGACCACGCCATCGATGCCGCGGAGACCGGCATGTATTCGCCCGCCAACCACAAGGTCAATAGCGGGGTGAGGATGGGCGCCAAAAGCGTAGAGATAGAGGTCATGGTCACTGAAAGCGCGACATCGCCGCGCGCTAAGTAGGACACCACGTTAGAGCTCGTGCCACCCGGGGCGCAGCCGACCAAAATCACGCCGGCCGCAACCGCCTCTGGCAGATCCATTACTGCCACCACGGCGAGCGCGATAAGCGGCATAATGACGAACTGCGCCACCACGCCGAGCACCACCGGGAGCGGCCGGCGCGCCACGAGTGCAAAATCTACGGGCTTGAGGGTAAGCCCCATGCCGAACATGACGATGCCCAGCAACGGCGTTACCTGCGGGGCAAAGGATGCCGCGGTGCCAGGGGCGATATAGCCAATAATGCCGCCGATGATTACGAGTATGGGAAAACCCAGCGCCGCGATGAGCGCTTGCCGTTCTTCCTGTTTTTCTGTAGCGCTATCGGTACTCATATACAAAAGAGTACCCTCCCACCATGTGAGAGGGCGATCTTAATATTCGAGACGGCGGGGCTAAAAAGGCTTTAGCCGAAGAGCGCCTGCGCATTGCGGTAGCGGGCATCGGGCACCGTCTTCAACGTGCCCACGGCCTCTTCCAAAGGCACCAGTTCGATATCTTCGCCGTGCAAGGCCACACACATTCCTGAATCCCCGTTGTGCGCCGCGCGGGCAGCGTGCACGCCGTAGCGGGTCGCTAGGACGCGGTCATACGCGGTGGGTGTGCCGCCGCGCTGAATGTGCCCCAAGACGGTGGTGCGCACGTCATAGCCGGTGCGCTTATTGATTTCATCGCCAATGACCTGGCCAATTCCGTTGAAGGTTTGGTGGCCAAATTGGTCGACGCCGCCGGCTTCAAACTCCATGGTGCCCTCCTTCGGCAGGGCACCTTCAGCCACGCAAATGATGCCGTACTTCTCGCCCATCTGGAAGCGGCGTTCCATCGCCTTGGTAATTTCCGCGATATCAAAGGGCTCTTCCGGGATCACTGTGTAGTGTGCGCCGCCGGCCATGCCGGCATGCAGCGCAATCCAGCCTACGTGGCGGCCCATGACCTCCACGATGAGGATGCGGTTGTGGGACTCCGCCGTCGTGTGCAGGCGGTCGATCGCATCCGTTGCCACCGATACCGCGGTATCAAAGCCGAAGGTATAGTCCGTGGCGTTGACGTCATTGTCAATGGTCTTCGGCACGCCCACGACGGGGATGCCATTATCGTTAAGCCACTTAGCGCCCTTGAGCGTGCCTTCGCCGCCGATGGCAACGAGGGCATCGACTTCGGCCTCGCGCATATTCGTCTTGATCTGTTCCAAGCCGGCCTTGAACTTATCGGGGTGCAGACGGCCGGTGCCCAAGATGGTGCCGCCGCGCAGAAGAATCCGGTCGATGCTGGCATCGTCGTAGAGATCGCGCCGGCGGTCTTCTAAAAGGCCAACCCACCCGTCTTCGTAGCCCACGACGGTATCGCCAAATTCGTTGGATGCGGTTCGCACAACCGCACGGATTACAGCATTCAGGCCGGGGCAATCGCCACCGGAAGTCAGTACAGCTAGACGCATGATCCCCAATTTAGCGCAGGATTTTTATCCATGCAGCGTGTCCACGTAGCGCAGCGAGGAGATAAGCCCCACCACCAGCGCGATAACAATCACGAGAATCGAATTGATGATCGCCGTGGTCGGATTACCCGTTTGCATGACGGCGGAGACTAAAGCCACGCCTACCACGGATCCCACCTGGCGGGAGGTGTTATATGCTCCGGATGCCGCGCCCATGTGATGAGGTGAAATATCGCGCAGCGTCGTTGCCGCGTTGGAGCCCCAGATAAAGGACTGACCAATTCCTAGGGCGGCGATGGGCAATGCCAGCCACCACGGATTGGCATCGGCATGCATGACCCACCAGGCCACACACAGCGAGGCGATCATGAGGCTAAATCCCACCAGCCCCATCAAGCGCGGATTCACCGCGTCCGTAAGGATGCCCGCGATGGGTGACATCAGCATCGAGACCAGCGCCATGGGAGCCACGATGATGCCGGCTTCCCCGGCGGATAGCCCCTTGACCGATTGCAGCCACAACATCACCGGCAACATGACCGAAGCCGCCATAAAGCCCATGGTCAAAATACCTACGGAGCCGGCCGCATAGTTGCGGTTGTGGAAGAGCTCCACCGGAAAGAGCGGCGTGGAGCCGCGATCCTGCGCACTAGCCTGCAGGCGCACGAACGCGATGCTTGCAACTATGCCGATGGCAAGCACCACCAGCACCCGCCAATCCCAGTCCAGCTCTGGGCCTTGTTGGATGCCAAAGACAATCGAGCCAAGCGCAATGAGCGAGACTATGGCCGAAGGTTTATCGATGTCCTGGGCCGTCGTCGGCAGCTTCGGTATCCACAGCAGGGCCAGCACAATGGCGGCGATAACAAATGGAATATGCACCCAAAAGGCCGCCTGCCAGCCAAAAGAAGCCACGAGGAACCCGCCGACTAGCGGCCCGGCCAATGACGCCACCGAGCCGATAATCCCCCACACCCCGAGCGCACGCCCGCGCCGCTCGCGGGCGAATACCCGGTTAATAACGGACATCGTCTGTGGCATCTCCAAGGATGCGCCCAGGCCCTGCACGATGCGTGCCACGATGAGCACTTCTATCGACGGCGCCAGCGCACACGCTGCTGCGCCGATCCCAAATAGCGCCACCCCGATACAAAACAGGGCGCGCTGGCCGAGGACATCACCAAGCCGCCCCGTAAAAAGTAGCGGCACCACCACGGCAAGCAAAAAGGCGGCCGAGACCCACATGATTTCATTGACCGTGGCGCCCAAATCCGTCTGAATATCCGGCAGGGCGATGGCCACCATCGACTGGTCCAACAGGGATACAAAGAAACCGAGGGATAGGGCGAACATGGCGAGCCATGCCTGGCGCTCCGATGGCAGGTTAGTCTCCACAGTCATGGCAAGAATTCTAGCGGGGCACACAAATCAGGCCTAGACTGGCCACCATGTCCATGATTGATATCAAAAAGCCACAAGACGTATCCACCGCCACCACCGTTACCCTCGGCCTTATCGGTGGTTGGGTCACCGCCCGCGAGACCGGCATTCGCCCTCTCGGCGGCGTCATCCTCGGCGCAGCGGGCCTGTGGGCCGGCCGTTCCTGGGCCAAGAAAACCAATCCAGCCACGACCGCGGGCCTATCCGCCCTGTATGTCGGCGCGTTCGGTGCCTCCCACCCATTGGCCAAGAAGATTGGCTCCTGGCCAGCAGTCCTCGCCGTAACGGCCGCCTCTGCCGGAGCCGCCTACGCGCTTTCCGATGCCAAGTAGCCCACCCCGCCACATAAACAACAGCACCATGGTCCCCCACTAAGGAGGATCATGGTGCTGAGTGGTTTTGTGAGTATTTACTCAACAACGTTGAAGACAACGGCGTTGTCCTCAGTGCCCAGTGCAGCCTGGCCGTCAGGCAGAGCATAGAAGGAAGGCTCGGACTCGAGAACGTCACGCAGGGAATCAGAAAGTGCCTGGGTGTGGTCATCGCACGCCGCCAAGGTGGAGGCGAAGTCACCTACGTGGATGGTGCCATCCTTATCCACATCGTAGGAGGTGGTGTAGGTATTGCAGCCATCATCGAGAACCAAGGACTGGTCCTTGTCGAACTGCACGGTGAACTTGCCGTCTTCCTTGACGGAGTGCAGCTCACCGGTGATGGTCTGGCCCTCAATATTCGGCACCAGCTTGTCAGCATCTGCCGGCAGGGATTCCACCAAGTCGCTCTTGGCGGTGGTGTCTGCTACCTCGGTACCGGACTCAGCCGGTGCGGGGTTTGCTGCGGGTTCCTCAGCGTTTGCGACGCCCATGGTCATGAGCGCAGCTGCGGAGACGGACATCGTCGCGGTTGCAATCTTTTTCAAAGTCATACCCAATAATTTACCCCTGCCGGATGGGCGTCCGACAGGGGTGTAAACGAATCGTTATCTAATCCGCAGCTATTTCACAGTGACAACGATTTTAGATAGCGCGGCTATTTTTGGCGCTTGGCTTCATAGGCTGCGCCCACCTTGTATAAGCGGTCATCCTGGAAAGCCGGTGCCATGATCTGCAAACCGGTAGGCAGGTTGGTATCTGCAGCCATACCGGAAGGCACGGACATGCCACACAGGCCGGCCAGGTTCAGCGGCAGGGTGCACAAGTCGAAGTTGTACATAGCCATGGGGTCTTCGGCCTTCTCCCCCAGCTTGAACGCCGTGGTCGGGGTGGTTGGCGAAACCAACACGTCAGCCTGCTCAAAGGCGCGGGCGAAGTCCTGGGCCACCAGGGTGCGCACGCGCTGCGCCTGCAGGTAGTAGGCATCGTAATAGCCCACGGACAGCGCATACGTGCCCAGCATGATGCGGCGCTTGACCTCGGGTCCGAATCCCTCTGCGCGGGACTGGGACATGACCTGCTCCGCAGAGTGAGAGCCGTCATCGCCAGCGCGCAGACCGTAGCGCATGCCATCAAAGCGGGCCAAGTTGGACGAGACCTCACACGGCATGATCAGGTAGTAGGCGGCCAATGCCTCATCGAAGTGCGGGCAGTCCACCTCGACGATTTCCGCGCCCTGCTCGCGCAGCTGTTCCACGGCGGCGTGGTAGTTCTCCATCACGCCGTCCTGCCAGCCATCGCGCTCGAATTGCTTGATGAGTCCAACCTTGACGCCGCTCAGATCGCCATTCGCGCCTTGGCGGGCTGCCTCCACCACGGGGGCAACCGGTTTATCCACAGACGTGGCGTCGAAGGCATCGTGGCCGGCAATAACCTCGTGCAAAAGTGCGGTATCGAGCACCGTACGACCACACGGACCTGCCTGGTCCAGCGAGGAGGCGGCCGCGATTAGGCCGTAGCGAGACACCGTTCCGTAGGTGGGCTTTACGCCCACGGTATTGGTCAGCGCCGCCGGCTGGCGGATGGAACCGCCGGTATCGGTACCAATACCTAAAGGAGCCTGCCCCGAAGCAAGTGCTGCCGCCGTGCCGCCGCCGGAGCCACCCGGGGTGCGCTCGGTGTCATACGGGTTGTGTACTGGGCCAAAGGCGGAATTCTCATTGGACGAACCCATGGCAAACTCGTCCAGGTTCGTCTTACCCAAGATCGGGATACCGGCCTCGCGCAGACGCTTGGTCACCGTGGCGTCGTAGGGAGACATGTAGCCTTCGAGCATCTTGGATGCGGCGGTGGTGGGGGCATCGGTAGTAACCAGCAGGTCTTTCAAGGCCAGCGGCACACCGGCCAATGCCGATGCAGGCTTTTCGCCGGCGTCGAGGGCCTTATCCACGGCATCGGCAGCCGCCAGTGCTTCCTCCTGCCCCACGTGCAGGAAGGAGTTAAGTTCGGGATTGGTTTCCGCGATGCGATCCAAAAAGGCCTGGGTAACCTCGCGGGAGGTCACCTCGCGCGAGTGAATCTTTTCCGCCAGCTCGGCGGCGGTCAAAGAGGTCAGTCCCTCCGCAGGTACGACAACGTTGGTCATTTACTCTCCTCCCAAAATCTGTGGCACGACGAATCGCTCATCTTCCACGGCCGGCGCCTGATCCAAGGCCTGCTCGGCGGTAAGGGTGCGCACGATGACGTCTTCGCGCATCGGTGCATCCACGGAGTGCGGGTGGCTCATCGGTTCCACGCCTTCAGTGTCCACGTTCCTTACTGCGGAAACGGAATCAACAATTTCATCAATCTGGCTTGCGAATTGGGCTAGCTCTTCATCGCTTAATGCCAGGCGGGAAAGCTTGGCAAGGTGGGCTACCTCATCACGCGAAATCTCAGACACGCGAACTCCATCCTTTTTCCATAATCGACGCGCAGGTGAAAATTATTTTCCCGCGCGTACTATGTAAATTGCTAAGGCTCCATAATACTGCACCAACCCGCGCGGTTGCCGAGTCACCCCGAATTATTGCCCCTTGAACGCCGCACTGTGACCCAGGTATCGTAAATGGGACTACAAGCTACTGAAAGCGTGCGACTTAATGTCTTACCTAATCCGTGTCCTGCTTCCCGATACCCCTGGTAGTTTGGGCCAGCTTTCGGAGGCCTTCGGGCTGGTTGAGGGCAATATCCAATCCGTTGACATCGTAGAATCCTTCCCGGATGGCACCGTCATGGATGACATTGTCATTGAGCTCCCCGCAGACGCGATGGCCGATGCCTTAATTACCGCCGCCGCCTCTGTTCATGGCGTGGAAGTAGATTCCATTCGGCCCTTCAGCGGCCGCGTGGACCGGCGCGGGCAGATCGAGTTATTAGCGCGCGTTGCCGCCAATGCCTCCAATGTCACGGCAGCGATGGAGGAAGTCGTCGCGGCCATTCCAAAGGCAGCGACCTCCACGTGGGCCATTGTCATTGACAATAATGAGCCCATTCACCGCGTCGCTTCCTCAAACGCGGCCCCTGCCGATGACGATACGATTCCTGTCGACCTCAACATCGACAGCGCACGCACCTTGCACCCCGATAAGGACGAGTGGGTGCCAGAAAGCTGGGCACTGCTCGATTCCGCCCTGGCGGCCGCTCCCCTGGGAGATACCGGGATGGTCATCGCTATGGGCCGCACCGGCGGGCCAGAATACTTGGCCTCCGAGGTAGAGCACCTTGGCCACATCGGCACGATTTTGGGCGCCTTCCTCAAATAAGCCCCAGCCCGGCGCGCCTATACCTCCCCGGTGTCCAAGAGCGTGTGGAATTGCTCCTCATTCAAGATAGGTACGCCAAGGTCGCGGGCCTTATCCTCCTTGGAGCCGGCATTCGCCCCGGCGACGAGGTAGGAGGTTTTCTTTGATACGGAGCCGGTTGCCTTTCCGCCGCGGCTGATGATGGCTTCCTTGGCGGAATCGCGCGTGAAGTCTTCGAGGCTGCCGGTGACGACGATGGTCAGGCCCTCTAGGGTCTGTTCCTTCCTGTCCTCGGCGGCTACCTCCATGGCTAGGCCGGCTTCAGCCCATTTCTCAACGATGGTGCGGTGCCAGTCCACCTCGAACCAGGCATGGAAGGATTCCGCGATGACCGCGCCTACGCCATCTACCTCTGCAAGATCTTCGGTTTTGGCCGCGCGCAGCTTTTCCATGGAGCCGTAGCGCGCTGCCAAGGCGCGGGCGGCAATGGGCCCGACGTGGCGAATGGATAGCGAGACCAGCACGCGCCAGAAGTCGCGGTCTTTGACCTCTTCTAAGTTCTGCAGCAGGTTCTTGCCCGCGGTATTGACCTTGACGTTGCCCTCTTTTTTGCTGCGCTTATCCTTCGTATCGCGCTTGGCCGTATAGACATCGGAAGCAAGCAGCTTTTCTTCCGTTAGCTCAAAGAGCTCGGATTCATCGGTGAGGATGCCGTTCTCAATGAGGTCCATGGCTCCCTTCTCCCCCAGTGCCTCGATATCGAGGCCCTTGCGGGAGGCGAGGTATTCCAGGCGCGCGGAGAGCTGGGCTGGGCAGGATTGGGTATTGGGGCATCGCCAGTCAGCATCGCCATCCTTTTGTGGGGCGAGCGTCGTGCCGCAGGCTGGGCACTGCGTGGGAAAGCTCCATTCGTATTCGCTGCCATCGCGCTGTTCGCGCACGGGACCTAGTACCTCTGGAATGATTTCGCCCGCCTTGCGGATAATAATGGTGTCTCCGATGAGCACGCCCTTGCGCTTGACCTCGGACTGATTGTGCAGGGTGGCCATGGATACCGTGGAGCCGGAGACAAAGACCGGTTCCATGATGGCAAAGGGGGTAACGCGCCCCGTACGCCCCACACCGACCTCGATGTTTTTCAGCTTCGTCGTGACCTCTTCCGGCGGGTACTTATAGGCAATGGCCCAGCGGGGTGCGCGGGAGGTCGCCCCGAGCTGGCGCTGTGAGCCCAAATCGTCCACCTTGACCACGAGCCCATCCATTTCAAAAATCGCATCGTGGCGGTGTTCGGCCCAGTAAGATACTTCCTCTTGTACTTCGGCGGCGGAGTGCACCTGCTTGGTATAGGGCGAGACGGGCAGCCCCCATGCGGCGATGGCCTTATAGGCATCGTGCTGGGAGGAGGGGGAAAATCCCTCGCGCGCGCCTAGGCCATGGCAAACCATGCGCAGGCGGCGCTTTTTCACCTCTGCGGGATCCTTCATGCGCAGTCCGCCGGCCGCAGCGTTGCGGGGATTGGCAAACCGCGCCTTGCCGTCCGCCGCGCGCTCCTCATTGATTTCTTCGAAATCCTCGGGGCGCATATAGACCTCACCGCGGATTTCAATGAGTTCCGGGACTGGGTACTCTTCGGTGCCCGTAAGCTCGTGCGGGATATCAGAAATGACCCGCGCATTGGCGGTAATCTCCTCGCCCACGGTGCCATCACCACGGGTGGCAGCGGTATCCAAACGCCCATTGCGGTAAACCAAGTCGATAGAGAGGCCATCGATCTTCAGCTCCGTTAGGTAGGTCTTGGCGGGCGTCCTATCCAACCAGTCCTGCATCTCACCGGCGCTAAAGACATTGTCTAGGCTCATCATGCGCTCGAGGTGCTCAATATCCTCACCGGCGTTCGGCGCGGCGCCTACCTGCTGGGTAGGCGAATCCGGAACCGCCAGCTCCGGGTGCTGCTTTTCTAGGTCCACCAGGCGCTGGAAAAGCGCATCAAAATCGGCATCGGGAATCGCGGGTTCACCGTTGTAATACAGGTTGCGGTGGCGGCGTACTTCCTGTGCCAGGTCGTTCCATTCACGTTGCACATCAGCTGGATTAGTCACGGTATCCAAGTCTAGCGGTCCCCCATGTCCTGGCGAGCTACTAAGGTATGGACCATGAACTTCGACGCCTCCCGCATGCTCGCCTTCGACCTTGAAACCACCTCCGCTAATCCCAAAGACGCTCGCATCGTGACTTCGGCCCTCGTCCGCATCGACGGCCGCGATGTTCAGAAGGTAGAGCACCTCGCGGATCCTGGAGTCGAGATTCCCCAAGCCGCCACCGAAGTGCACGGCATCACCACGGAAAAGGCACAAGCAGAAGGCCGCCCACATGAGGAAGTACTCAAAGACACCGTCGATGCCATCAAAACCGCCTGGGACGATGGCTTGACGCTCATTGTCTATAACGCGGCTTTTGATCTTACCGTCCTGCGCAGCCTCACCGGCGATTTCACGGTCACCGGCCCGGTCTTTGACCCGTACGTCATTGACCGCGTGAGCGATAAGTGGCGCAAGGGAAAACGCACCCTCGGCGCGGTGTGCGAGCACTACGGTGTGGAATTGGGCAATGCGCACGAGGCCACTGCCGATGCCCTCGCTGCCGCCCGCGTGGCCTGGAAGCAGGTGCGCCAGCACTACCCCAACCTCGCACAGATGGACGAAAACGAGCTCATGGAATTCCAAGCGGTCAAGTGGTACGAGGACCGCGTCGCCTTCAAGAAGTACCTAGAAGGCAAGGGCCGCGATGCCTCCGATGTCTCGACGGCGTGGCCGCTCATTTCCTAATCCCCTTGCCATATTTCTAGAATTCTGGAAATCTAGAAATATGAACATCGTTGAATCGCGCCTTCATGATCTCGAGGCACGCGTCGCCAGGCTCGAAGGCAAATCAAGCATCCCACCGCAGGCCCCCTCGGAGGAGTCGACCTACTGGCTTGTCGATGCCCTTGCTCCCTCCACTCAGCTACCCGATGGATCGGTAATTTTCGGCGGCAACATTGCTCTCGGCAAGCGTACCTACGCCTATCAGTGGCAGCGTCCCACAACTGCAATAACTGACGAGGAGTGGTCAGAAAACCTCGAACGCCTCGCCGCGCTTGCCCATCCCGTACGTGGCGAGATTCTTCGACGCCTCCTCGCGGCCCCTGCCACCGCCGCGGAGCTAGTGGACGAGGATATTGTCTCTTCCACCGGCACGGCCTATCACCACCTCAGCGCTCTAACTAGTGCAGGTTGGACCACGAAGACAAGTGGCGAGTACTCCATTCGTCCCGCCCGCGTTATTCCTTTGCTCGCCATTATTACCGCTAGCGAGGACCACTAATGCGCAGGCTCGCCCTCAGCATCGTCACCGCTATCGCTATCGCTTCCGTGCTCCTACTGGCTGGTCCTCGGCGCCTCACACTCGCCCTAACAGTTACAGGAGATGCAGCCCTTGCCTCCACACTGCGAGAACACGCGGAGCCGGGTTTTCATCACCTCACGGCTTTCACACTCCGCGACGGAAACGCCGCCTTTGCGGGTGTAGGTAGCAACGAGCACACAGAAGTAGAGATCGGTTCTGTCACCAAAATGTTCACAGGCGAACTCACCCACCAGCTTGTAGAAGAAGGCACACTGCGACTCGATAGCACCGTGGGCGAGTTTCTAGACGTAGACAACGCGCCCGTAGCGGATATAACGATCAAGGAACTACTCGATCACACCTCTGGCCTACCTCCCACAGCAGACGGGAATTTCTTCGGTTTCCTCTGGTCCGCAGTGGCCGGTACGAACCCATATGAGGGCGAAAGCACTCAAGATATCGTCGATGCTGCCGCCGCAGCAGAGCTCAGCAACCGCGGGGAGGAATCCTATTCCAACCTCGGATACGCCCTGCTCGGGCACGTAATAGAAACCGCGGCAGACACGCCTTATGAGGGGTTACTGAAACAGCGAATATTCGAGCCAGCCGGATTAACGGAGACCTACCTTATGACCCCCGGTGCCGTGCCTGCCGATGCCCCGCGCGGCCGCACCGCCACTGGGCGACAGGCCCAGCCTTGGGAGATGGACGGTTCTGCGCCTGCAGGGGCGATCCGCTCGACCGCGAGCGATATGGCTAAGTTCGCGGAGTGGTTTATGGCCCACGGCGATCCCGCATACGGATGGCAGAAGAACGATGACGGCACCGGCTTCTGGCATAACGGCGGAACCTACGGCTATTCCACCATGCTCATCATCGACCCAAAGACAAAGCGAGCCGCATTTGCAAACAACGATTCGCTCGCCGGTACCGAAGAACTTGGCCAAGCACTCTTCGCTGAGCTTTAAGGAAACACCATGCCTACGACCATTATCCTCGCCGTTTTCGTCGCCTCCGAACTCTGGGCCGCATGGAAAGCTTTAAAGAAACCCGGTTCGATGGCATTTCGCGTCTTTGGGGCGGCACTGACCGCCGTCGTCATCATCTTTTTAGGTCACGCTTTACCCTGGTACACCTCCGTGCATTTTTACTGGTGGTATGCACTGGTAGGCTCCTTCGCCCTCCATGTGGGAGCCATGACGTGGAGTGCCACCAGCCCTGCTACAGACCGCACCTAACCTTGCAGGCAACAAACGAGGCGCCCACACAAGAGTGAAAAGTCTCCCAAATCTCCGGTTGTTAAAAAGTCTCCCAAATCTCCGGTTGGACTACGATGGAGACTATGTCCTTTCACGAGAACCCCTTCCGCCCCACATTTGGCGTCCCACCGCTGTTTTGGGTCGGCCGCACCGCGGTCCTCGATACCTTTCGCGCAGCGCTCGATGCCCAACCTGGACACCCCGGTCGCTCACTCGTCATTAGCGGCGCCCGTGGTATTGGCAAGACGGTCCTCCTCAACGAGTTGGAGGACATCGCCGCCGCCCGCGGATGGATTACGCTGCGCGCCTCCGGCCGCAGCGCCATGGTGGAAGAGCTCGTCGAGACCACCATCCCCCGCATCATGGACACGCTTGCACCGGCAGATAAGCACAAAGTCAACCGCATCGGAATCGGCGGCCTTGGCTCCATAGGAATCGAACACAACACGAATGAAGCCTATAAGCCCACCTTAAATACCCGGCTACGCGAATTACTCGCCCAGCTCAAGGGTGCAGGTGTGCTCCTTACCATCGATGAAGTCCAAGATGCCGATGCCCAAGAATTGGCCTCCTTGGCCGTTACTTACCAAGACTTAGTGCGCGATGAACTCGATGTCGCCATCGTCGTAGCCGGCCTGCCACAGGGCATTAACCGGCTGCTGGAGCTGCCCGGAGTAACCTTTCTGCGCCGCGCGCAAAAGTTTGTGCTAGGCCCGCTGTCACCTGCCAACGCTACCGTTGCATTTAAGGAAACCGCCGCACACTCGGGACTCGATTTCAGTGCAGATGCAGTCTCCGCCGCCGTGGAGCTATCTCGAGGATATCCCTACCTGGTTCAGCTCGTCGGATCACTGGCGTGGGCCCACGCACAGCGCTCTGGCGCCACCCGCATAGAAGAAAACACTGTCCAAGCCATCTCGGCCGAGGCGATATCTGTTCTAGGCACACAAGTGCACCAGCCCGCCACCCTCACGCTCCCACCCGCACAGCGCCGCTTCCTTGAAGCCATGAGTGCTGTCATGGACAACGACACTGCAGAAATTCAAGCTATCGCCGCACACCACGACCGCACGGTGCGGTCCCTATCGGCCACGCGCCAGCGGCTTATCGATGCCGATCTCATCGAACCCACCGGTCACGGCCAGCTTAGATTCGTCATTCCCTATATGGAGGCCTATTTCACAGCCACCGACAGCTTGGGTCGAGTGGATTAAAGGTCACCGGCGTCTCGGGCAAGAATGGACGAGGTCTCCGTCACCGAACGCAGGGTTCGGGCAGAGGCCTGCACGGGATACACATCAAAGCGATCGACCAAAAGTTCGCGTGGCATGCCAATGCGGTCGAGATGCTTGGCCAGCGCGATGGCCTCGGCACGGGCATCCGATCCGGAAATCCCCACACCAATGCGATGGCCATCGCTCAGGTGCTCTCCCAAGCCATCGAAATGCTCAGGGGTATCGAGGCGATAACGAGGGCTATGGAAATCGACGAGCAAGGTCGTTGCGGCACCAGCAATGGACCACAACGGCGGGGCATGCAGGTAGTCCGCGTCAAAGCCGAGCAGAGTTTCTAGCGCTACCTCGTCAGCCACGGCGGGGATAGAATCAAAATCCGTGGTACCTGGGATGCGTCCAGCCACGATATCCGCAAGCAAAGGTTCATCAAGCTGCACCACAACTTCGCCGTGGAAGCGGCGTGCCACATCATCTGCATGCGCCCGCAGCCCATGAAGAAGGGCTTCAGAAAGCTCGGCGAAGGCACCGCGGTCACTAAGAACTCGGTGGCCATCGGCAAGCTCAATGCTGGCTGCCAGCGACCACGGCCCTAGCGCCTGGACTTTAACGCGGGGCACGCTTTCTCCCCACACCTGCTGTACCTCGTCGAGGTCACGCTCGAGGCGATCCCACGTGCGACGAGTCAATAGCTGCGGCCGCGCCGTCATGCGCCACGAACGCGGGCCGCGGTCAAGGGAAATGGCCTCAAGCATGCTTGCGGTTCGCCCCACCGCATCGGAGCCAAGGCCACGCTGCGGGAGCTGCGGGAGCGCGGGAAGTTCGGTCTCTCCCATGATGATGTCGGCGGCCTCCACCATGGAGGTACCGGGCATGGGCCCAAGTGCAAAGCCGGTCATTTACACGGTCTCGCAGATAGTGCCGGAACCGATGACGATATCGCCCAGATCATCTGGGGAAGGCAAGTACAGCACCGCAGCCTGTCCACGGGCAACGCCAGACAGTGGCTCCTTGAGCTCTAGGCGCATCGAATCCGCGGCGCGGTCCACGTGGGCGATGCACGGCACGACAGAACCGTGCGCGCGGACCTGCACCTCGCACTCAAAGTCGCCGTCCATGCCTGGGTGCAGGTACTTCAGGCGATCGGCCCGAATGGCAGTGACCGCCAGGTCCTCGCGCGCGCCGACGGTCACCGTGCCCGTTGCAGCGTCGATATCGGTGACGTAGCGCGGGCGGCCATCGGCTGCCGGGGCCTTGATGTCTAGGCCCTTGCGCTGGCCGATGGTGTAGTTCCACGCGCCATCATGTTCCTTAAGCTCCGTGCCCTCTTGATCCACGATCATGCCGGGGCGAAGCCCGATGCGCGATCCAAGGAACTGCTGGGTATTGCCGTCAGGAATGAAGCAGATGTCATAGGAATCCGGCTTCTTCGCTGTGGAAAAACCGTGCGCCGCAGCCTCTTCGCGAATCTGTGGCTTGGGGGTATCACCGATGGGGAAAAAGCAGTGGTCCAACTCCTCGGCGGAAATGACGCCGAGCACGTAAGACTGATCCTTATTCGCATCCTTGGAGCGGCGCATATAACCGTCATCATCAAGCGTGGCGTAGTGGCCGGTCGCAACGGCATCAAAGCCCAGGGCCATACCCTTTTGCAGCAATGCGCGGAATTTAATCTTCTCATTGCAGCGCAGGCAAGGATTCGGGGTTTCACCGCGGGCATAGGAATCCACGAAGTCCGTGATGACCTCTTCCTTGAATTCCTCCGAAAAGTCCCAGACATAAAACGGAATGCCCAACTTATCGCAAATGCGGCGGGCATCGGCGGAATCCTCCAGCGAACAGCAGCCGCGGGCCTTTTCGCGCGTTTGCTGCGCGTCCTTATGCAGCGCCAGGTGCACGCCGACGACATCGTGGCCAGCCTCCACCGCACGGGCGGCGGCGACAGATGAGTCCACGCCGCCAGACATTGCTACCAATACTCGCATTGCATTCCCCTTTAAATACCTCGACTACAGGCCCGAAAGTGTACTCCCTTGCCCCAACGCAGCTTAAATCGATTCCATTCCCTAAGCTTGAACCCCATGGGTAGAAAGCGAGCCGCGAACAGGTCAGGCATCACCGGCACCTACGAGATCTCCACCGGCACCGCCGAGGTTGTGCCGGATGAATTCCGCGACGGGGCCTATATCCTTAACGTCAATGGCGTTCCTAGCAGCCATATCGTGCTGGGCGAGCCGCAGGAACTCGACTTTGAGTACATGCGCTGGATCGCAGCGGCGGTAGAACAGCTTAATACGGTCTCGCCCAATAAACTGCGCGTTACCCACCTCGGCGGGGCAGGTTGCTCACTCCCGCGCTATTTTGCCGACCTGTGGCCGGACAGCCGCCATACGGTAGTCGAGCTCGATGCCAAACTGGGCGAATTAGTCCGCGATCTTTTCGATGTCCCCCGCTCCCCCACCGTCAAGATCCGCCCCGGCGATGCCCGAAAGGAAACCGAAGGTTTTCTGCCCGCCAGCCGCGATATCATTATCCGCGATGTCTTCGCTGGGGATAAAACCCCGAAAGACCTAACCACTGTGGAGTTTTTCCAAGCGGCTAAAGCATCCCTGTCTGCCGGCGGCCTCTACGTGGCGAACTGCGGCGATCACTCGGATCTCCACTTGGCTAAGGAAGAGCTGGCCGGGCTTTCTGAGGTCTTCGATCACCTCGCCGTAATCGCTGACCCGCCCATGCTCAAAGGGCGCCGGTATGGAAACATCATCTTGCTGGCCTCAGACACAGAACTGCCAGCTGAAGGCTCGGTCCAAGCCGCTCAGCTGGCAAAGGCACTCTTAGGCGGGGCCGTCCCAGCTCACTTTAAGGATGAAAGCTGGACCCGAAAATTCTTTGCGGGAGCTACTTCAGTACACGATTGAGCAGCTCGGCCACCTGATTAGCGTCGAAGTCGGGGACATCGGCACCGGCCTTCTTCGCCGCATCCTTGGCTTCTTCTACCTGAGCTCCAGAGACTTCGCCCTTGTCGACGCCATTGACATGGCCAGCGTTTTCTAGCAACATCGCCAAGTCACCGACGGTGAAGTCACCGACTGCCATCTTGCCAAGCTGCTTGAGAGGCAGAGCGTCCTCGTCTTCCAAGGTCTTCACAAAGGCTGCCAAGCCCTCGGCAGCTTGGGCGTCGAGGCCGGCGTCTTTGGCGGCATCGGCAAGCTGGGGCATGGCGATGAGGCCTGCCGCAAGAGCGAAGATGGCGCCAATCAGCGGAGTGCTATCGGCGCTCAGATCGACGCCATCATCAAGCACGAGGCTATCGAGCGCGCCGCCGATATCGACGTAATTTCCGCCGCTAAAGGAATCAAGCTGCCGCTTCGTGCCATTGAAGAGGTTCAAATCCACATCGGTTGGAATACCGGCAACCTTGCCCGATCCGGAGCGCTGCCAGAAGGACAGGTTCTTCCACCCACCCACTGGATCCGGCGCTTCATCCTGGTATGCCGCCAACCACAGTGGCATATTGGAGAACTTCTGGGAGTTATTCATCTCACCGATCCAGAAGTACTTATAGGTATAAATCATTGGCGTGCGGTTGGTCAGGCGCTTGAGCTCGGAGGTAAATTCCTCGATCCAGCTCTCCAACTGGGAGGCGGACTTGCCCTCGGAAACCTCGATATCGAGCACCGGCGGCAACGTCTGATTCGGCGCCAATGCAATCTGCGTGGCAAAGTTTGCGGCCTGCGTCTTCGCATCGCCAGCTGGACGCGCATAGTGGTATGCACCGGTCTTCAGGCCGTGCAGATTGGCGGCTTGAATATCTTTGACGTAGTGCGGGTTAATCCAGTCCCCACCCTCAGTTGCCTTCACAAAGGCAAAGGACTGGCCATCAGACTTCACCTTATTCCAGTCAATAGGCATGCCACCTGGGTGCTGGTGGGCAGCAATATCAATACCTTTTGGTGCGCTGGTTCCCAATGCTGCCTGTGCGGCAGCGGTCCCGCTTACCGTGACTGCAACTGCAGCGATAACCGCGATGATGCTCTTGCGGAGTGCCCTCATAGTTGTCATGCGCGAGAGTTTAACAACCATTCACACTAACCACATTTGCAACACACGCAACTTAGAAAGGAATTTTTCACTCGCGTAGACAAACTCGTTGGAAATGTACCATTTAGAACATATTTTCGCTTTTCGGCTTGCGAGGGTTGAGTGGGCAGCTTATGGTGGAGCTATGGAAATTAGAAACTTAGTGCGAAATTCGGGGGATAATCGCCGTGGAGCCCTACTACCTCATCACTGACCCACACGATGACATCGCGGTTAGTGCAACCTGCAATAGAAAGTCCGACTACCTACTCTGGAAGGAAATTCGACCAAGTTTAGAAGACGATTTCGATATTGCGTGCCATAGCCTGGCGGGTCGCACCGGCTTAAGCGAACGGCGCACGAGGGATATCACCATGGCGCTGTACCGCTTAGAGGAATTGCCGCGCACCCAACTGCTGCAGGAAACTTACTACTTCCTCGATTTCTCTCGGCTTATTACCATTGATGCGGTTTTAAGCAAGCTTGGCGAAGTAGACAACAGCGTCCTCCAGCGCATAGACGCCGAACTGGAAAAATACCTGACTCCCACAAAGCCCGGCCAAAGCTTTCCATCGAATGCCGCCCTGCGTCGAAAGCTCAACGGTCTCATCACAATGGAATCACCGGACGCTACAGGCGACAAGGAATCCGAGGAAGAGGAAGCGCAAAATGATTCCTATTTCATCTACCCCACCGCGGCCGGAAGAGCAGGGTTAAACGTCGAGTTCAATGAAGATGCGCTCATCCTCATTGACGAGGTTGTCCAGCGTACGGCAGAAGAACACGGAATCAGTAAGGCCGATGCTCTGGCCCAATTGATCCTCGGAAATATCGAAGATAAGTCTCAGGTACACCTTTATATGTACCGCGCCAGCGACGTAAATGCGGCTCCAGGTTTTATCCAGGGCTACGGGTGGATTCACCCAGATACCGCAGACCGCCTAACCCCGGCCACCACACGCGATATGGACCAAGCGGCAACAAGGGTCAGCCCGTCCTACTCCACTCCGCCGCTCATCGGTGCTTATGTGGAGGGTCGAGATGGTGTGTGCCGCTGGCCGGGGTGCAACCGCCCGGCCTACAGGGGCCAGAAGGATCACAGGATCGATTTCTCAGAGGGAGGAAAAACAACGGCGGGAAACTTGGCCTCGCTGTGCCAGCACCACCACAATGTAAAGACGGATAAAAGCGCCTTTTACATCATGGATCCGCACAGCGGGGACATTGTCTGGCTCTTCCAAGACGGGCGGTGGGAATACGATGAACCGCAGGGGCCGCTAGCGGCGAAGAATAAGAACTGGGCGCTCACCGTTGCCCAGGCAATCGCCGCGCGGCGCAATGCTGCCAAAGAAAGGGCTGATACCTAAACCGTGCGGGCCCGAGCAACAACATCTGGCAAGTGCGCGAGCACGTAATCCACATCGTCTTCGGAGGTAAGGCGCCCCAAGGTAAACCGGAGGGATCCAATTCCTTCATCCTCGCTGACACCCATTGCAGAAAGCACGTGGGACATGCGGTTGACGCCTGCGCTGCAGGCACTGCCAGTCGATGCCTCAATCTGCAGCGAATCCAGCAGCATGATGAGGCTGTCGCCATCAGTGCCGGGGAAAGAAACGTGTAGGTGCGACGGCAAGCATGGCTCGGTGGAATTCACCACGACGTTGTCAATGGAAGAAAGGATCCGATCCCGCAGCTTGTTCCGTAGTCCAGCGATGCGCTCGCCCTCGGCAGCGCTTTCGGCAATCGACTCTTCCAAGGCAGCGGCGAGCGCCGAGGCGCTGGCGACGTCCACGGTGCCTGGGCGTAGTCCACGCTCTTGGCCGCCGCCATAGGAAATCGGCTGCGGCGCTGGGGTGCGCTTGGCTAATAGCACGCCGATGCCGCGCGGGCCGCCAAACTTGTGAGCGCTGGCGGCGAGCGTTGTGATGCCCAACTCCGCGAAATTGATGGGCAGCTTGCCCGCTACCTGCACAGCATCCACGTGCATGGGAATACCGGATTGTTGCGCGAGGGAGGCAAGCTCCTCGATCGGCTGAATCGCACCGGTTTCGTTATTGGCCCACATGCAGGTGGCAAGATCGGCAGGTTCTGCGAAGGCGCCCCCATCGCTGATATGCCCGCTGCGGTCCACGGGGAGCAGGTCCACGGTGGCGCCGGCTTGGGCAAGCTTGCTCACGGTATCGCGCACGGCTGGGTGCTCAATATCCGTCGAGATGATGCGGTTGGTATTTCCCGCCGCATAAAGTCCCTGGATAGCGATATTATCCGCCTCGGTACCAGAGGAGGTAAAGATGACCTCGATGGGTTCGCACCCAAGGAGGGAGGCGACTTTCTCGCGGGCATCGTCAAGCACGGAGCGTGCCCTGCGGCCAGAGGCGTACTGGGCGCTGGAGTTGAGCGAGCCGGAGGCGGCAACCCATGCGTCGATGGCGGATTGGCGCATCGGCTGGGTTGCTGCGTAGTCGAAATAGTGCGGCATTACTGGCGCGCCTTCAATTCCTCGGTCAGGGCTGGGGCGATTTCGTGCAGGTCACCGACGACGCCAAGATCAGCGATCTGGAAGAACGGCTCATCCTGGTCTTGGTTGACCACCACGATGGTGCCGGAGGTCTGCATGCCCGAGGTGTGCTGAATGGCACCGGAAATGCCCAAGCCAATGTAGAGATCTGGCGACACGGTCACGCCAGTCTGGCCCACCTGGTGGGTGGCATCGTAGAAGCCTTCATCGACGGCGTCGCGGGTGGCACCGACGGCGCCACTGAGGGCATCGGCAAGCGGCTCAACGATCTCGGCGAAGTTATCGCCCACGCCGCGGCCGCCGGAGACCACGACCTTGGCTGCGGTGAGCTCGGGGCGGGCGGACTTCTCAGCGGGAGTAAAGGAATTAACCTTGACGTCTTTCTCGGTTGCCGCAGGCAGCGGCATGGGGGCCGGCTGGGCTTCCACCTGCTGGGGCTCCGCCGCAACGGAACCAGGCTGCAGGGTATAGATCGGGCAGCTGCCGGAAGCCTGCGAGGTGGTCTCGTAGGTGCCACCGAAAATGGTCATGGTTGCAGAGCCATCCGCCTTGATGGAATCCACATTCGCGAGCGCGCCGGAAGCCAGGCGGGCAGACAGGCGGCCCGCAATCTCGTTATTCGTCGGGCTGGCGGCCAGGACGATGGGCGCCGGATTGGCTGCGCCCAGGGCGTGCAAGGCATCAACCTCAGGGGTCACCAGGCGCTGCTCATAATCCTCCGCCGTCGCCTGCACCACCTGGGCGGCACCGAGGGCAGCTAGTTCGGCATCGAAGGCATCTGCCTGCTTGCCGACGACCACCGCAGACACCGTACCCAATTCGCGTGCGGCGGTAATGAGCTCACCGGTGACGGGGAGAATGCTGTCTGCATCGTGTTCAACAAGTACGTAAACGTGAGACATTTTTACTCCTAAATCAAGTTCTTTGCGGCTAGGAAGTCAGCAATCTTCTTCGCAGCATCCTGCGGCTGCGGCTCAGAGATAACCTCGCCGGCCGTGCGCGGCGGGCGCTTGGAAGATTCGGTAACGGTCGTGGTGGGCGCAATGGCTTCGATGCCCAAGTCCGCCACGCTCAGAGTGGTGATCTCCGCCTTCTTTGCGGCCATGAGTCCCTTGAAGTTGGGGAAACGCGGCTTATCCGCCTTATCGGTGACGGAAATAATCGCAGGAAGGGCGGCCTCGAGCTCCCAGGTTCCGCGGGCGTCCTCGCGGCTGCCTTTTACCGTACTGCCCGAAAGCTCCACCTGGTGCAGCTCGGTCAAGGCGGGCAGCTGGCGGTATTCAGCGAGCAATCCCGCGAGCGTTCCGGTCGAGGCATCGGAAGCCTCATTGCCCAAGGTGATCAATTGAACATCCTCTAGCGTGTTAATCGCTGCGTTCAGTGTCCAGGCGGTAGACAGTGCATCGGCGCCGGCTAGGGCGTCATCGGATACGAGGACCGCGTCGTCTGCACCCATCGCAAGCGCCTTGCGGAGGGCCTCATCTGCTTGTGCGGGGCCCATCGTTACAGCGACAACACGGTAGTTTTCATCCGGATTTTCATCGCGCAGGCGCAGCGCCTGTTCCACGGAGTATTCATTAATCTCATCAATGATGTTGTCCACGGAGGTGCGATCCAGGGTGTGGTCATCCTCCAAAGATTTGGTGGACCACGTATCCGGTACATGCTTGACCAGAGCCACAATCGTTGGCATTAAGGGCACTCACCTTTCCGATAGATTTATATTGCGTAATTATCTTCGGACGATAATACTCGGGGTTGGCAGAGCAAAGCGATACCCTGTGAGCCAATTCGCGTAATGATGACCGCGAAAGGCCGCGATCCCTTCAACTTCATCTGTTTTCTTAGCTGGTCAGGGTCCACATCTACGCCGCGCACAAGGATTTCTAGGCTGCCTGCATCATAGGCCTTTAGTACAGATTTTAGGCGCTTTAGGGGGACCTTTTCTATGAATGGAAATCCCGACGTTCCCTGTGGAATGCGCTCGCCCGTCAGGTACGCAATTCGCGGATCAATCTGCCACAAGCCCTCGCGCGCCGCATAGTGCTGCACGAGTCCAGCGCGCACCACTGCCCCATCTGGATCAATGAGGTAGGTGCCGATCTCGCCAGCCTCTGGCAGGTTCTGCTCTTCATCCGTGAGGACATCAACTGACTCGCCCTGAATCATCACCGCGTGCCTGCCCGTTCCGAGGCCTGGTGTGTAGAGGCACGCTTCCTTAACTGCCCCATTGACGCTGCTGACGGTGACCAATCCGTCCCAGTCACTGAAATCAAGGCCGGGTGCGCACTTAATGGCCACGTGGGCGTCCCTGTGCGCGGCGATCAGATCCGGTAGCGGTGGCAGCAAATCCTCCGGACGGGAGATGCGACGCCCCGCCTTCCTACGGGCGGGATCGGCGATAATGACGTCCGCTGTGGTGGTCGTAGTGAGCGCATCTGCTTGAAAGAACGCGTTAGATGCCAAATTATGCCGGGCCATGGCAAGGCGCGAGGCATCGATATCGGAACCGAAGTAGTCAAGGCTCGTTCCATACCCTTCGGTGCCGATGGAACACGTGACATCGTGGACGGTGCGCATTCCCCGCTGCCGCAAGAACTCGGACCGATAGCGCGCGACGGGCAGCGGGGTGGCTTGCTGGGCGGAATCGGCATCCATAAGCCAGGTCTCGGGCAACTTTCCGCCCCGCCGGGCAGTAAGTAGCTCCATGGCACAGCGCGCATAATCGCCGTAGGCCGCTTTCAGCTTTTTCAGATCCTTCAGCTGCGAAGCCTTGCTCAGCTCCAAGTCCAAGCTAGCCAGTTCGGCGTTGTGCTCGCTTAAGAAACGGACTTCATCGAGGTTAAAACTCATATGCGCTCTGTAGGGGTGGTGGCGAAATATTCCGCATACTGCGGGTCATCGCGGGGATCGCCGATGACGGGGCGAAGGTCGGACGAGGAGGCATCATCAAGCACCTCCTGGACGGTGGAGTACTTGCATAACCGTTGCATTTGCGCCCACGTGGGAACTACAAGGCGGACGAGGCCTGCCCGCCAGCCTTCTAGGATGAGCTGCGGCGAAAACCATCCGGCATCATCCGCCTCGTGAGTGTCCCCGTCCGGCTCCTGCCCGCTCGGAAGCAGGCCAACGAAGAAAAAAGTATCAAACCAATGGTTTTTGCTTTGCCCCACCCACCGAGCCCAGGGAAGGAGCATATCGGCATCGACGCGCATCCCGTTATTGCTAAGGAACTCGGTGAAGGAGATGGTGTGGCTTTCCAAGAGACGTCTCTCTCGGTGATACCGGCGCGCATTAGAAATCGTGCCGTCATCCCGGATCGCAAACAAGGTACCAGATTCCTCGAAGAGCTCGCGGGCCGCGGCGAAGACGAGGGCGTGGGCCTTGTATTTGGTGACTCCCATCCGCCGAGCCATAGCCACAACAGACTTTCCGGCCCACAAGTCACCGGAATCCCACGAACGCGGTGGGAAATCGCGCGGGTCTACCCCACCGCCAGGAAATACGGCATGGCCTGGGTAGTTGCGCATGGTGCTCACGCGTTCTTGCACCCAGACCTCGAGCCCGTCGGGGCCATCGCGAAGCAAGAGCACAGTCGCCGCCATGCGCCCACCGTTAAACCCGGTGGTATCGCTGGCGTCGATCGCATCGAGCCGGTCATGAATCTCGTTGTTCATTAAGATATCCGGCGGGCAAAGTATCGCTGCCCAATGCGATCTACCTGAATGGGCTGGTGGAAGGCCTGGGATAGATTCTCCGAGGTCAGCACGGAGTTAATGAGACCCTTTGCTACCACTTCTCCTTCATCCAGAAGCATCGCGTGGGTAAAGCCGTACGGGATTTCTTCCACATGGTGGGTAATCATGACGATGGCTGGGGCGTCCGGATCCATCGCGAGATCGCCCAAGTATCCCACGAGGTCCTCGCGCCCGCCGAGGTCCATGCCGGCCGAAGGCTCATCGAGGATGAGTAGCTCCGGGTTGGACATCAAGGCGCGGGCGAGGATGACGCGCTTCTTCTCGCCTTCCGAAAGCGTCGTCCACGTACGGTCCTTTAAGTGGCTAGCGCCAACCTGGGCCAAGATGTCATCGGCGCGGGAAAAGTCCATGTCTTGATACTCTTCGCGCCACCGGCCCAAGACTGCGTAACCGGCAGAAATGACGAGGTCATAGACCCGCTCATCCGCGGGAATGCGCGATTGCACGGCGGCAGAGGAAAGACCAATCAGCGCGCGCAGATCACGCATATCGGTCTTGCCAATTTGCTCGCCCATCAAAAAGGCCGTGCCCTTGGAGGGAAATTCCTCCGCGGCCGCCATGCGAACCAGGGAGGTCTTTCCGGCACCGTTCGGCCCGATGATGACCCAGCGTTCATCGAGCTCGACCTGCCAGTCCACGGGCCCTACCAAGTTCTTGCCACCGCGGCGAAGCTCCACGCCACGGAAGTCGATGAGCCAGTCTTGATCAGTTGGGGTTACGTCGTTCACGCCTTCCATTGTGACTGATCTATTCACCGCCCGCAGTAATTGACACAGCTCCGCCGACTTTAATACAGCGCGCTTGCCAGCTTCGTGCGCGCTTCAAGAACGCGCGGATCATTGCCGGCAAAGAGGCCAAAGAGCTCAAGCAGGCGTTCCCTGAGCTGCGCCTTTTCATCACCGGCGGTAACCTTCATGGCCTCGATGAGGCGGTCAAAGGCCTTTTCAGGGGCACCTGCGACGACTTCTGCATCGGCGGCACGCATTTGCTTATCGATGTCCCCCTTATCCCCATCCGCAGCAGCAATCGGGTCCTCGGTTTGGTTGGCCGGGTCCAGCCGCTTGAGAAGCTTCGTTGTGTCCCGCGCCTGCTTAATCTGGGTATTATCCGGTTCCGATTCCAAGATGGATTCGTAGACCTTAATAGCGCCGTCGAAATCGCCGGAGTTCAGGAAGGATTCTGCCTCCTGCAGGCGAGGGTCGTCCTCTTCTTCCTCCTCCGCTGCGGCCGGTGCGGACTCAAGCCCCTTAAGCTGCGGTCCGACGTTTTCTACCAAGCTATCCAGCCACTGCTTGAGAGCATCCTTTGGCTGGGCTCCCTCGAAATTAGTCAGCGGCTGGCCTGCGCCAATGGCTATCACGGTAGGTAGGTTCTTCACGCCGAAGGCCTGCGCGACCTGTGGAGTGGCATCCGCATCCACGTAGCCTACGAGGAAGCTAAGGTTTCCCGCCGCGGCTAATTCCTGCAGGTCCTGCTTCAGCTGGTCGGACTGGGTAGAGCGCGGGGTGCCGACAAGGACGACGACCGGCACCTCAGTGGAGCGGCGCACCACCTCGGTCTCGAAATTCGCCTCGGTGACCGTAAAAAACGGCTGGACTCCGTTAGACTGCGGCTGCTCTTGCGCCTGCTGGCGGGCTTCCGCACGCGCCTTGACCTGGCTAAGATCGAGGGCGCCGCCTACATAAGCATTATTCGCAGAAGTCATTAATCCTCCTTAGCTAAACGACGATTCACGGCGTCTACTTTATCTGTCAACTGATTCGTCACGCCTTCGCGGATATCGGCCTTAATAACCAACGAGGTGCGCGGCGATACCGCACGTACCGCTTCGGTGGCCTTCTTAATCGTGCCGAAAACCTCGTCCCACTCGCCTTCTACAAGGGTAAACATGGCGTTGGTTTCATTAGGCAGGCCGGATTCCCGCACCACGCGGACCGCCTCCGCCACGGCATCGGCCATCTCGCCGGAGTCATTATCCACCACTGCGGGTGCTACTGAAAATGCAACAATCATGCCCGTAAGTCTACCTTCGCTCCCAGCAATGCCGGTGCCAATGACGGCGGTCATCGCCCTGCCTGCCGGTATCGCGCGGCCAGGCGACGATGTGGGCAACCCCAGGCGGAATATTTTGGTTACATCCCGGGCAGATATAGAACTTTTGCGCCCGCGCGGAACCAATGTGCCGCATGATATAAGGCTCCCCGTGCGTCCAGCTGGGGCCCTCGACCGTCTGCGAACCGAAGAAGGTGGAGCCGTCCTTGGGCAGTGGCCGGAATTCCTGCGGTTTCCGCCTATTTCGCCGTGGCATTAAAACAACCGCAATTCTTTCGACTCGAGCCCGCGCAGCTCTTGGTAATCCAAGACCACGCAGCGGATGCCGCGGTCTTCGGCAAGCGTTCGAGCTTGCGGCTTAATCTCTTGCGCAGCAAAGATGCCAGATACCGGCGCGATTAGTTCATCGCGGTTCAATAGCTCGAGGTAGCGGGTCAATTGCTCTACTCCGTCGATCCCGCCGCGGCGCTTGACCTCCACGGCAACATTCCGGTTATCGGCATCTTTAGCCATGATGTCTACCGGGCCAATGGCCGTGGGGTACTCGCGGCGCACGAGGGTGAAATTGGAACCCAGCGTGTCGATCTTTTCGGCCAAAAGCTCCTGTAGGTGTGCCTCCACGCCGTCCTTTACCAGGCCGGGGTCTTCGCCCATCTCGTAGGAGATATCCTCGTGGATTTCCGCGATAGTGATGCGCAATTGCTCACCCTTCGGGTTTTCCACTAGCCACAAGACCTCGCCGGTGTCATTGCCATCCACGTCCTCGATGACGGATTCTTGCACCGTACACGGCGGCGTCATCCAATTGAGGGGCTTATACGCGCGGTCATCGGCATGCACAGATACCGAGCCGTCTGCTTTGACGATGAGCAGGCGGTCCGCCAAGGGCAGGTGGGCGTCGAGCCGTCCCACGTAATCAACTGAACAACGGGCGATTACTAAGCGCATGGCTACTACCCTAGCCTGTTGCTATTGGCGCTTGGACTGCCGGGTGGCTCGCTCCCGCAACTGCTTGTAATCAAAGCGCTGTTGCCGTTTGGACGGCGCAGCCTCGACCCAGGCTTCGAAGGCCATGATCCCGCGGGCATCGGAAGCCAGCTCGTATTCCGCATCCCCGGTGCTAAAGTGCACCACCTCGGTGGCATCAGACATAAAAGAAGCCTCGTCATCATCCAAAGAACGAGAGTTCAAAATCGTGATGTCGAGGCGGTTAAACCACAGGTTATAGCGTGGGAATACGGAGCGCAGTTTGAAGTATTCAACAACTTCTCCGGTATAGCGCAGCACGCCATGGCGCCAGGAAAAGCTATCCTTCGCCGGCATTGAGCGCAGCAACACCGCGGTGCCGCGCGAGCGCAGGGTAAAAAATCGCAGGGCCGCCAGCAAGACCACCAGCAGTACCACCAACGCTAAGGCCCACAGGACCACCGAGATAACCGTTGAATTCATGGGCTCCACACGCCATCCTTGGTTAGTGAAAGAACAATTATTTGGATTGTAGCGCCTGATTCCTCCTCCGCGCCAATAAGAAAAGGCAAAGAAAACGTGAAAAAGCGCACCGGATACATTCCAGTGCGCTTTTCTGAGAGCAGGAAGGGCGGCTATTGCTGCCCTCTCCTACCAATCCAAGGTTTATTCAGCCTTTGCTGCGCGGCGAAGTGCACGCAATGCAGCCTCACCGCGGGACTTGGTGAGCTCATGAGCCGAAGAGGAGTCCTCTTCCGCCTGGGCCTCATCCACCTCATCGGACCAGATGGCCCAATCAGCGAGGACGGTAATCTTGTCCTGGGTAACGGAGAGGAAGCCACCCTGGACGGCGGCAACGCGCCGCGCGCCATCAACTGGGTGGATGGTCACTACGCCATTGTCGATCAACTGACCGATCACAGGCTCGTGACCGGGAAGCACGCCGATCTCACCCTCGGTGGTCTCAGCCGTCACTATGGAGGCCTGACCAGACCACAATGAGCGCTCGACGGAAACCAATTCGGCGGTGATGTCAGCCATGTGCCTCTCCCTACTTCTCGTTCAACTTCTTGTATGCAGCTTCGACGTCGTCCAAGCCACCCAAGCCGTTGAAGGCCTGCTCTGGGTAGTGGTCAAACTCACCGTTGCAGATGCGCTCGAAGGCATCGATAGTGTCCTGCAGCGGCACGTAGGAACCCTCCAAACCAGTGAACTTCTGCGCGACGAAGAAGTTCTGGCCCAAGAAACGCTCGATACGGCGGGCACGCTGCACGGTCACCTTATCTTCTTCAGACAGCTCGTCCATACCAAGGATGGCGATGATGTCCTGCAGTTCCTTGTTCTTCTGCAGAATACCGATGACGCGCTGTGCTACCTCGTAGTGCTTCTCGCCCACAATGCCTGGCTCGAGGATACGAGAGGTAGAGGTCAGCGGGTTCACTGCCGGGTAAATACCCTTGGAAGCAATGGCACGGTCCAGCTCGGTCGTCGCATCCAAGTGGGCGAAGGTCGTGGCTGGGGCCGGGTCAGTGTAGTCATCGGCGGGCACGTAAACGGCCTGCAGAGAGGTAATGGAACGACCCTTGGTGGAGGTAATGCGCTCCTGCAACACACCCATCTCATCAGCCAAGGTTGGCTGGTAACCCACGGCGGAAGGCATGCGACCCAGCAGGGTGGATACCTCGGAGCCGGCCTGGGTGAAACGGAAGATGTTGTCAATGAACAGCAGCACGTCCTGGTTCTGCACATCGCGGAAGTACTCCGCCATGGTCAGGCCGGACAGAGCCACGCGCATACGAACTCCTGGTGGCTCGTCCATCTGGCCGAAGACAAGGGCGGTATCTTGCAGAACGCCCATCTCTTCCATTTCCAGGAAGAGGTCGGTGCCCTCACGGGTGCGCTCGCCGACGCCGGCGAAGACCGACGTACCGGAGAACTCGCGGGCAATACGGGTAATCATTTCCTGAATCAGGACCGTCTTACCCACACCTGCACCACCGAAGAGGCCAATCTTGCCACCCTTAACGTAAGGGGTCAGCAGGTCAATGACCTTAATACCGGTTTCGAGGATCTCGGTCTTGCCCTCGAGCTGGTCGAACGCTGGTGGCTCGCGGTGGATACCCCACTGCTCGCCATCGCGGCCGAGGCCTGGCTCATCGAGGCAGTCACCGAGGGCGTTAAAGACGTGGCCCTTGACGACGTCGCCGACCGGAACGGAGATAGGCTCTCCGGAGTCGACTACCTCGGCGCCACGGACGAGGCCATCGGTAGGTGCCATGGACACGGTACGAACGAGGTTGTCACCGAGGTGCTGAGCGACCTCGAGGGTGACGGTCTTTGCCACAGCTTCGAGCTTAATCTCGACGTGGAGTGCGTTGTACAGGGCCGGAAGTGCCTCGCGTGGGAATTCCACGTCCACCACCGGACCGATGACGCGCACGACACGACCGGCGACTGCCGAAGACTGTGCATTCTGCTCTTGCAGAGCTGTAGTCATAATCTAGTCACTTTCTGCGCTGTCAGATAGCGCGCCAGCGCCACCGACGATCTCTGAAATTTCCTGGGTAATCTGCGCCTGACGGGCCTGGTTGGCCACACGAGACAGGTCATTGACCATCTCGGTTGCATTGTCAGTTGCAGATTTCATAGCTGTACGGCGTGCAGCGGACTCGGAAGCCGAAGCCTCCAAGAACATAGCAAACAGGATACGCGAGACGTACTGCGGAAGCAGCGCTTCCATCAGGGTATCCGCGTCCGGCTCGAACTCGAAGTCCGCGGAAATGTTTTCCGTCGGCTCCGGATCTTCCAGTGCGGAGTCACCCATCTCGTACTCCTCGCCCTGCACTACCGGCTCAACAGGCAAAAGCTGCTGTGCACGCGCGGTTTGAGTCAGCATGGACTCAAACTCGGTGTAGACGACGTGTACCTGGTCGAAACCGGTGACACCTGCGCCTTCACCTTCCGCATGCAGGCCCTCGCGGCCCTTGGTAGTGCCCTTCGAACCAGCAACGAAGCCATCGATCATGTGGCGACGCACATCGTGGGTGCCCTCCCAGGTTGGATCCTGAGAGAAACCATCCCAGCTGCCTGCTACCTCTTCCTCGCGGAAGTTGTAGTGGCCGATGCCCTTGCTGCCGGTGACGTAGCGAACTACCTCGTAGCCCTTGCTTTCGAGGAGGGCCTTGAGCTGGGCTGCCTTCTTGAAGACGTTGTTGTTGTAGCCACCGCACATGCCTCGGTCAGAGGTGATTACGAGAATCGCGGCGACGTTGCCGTCTTCACGCTCGCGCAGCATAGGGTGCTCTAGCGTCGACGCTGCAGCCAACCTGTTCATGACATTGGTCAGCTCAGTCGCGTACGGCTGAGAGGCTTCCACCCGAGCCTGCGCTTTGGTAATGCGCGAGGTAGCAATGAGCTCCTGGGCTTTAGTGATCTTCTTAGTCGAGTTCACGGACCGAATGCGGTCGCGCAATTCGCGAAGATTAGCCATCGTTTCTCCTCCCTTCTTTCATATAGACGGTTAATTACGAGAGCTGAACTCTACTTAGCCGTCTTCCGGGAGACGTTGAGCTCGGTGCTTTTCACGTCATTTTCGTCCAAAGGATCTACAGGCTCTTCGGTACCCAAGTTGTGGCCCTCGGAGGTGCGGAACGTAGGAGCGAACTCCTTGGCTGCGGCCTCGAGTGCTTCCTTGGACTCATCGCTGAGCGCCTTGCCGCCGGCGATCTGCTCAAAGACCTCTGGAGTATTGGCGTTGAGGTACTCGTGCACCTCGGCCTCGAAGCGGCGAACGTCTTCGACGGGAACGACGTCGAAGATGCCTGCCTCGGCGAGGTAGATGGATACCATCTGGTATTCCACCGGCTGCGGCGAGGATTCGGACTGCTTCAGCAGCTCGACCAAGCGAGAGCCGCGCTCCAGCTGTGCCTTGGAGGCAGCGTCCAGGTCGGATGCGAAGGCAGCGAATGCCTGCAGGTCACGGTATGCAGCCAGGTCAAGACGGAGGTTACCGGCAACCTTCTTCATACCCTTGGTCTGTGCCGCACCACCAACACGGGAGACGGACACACCGACGTTAATAGCCGGGCGAACACCCTGGTTGAAGAGGTCGGACTCCAAGAAGACCTGACCGTCAGTAATGGAAATGACGTTGGTCGGAATGAAGGCACTGACGTCATTGGCCTTGGTCTCGATGATGGGCAGTGCGGTCATGGAGCCGGCACCCATGTCATCGGAAAGCTTGGCAGCGCGCTCCAGCAAGCGGGAGTGCAGGTAGAAGACGTCGCCTGGGTAAGCCTCACGTCCCGGCGGGCGGCGCAGCAACAGCGAAATTGCGCGGTATGCCTCAGCCTGCTTGGTCAGGTCATCGTAGATAACCAGGACGTGGTTGCCCTGGTACATCCACTGCTGGCCCAATGCAGCACCGGAGAACGGTGCCAGCCACTTGTAGCCGGCGGAATCAGAAGCCGGGGCCGCCACGATGGTGGTGTAATCCAGCGCGCCGTGCTCCTCAAGGGTGCGGCGCACGCTGGCGATGGTCGAGCCCTTCTGGCCGATGGCGACGTAAATACAACGGACCTGCTTGTCCTTGTCGCCGGACTCCCAGTTAGCCTTCTGGTTCAAAATGGTATCGATGGTAACCGCGGTCTTACCGGTCTTACGGTCACCAATGATCAGCTGACGCTGACCACGGCCGATCGGGGTCATCGCATCGATAGCCTTGATGCCGGTCTGCATTGGCTCCTCAACCGGCTGGCGCTGCAGCACGGAAGGTGCCTGCAACTCGAGGACGCGCTCCTCTTCGCTTTCGATTGGGCCCAAGCCGTCAATGGGCTGGCCCAGTGGGTTAATAACGCGGCCGAGGAAGTCCTCGCCCACGGGGATGGAAAGGACCTCGCCGGTCCTCTTAACCTCGTCGCCCTCCTTGAGGGACTCGTAGTTACCCAGGACCACGACACCGATGGAGTTGGTGTCAAGGTTCTGTGCGACGCCAATTACGCCGCCGGGGAACTCGAGCAGCTCATTCGCCATAACGGATGGCAGGCCAGAAACCTGCGCAATACCGTCAGCTGCCGAAATGACCACGCCGACCTCCTCACGGGAGGCCTCCGCGGAGTAGCTCGAGGTGTAGTTCGCAATCGCACTACGGATCTCGTCGGAGGAGATCGTCAGCTCCGCCATGTTCTTCCTGCTCTCGGTAGTATCTTCCAGCACTTACTTAAATCGTTTCTGTCGTTTCGGCTATACCATCTGGGCACGGAAGCGGGCAATCTTGCCTGCCGTCGAGCCGTCAATGATTTCATCGCCGACGCGGATGCGCATGCCACCGAGGAGGCTGGTGTCAACCTCAGAGTGAATGGACATCGCACGACCATAAATTTTGCCCAGCTTCTCAGCGAGTACTGCCTGCTGGCCTTCATTCAATTCACCCGCAGCGACCACGCGCGCGATGGTGCGATCCTGCAGGGCTGCTGCAGTATCGGCCAATCCGGCTACGTCATCAATGGGGTTTTGCTCTGGGCGGCTGATGGCCTGCAGCGCGAGCGCCTCAGTAAACATCGTAACCTTGCCGTAGAGCACGTTTGCCAGCAATCCGCGCTTGCGTGCGGATTCAGCAGTTCGATCGGAAAGCAGCTGGGTAAGCTCGCCCTCGCGGTCCAGAATCTGCGCCAAGCGGAAAAGCTCGTCTTCGACCTGGCCCAACTGGCCCTGCGCCTCGGCTGCGCGCAGCAATGCGCGGCGGCCCAAGGATACAAGCCCGTTGACGAAGTCCTTCGGCGAAGACCATTGGTTCGCCGCAGCTTCCTGCAGGATGCTCAGGGCACCCGCAGAAATCTTGGAGCCAAAGAGATTCTCGGCCAAGGACTTGCGTGCTTCAGCCGGGGCTGCAACGTCGATGAAGGACACGCGCAATTCGCGGTCCCCATCCAAGACGTCGGCGACCTCGAAGATATCCAGGCCCGCTTGGACTGCACTAGCGACATTCTTATCGCCAGCGAGGATTTCATCCACACGGGATTGTGAGTTCGCGAGTGCTTCGCGGCTAGCTGCCTTCATAGTTGCCTACTTTCCGGCCGGTGCCACAGAGTCGAGCTCGGACAAAAAGCCATCGATGGTAGAGGACTTCTTGGAGGCGTCAGAAAGCTCGCCGCCCAGAATCTTTTCTGCCAGGTTGATGGAGTTCTGTCCCATTTCGGAACGCAGCTCAGTAACAACCTGCGCACGAGAAGCTTCCAACTGCTTTTCGCCATTGGCGACGATGCGGCGGGATTCCTCTTCCGCTTGGCTCTTCGCGTCAGCCTCGATCTGCTTGCCGCGCTCGCGCGCCTGCTCGCGGATCTCGGCTGCCTCTGCGCGGGCATCAGCCAGCTGAGCATTGTACTTTTCTAGAGCAGCCTTGGCCTCGGCCTGCTGGGCCTCAGCGCGCTTCATGCCGCCCTCAATCCGGTCTTCACGCTCTTCGAGCAACTTGGTGTAACGAGGAAGTACGAACTTCCAGAACAGCCAGAGAATTACGATGAAGCACAGCAAAGACCAGAAAATGTCATAGTTCTTGGGCAGAAGAACGGAGAAGCTACCCGAACCTGGGTTCTCCTCGCCCTCTGCTGCAAGCATATAAACGACGTTATTCATAGGTCTCCCGTCTTAAAAGTTTCGGTTTGGAAAACTCGTACTTTTAGAACAGGAAGCCGGCAACCAGGCCGATAAGGGCCAGGGCCTCGGTGAAGGCGATACCCAGGAACATGGTGGTACGCAGCTGGCCGGCCATCTCCGGCTGGCGAGCCATAGCCTCAACGGTCTTGCCGGCAACGATGCCGATACCGATACCTGGGCCGATAGCAGCCAGGCCATAGCCGATGGTGCCGAAGCCCTCGAACGTCGTAGCAGCATCCTGTGCCAGAATGATTTCGTTCATGGTGAAAGTCGTTCCCTTTCGTAAAAATCTTCAGTCCGAACCGGACCGAATGTCAGTGTTGTGTAATTAGGTGGATTACTCGGTCGCGCTCGTCGACCTCGTCCTTAGTGCGAATCAGCGTGCAAGGACAACTCGATGTACACCGCCGTCAACAAAGCGAAGATGTACGCCTGCAAGAAGATAACCAGAATCTCGAACAGGCTCATAGCCAAGCCCAAGACCACGGTCAGCCCAGACAGGACGGTCCAACCATTTAGCTGCCAGAAGAAGAAGTTCGTAGCAGAGAAGAGAAGAACCAAGATGATGTGTCCAGCAAGGAAGTTCGCCATGAGACGAATTGCAAGGGTAACCGGTCGCAGAATGAACGTAGAGAAGAACTCAATCGGTACCACCAAGAGGTGCAATGCCGGTGGCAAGTTCGGAATCACTACGGAGGAGCGAATGAACTTACCAAAGCCGTAACGCTTGGCGCCGGCGTAAATCATGACGATGTACGAAACGGCTGCCAACACAATTGGCATACCAATACGACCGTTGGGCGAGACGTTAAGTCCCGGGATAACGGTCGCGACGTTCATAAACAGAACCGCGAAGAAGATGCTAGCGATAATTGGCAGGAATCGCTTTCCCTCCTTCTTACCCAAAATGTCCTCGGCGATGTGGACGCGGACGAAGTCGACCGCGTTCTCGCCCACATTCTGAATGCCAGAAGGAACCAACTTAGGGTTCTTAAAGGCAGCCCAGAAAAGGATCACCACAATTAGCGTCATCAAAATGCGAATCAGCATCAGGCGATCAAGCGCGAACCATCCGTCGGCGAAGTCACCAAAAAACAGATGGTCGGCATCAATTTGCCCCGGGAAGAATTCTTCACCTAGATCGGGCGTATGGAAGTGCCCTTTCATAGCCAATGTTGTAACGCTCAGCGTTCTCTCCCGTGTTCGGGCCACACAGCCAATAGCTGGCTTCTGTGGTGCGATGGACGTCTCAAACTCTCTGCCTTGAACACGGACTCCGTCGCACATCAGCGTGAACAAGACAGGGATTTACCGTGCAGGATAAAAGCGCAACACTTAACCCCGCGGTAACCCGAAGCAAATCGTATCAGCTGGATCGACAGTTTTCGCACGTGGGGGCCCCATAAGCCACACCCGATACCGCCATATCCGCCTTTTGGCAGACAAAACCGCGTTATTCCTGCCTAATTCACAAACGTGCATTTGATCACACCCCCGAGCCGACACACCTCCTCGGGGGTGGTCACCTTCCATTAATGCCAGCATGCAGGCATAAAAAGGCCGCCGCGCACCACCCCAGTGCGCGACGGCTAAGCCCTAATGTGGGCACGAATTAGGACACGTAGGTGACCCGAGAGGTGACCACGGCCCAGACTTCCGAGCCTAAGGTAACGATGAGCGCGACGACGACGGTAAGAAAGAGCGCCCACGTGTCATAGAAATCCATGTCCCGGATAATGGCTAGCACGCCGATAAGCACGATCAGCTTGATAAGCCAGCCGCCCAATACCACCGCGATAGTGGTTGAGGGTGTCGAGTTCGCGGTAAAGAGGACCGACAGCGCGGTAAACAAGACAAAGCCGCCGCCGAGGGCAGCACCGACGATAACGCCCCAGAGCCCGGCGACACCTTGTGCCCCTCCCCAGACGGCGAGGGAAATGATGGTAAAGATGCCGAGGGCGGTAGCCCCCTTCTTTACGGCGCGCTGCAGCGGCAGGCGCGGGTCATCGAAATTAGCATTTTCCGTTGTGTCACTCACGGACATTCACCCTACATCACGCGCTCGCAGAGTCATGCAATACGCAATCATCCGAGGACCTTAGACCAATCTTGCCCTGCCGCAGTGGAATCAAGGTCGTGCCAAAGGCAACCAATAATGCCGTGATGGACAAGCCGACCGCTACCGGGGCCGGCACGATGGAAAAGGACACCGCACCGAAGGCCACCGCGGATACCCAGAGGTACAGCACGAGCACAGTGCGCCGGTGCGTATGCCCCAACGACAACAGGCGGTGGTGGATATGCGCCTTATCCGCAGAAAATGGCGAACGGCCCTGGGATAGGCGGCGAATAACCGCCCAGACAAGGTCTAAGACTGGAATAAACACCGCTGCGATCACCACGAGGATGGGCGACATTAGCGCCACCATGTCCACGGTGCCGTAGAGAGACATATTGATCTTGCCCGAGGCCGAAGTAGAAGCCGCGGCGAGCAAGAGCCCGATAAGCATGGAGCCGGAATCGCCCATAAAGATTCGCGAGGGTTCAAAGTTATGGGGCAAAAAGCCCGCACACATCCCCACCAGAGCGGCGCTGATAATAGCGGGTGGATAGGCCGATACCGCCCCGCCCTGGTCATGCAGGACGGTGAGCGAAAAGACTAAGATGGCGCCACCGGCGATGAGGCCAAGTCCTGCTGCGAGGCCATCGAGGCCGTCGACGAAGTTGATGGCATTGATAAGGAGCACGGTGAAAAACGCGGTAAGCAACGTGCTTTGAATCTGGTCGAGCACTACCGTGGTGCCGCCGCCGAAGGGGATGAAAAGCAGCGTCCACGTCAGGCCCAGGCCACTCATGAGCGCGGCGGCAAAGAGCTGCCCGAAAAGCTTGATGAGGGCGCCGAGTTCCAAGTAGTCATCGGCAACCCCGACAAGCACGATGGCCAGCGCCGCCCACATCACCGCGCTCATCTCCGGGGTGACGGGCATAAACCCGCGAGTCAAGGCTGGAAGCTGGGCTGCGAGGAATATCGCCGCGCCAAAACCGGTAAACATGGCGAGCCCGCCCATGCGGGGCGTGGGCTGGGAGTGGGAATCACGCAGGCGAATTTCTGCCACCCGGCCCGTGCGGACCAAAAAGGATCGCACCACTCCGGTGGTCAGGTAGGTAAATGTCGCTGCTACGAGGATGACCAAGGCCAACTCGCGCAGCGGTACGCCAGTGCCGCTCACGCGAAATGCTCCTTCTATCCTTGGGGCCGGGTCCGCAGGGAATCAGCGGAGACGCCGAGGACCTCACCGATTTCCTCCGCGGATAATGCACCCTCGCGCAGTAGGTATGGATGATCACCGGAGAGATCGATAATGGTCGAGGGCTTGCCGATGTCCGTTTCTCCCCCATCCAAGTACACGGTGACGGCCTTGCCCAATTGGTCCTTGGCCATTTGCGCCGTAGTTGGTGGTTGGTGTCCGGAGATATTGGCAGATGAAACCGCCATCGGTCCTACCTCGCGCAAGAGCTCGATGGCAATCGGGTGAAGGGGCATCCGCAGCATGACGGTGCCGCGGGTATCTCCCAAGTTCCACGGCAAGGATGGCGCCTGTGGCACCACGATGGATAGCCCGCCTGGCCAAAAGGCCTCGACGAGGTCGCGGGTGGAATCGGGGTACGAGGCGACGAGTCCGCGCACGGTATTCCACGAGCCAACGAGCACGGGAACCGGCATATCCGGCCCGCGCTGCTTGGTGGCGAGCAGGTTGGCTACCGCGTCATTATCGAAGGCATCGCAGCCCAAACCGTACAGCGTATCGGTGGGCATGACCACGAGCCGCCCAGACTTTGCGGCCTTGGTGGCGATGCTCACGCCTTCCTCACGCTCGGTGTCATCGGCGCAATTATAAATTTTTCCTTGCATCAATTATCCCCTTCTTGCCCGACGGTGATGCCTTAGTCTACCGTGCGCTGAGCGGTAATAAAGCGCGGCGTGCCTGTTAAGTCCCTAAGCGGCGCGATATGGGCAAAGCCACCGTGGTCACGCACCGCATCGCGCACGGCATCGCCAGTCGTATCGTCGTGTTCAATCGCTATGAGCCCACCGGGCCGCAAAAGCCTGGCGATGGTGGGAATCAACCCGCGGATTACTCCCATGCCGTCATCGCCACCGAAGACGGCCACGTGCGGATCGTGATACACCTCCAGTTGCAGGTTCGGATCTTCCGGTACATAAGGCGGGTTGGTCACTACGAGATCGACCGTGCCATTCCAGTCCGCCAGAGTCTGACTGTCGGTCGCGTCCGCCTGCACCACCTCTACCCCGGTGCCGAGAGTATTGGCGCGGGTGAACTCGAGGGCGGCATCGGAAAGCTCTACTGCCTTAACCTCCGCCTGCGGTACGTAATGCTGCAGGTAGAGCGCCAGCGCGCCCGAACCCGAGCACAAATCCACCATGCGCGGGCCTGGTGCGTGGTGGACCGCCCAGTCCGCCATCACCTCCGTTTCCGGGCGCGGAATGAACACGCCTGGGCCCACCTTTAGGTCTAGGGGCCCAAACCACGCCGTACCCAGCACGTATTGCAGCGGCTCGCGCTGTTCCCGCCTGCGCAAAAGCGCCTCAAAAGCCACCTCGAAGCCGGGCATGGGTGGCTCGTGCAGCGGGATATCCAAATGCCCGCAGTGAATGAGGTGGGAGATGAGGATCCGCGTATCCCACTCGGGACTTCCTACTCCAGCAACGCGAAGGCGCTGCACCCCATGGCGCAGCGCCTCACCGTACGATTCCATCGACCGCGATTACCCCTCGGCCTCAAGGCGCTCGGCGCGCTCCTGGTCCTGCAGGGCCTTGATGAGATCCTGCATATCGCCGTTTAGCACGGAATCCAGGTTATTGGCCTTGTAGCCAATGCGGTGATCCGTGATGCGGTTTTCGGGCCAGTTATAAGTGCGCACGCGCTCGGAGCGATCCATGGTGCGCACCTGGGAGGCGCGCTGCTCGCCAGCCTCGGCCTCGCGGGCCTCGCGCTCCATCTGGTCCAGGCGAGCCTGCAGCACCTGCAGGGCGCGGGCCTTGTTCTGGATCTGCGAACGTTCCTTCTGGCAGGTAACAATCAACCCCGTGGGCAGGTGGGTAATGCGCACCGCGGAGTCGGTGGTGTTCACGCCCTGACCACCCTTACCGGAGGAGCGGTACACATCGACGCGGATATCCTTGTCATCGATATTGACCGATTCCACCTCTTCGGGCTCCGGGTACACCAGCACGCCAGCAGCGGAGGTCTGGATGCGGCCCTGCGATTCCGTGACCGGCACGCGCTGCACGCGGTGCACGCCGCCCTCGAATTTGAAGACGGACCACGCGCCATCGCGCGTCGGAGACTTAGCGCGGAAGGAAATGGTCATGTCCTTTACGCCGCCCAAATCAGACTCGTTAAGGCCCAAGACCTCCCACTTAAAGTCGATCTTATCGGCAAAACGCTCGTACATGCGGGCCAAGTCGCCGGCAAAGAGCGCGGCCTCTTCGCCGCCGGCGCCGGCCTTGATCTCCATGATGATATCTTCCGAGTCCTGCTCATCGCGCGGGGCGAGCAGGTCAGCCAGCTTTTCTTCCAGCTCTTCCACCGACGCTGCTAGGCGGTCCGCTTCTTCCTGGAAGTCGTGGTCTTCATAAGCCATCTCCTTGGCGTCCGCGAGATCCTCGCGCGCCTGGGTCAGCTCCTCGTTGACCTTGATGATGGGGCGCAGCTCCGCGTACCGCTTGGATAGCTTGCGAAAAGCCTGCTGATCGCCGGCGATTTCTGGGTCGCCCATCTGCATTTCAATGCCCTGGTATTCCGACACAATGTCATCAACCATGGAAACTTGATTAGACATAGTCTTCCTCGTCCTTATCCGCAGCCATCGGTGCAGAAGAAGCCACCTGCATGAGGAACTCGCCATTCGAGCGGGTCTTCTTAAGCTGCTTGATCAACAGGTCAATTGCCTGGTGGGAATCCAGGGCCGACAGGATGCGGCGCAGTTTGGTCATGATGCGCGCCTCTTCAGGCACCAGCAGGAGCTCGTCCTTGCGGGTTCCGGAGGGGTTGACATCCACAGCTGGGAATACGCGGCGTTCCGAGATCCCGCGGTCCAGCTTCAATTCCGCGTTGCCCGTGCCCTTGAATTCCTCGAAGATGACGGTATCGCCGGTCGAACCGGTCTCCACCATCGCGGTGGCGATGATGGTGAGCGAACCGCCCTCTTCGATATTGCGGGCAGCGCCCAAGAAGCGCTTTGGCGGGTAGAGCGCATTGGAATCCACACCACCGGACAGGATGCGGCCCGATGCCGGGGAGGAGTTGTTGTACGCACGGCCCAAGCGGGTGATGGAATCCAGCAGCACCACAACATCCTTGCCCTGCTCCACCAGACGCTTTGCGCGTTCGATGGCCAGCTCGGAAACGGAGGTGTGCTCTGATGGCGGGCGGTCAAAGGTCGAAGAAATGACCTCACCCTTCACGGAGCGCTGCATGTCCGTGACCTCTTCAGGGCGCTCATCCACCAGCACCACCATGAGGTAGCACTCAGGGTTATTGGTGGCAATCGCATTCGCGATATTTTGCAAAATCGTGGTCTTACCGGCCTTTGGCGGCGAGACGATGAGCGCGCGCTGGCCCTTACCAATCGGCATGATCAGGTCGATGACGCGGGTGGTGAGGATCTTTGGATCCGTTTCCAAGCGCAGGCGCTGGTTGGGATACAGCGGCGTGAGCTTATTAAAGTGCGGGCGCTGCTTTGCCTCTTCGGGATCGATCCCATTGACGGTATCGACCTGCACCAACTGGTTGTACTTGCGGCGGTTGCGGCCATTGCCGTGCGTGTGGGTAGGCCCAGCCACCTTGACCTGACCGGTAATGGCATCGCCAGAGCGCAGGCCCAAACGGCGCACGATGTTCTTATTAACAAAGACATCCGCATCGCCCGCGCGGTACCCAGTGGTGCGCAGGAACGAGACGTTATTGTCTACGACATCTAAGATGCCGCCGACAGCCTGCAGCTCATCGCCCTCGCGTACCTGCAGGTCATTGCCGCCGCCGTGGTTATCATTATTGCCCCGGCCGCCCCGGCGATTCCGGCGGTTGCGACGGCCACGGCGGTTACCGCGGTCAAAATTATTATCGTCATTGCGATTATTGCGGTGATTATTATCGCCGTTCTTATCGCCCTGCTTGTCTCCCTGGTTATCGGAACCATCCTGGGAGTCATCGCGGCGATCCTGGTGGCGATTCTGGTTCTGGTTGTGCGCGTCGCCCCGGTTATTCTCGCCCCGGTTATTATCGTCCTGCTCTAGACGCTCCTGGCGGCGGGCGCGGTTGCGGCGGGCACGGCGGGCCTGCGACCGCGATTCATAGCGCTGGTCGTCGCTGTTGTCCTTGCGGTCTTTGCCGCGGTTGTCCTGCTGTTCGCTGGACTTGCCGTTATCGCTCTCGCCGCGATCGTCCTTCTTAGACGGCTTATCTTTCTGCTTGGCAGGCGCCGCATCCTTAGCGGATTTCTCGGCCTTCTCGGCCTTCTCGGCCTTTTCTGCCTGCTCTATTTTTGCCTTCGCCTTTGGGGGAACCTGACCGGTCTTAATGGCGGTGATGAGATCCCCTTTGCGCAGGGCAGAGACGCCGCGAAGGCCGCGCTCGGCAGCCATTTTGCGCAATTCCGGCAGCTTCAGGGATGCGAGATCCTGTGCCGCGGTGTTGTCCGTATCGCTCACGGATATCCTTTCGTTGCTTGACCAGGTCCATAGTTGGGATCCGCCCTCCCCCACTTCAGGGAAGCTTGGGCGGTTGCACTGGAAGCCGATGTGTATTTTTCTTATCTTTTCGCCCTCGTGCCAAGGCGCTAGCGCACCCTGCCGGGCAATAAGCATGAGGCCTCTTCCGGTTACCGTATGGGAATTCCCCCTTGTAGCTCGTACGCGGGGCGGAAGAATTCAAGAAACGACTGTGGGCAATGTTTAACGATGGGACCTGTCACTGGGCCCGATTGCATAGGATTGGGAAGATTTCCCGCTTTCCTATCAGTCGATGGCAAGTATAGCGCATTCGCTACACCGTGAGTACTTGGACACCGCTACAGTGGAAGCATGCTTTCCACAATGATGGATATTCCCCTGTCTTTAACCCGTATTTTGGAATACGGCGCGTCGGTGCACGGCAATACCACTGTTACCACCTGGCACGGTGAGGGCACCGGATCCGAGTTTGGCCCCGCAGAAAAGGTCACCTTCCGCGATATCGCCGCCCGCGCGGCGGCCTTTGCCCATGTTTTACACGATGACCTTGGCATTACCGGTGATCAGCGCGTGGGCAGCTTCATGTGGAATTGCGCCGAGCACCTCGAGGTCATGTTTGGCTCCGCCTGCAAGGGCGCGGTTTTTACCCCGCTGAATAAGCAGTTGATGAATGACCAGATCCGGCACATCATTAGCCACGCTGAGGTCTCCGTCATCGTGTGTGATCCCCGCCTCGCCCCGCAGTTGGGCACGGTTTTACACGGCGCGCCATCCGTGTATTCGGTGATTTTCACCGGCTCCCAATCGCCGCAGCGCTTTGCCCACCATTTCCCGCGCGGCATCGAGTTTTATTCCTACGAGGCGCTGCTAGATGGCCGCTCTACCATCTACGATTGGCCCGAGCTCAATGAGCGCACCGCCGCCGCTTTGTGCTATTCCACCGGCACCACCGGCGCGCCGAAGGGCGTTTTATATTCCCACCGCTCGCTGTACCTCGAGGCCATGCAGCTGCGTTCCTCGGATTCGCTGTGCATTACCCACGGTGAGACCTTCCTGTGCTGCATTCCCATCTATCACGTGCTGAGCTGGGGCGTTCCCTTTACGTGTTTCATGACGGGTACCCCGCTCGTGCTTCCCGATGCCGATGTTTCCGCCCCCACCCTTGCCAAGGTCATTGCGGCCACGTCGCCGCGCGTGGCCCACGGCGTGCCCACCATCTGGATCCAGCTCTTCGTGCACTACATGCACAATCCGCCAGAGCGCATGACGCTGACGGAAATTTTCGCCGGCGGCTCCCCTGTGCCGCCGCAGCTTATCAAGATGTGGGAGGAGCATTACGGCGTCGACGTCGTGCACGTGTGGGGCATGGTCGAAACCTCGACGGTCGGCAGCGTTGCCCGCCCGCCACAGGGCGCGTCCGGCGATACCCGGTGGGCCTATCGCATCTCCCAGGGAAAGATCGCCGCCTCGCTGCAGTACCGCGTGGTCAATGATGGCCAAGTGGTATCCAAGACCGACCGCAATGCCGGTGAGCTCCAGGTGCGCGGCAACCTCGTGACCGGTTCTTATTATCATTCGCCCACCGCCGAGCCGGGCGAGGTGGCCTCCGAGTTCCGCGGCAAGCCAGTCGAGGCCGCGGAATCCAAGTTCACCGCAGATGGTTGGTTGCGCACCGGCGATGTCGGTTCCGTGACGAAGGACGGCTTTCTTACCGTTGAGGACCGCGCCCGCGATGTCATCCGCTCCGGCGGCGAGTGGATCTATTCGGTACAGCTGGAAAACCTCATCATGGCCAATTCCGATGTGGTGGAAGCCGCGGTGATCGGCTACCCCGATAAGCAATGGGTGGAACGCCCGCTTGCCGTCACCGTCTTGGGCGAGCAGGCCTCGCCCACCATCGAGACCGCCGAAAAGTTGCGCCAGAGCCTGCGCAAGGAATTGCCCAGCTGGATGCTGCCGGAGTACTGGACCTTCGTAAAATCCATCGATAAGACGTCAGTGGGCAAGTTCGATAAGAAGGATTTGCGCGCCCACTTGGCCGAAGGCGATTACAACATCATCCGCCTCAAGGGCCCGGGTGAAGCCCAGCGCCTTGACGATATCGACGAAAGCGATTTTAACCGGGAAAACGAGGAATAATCCCCGGCCAGGTGGCGTTGTAGCTTGGTGTACCTTGTTCCCCACTCTTAGACTGGCAGCAATGACTTCACCAACGCCTTCTTCTTCAGCGGTCTCCCTGCCCCTGCCCACCGTGGGCCGGTCGCAGCCGCCGGAGGACTTACCTGCCGCAGCAAGCGACGGCACCCGCGCCTTGGTTGATCGCTACGGCCGCAGGGCCCGCGACCTGCGCGTGTCGCTTACGGATCGCTGCAACCTGCGCTGCACGTACTGCATGCCGGCCGAAGGCTTAGAGTGGATGCCTACGCAGCAAACGCTATCCGATGAAGAAACCATCCGGCTTATCCGCCTCGGCGTGGAAAAGCTCGGCATCCGCCAGGTGCGCTTTACCGGCGGCGAACCGCTGTTGCGCAAATCCTTGGCAGATATCATCGCCGCCACCAAGGAACTCACCACGGATGAAGGCATCGCACCGTCCACGGCGCTGACTACCAATGGGTTGGGTCTGGAAAAGCGCGCCGCAAAGCTTGCCGCCGCGGGGCTCGACCGCATCAATATCTCGCTGGATACCATCGATCCTCAGCGCTATGCCGCACTCACCCGCCGCGACCGCCTATCCCACGTGCTCGAGGCCATCGCCGCTGCGGCCGATGCCGGATTGAATCCCGTCAAGATCAATGCCGTGGTCATGCCCGGCGTCAACGAGGAAGATATCGTCCCGCTGGCGGACTATGCCCTGCACCAGGGCGCCCAGCTGCGCTTTATCGAGCAGATGCCTCTCGGCCCGCGCGAAAAGTGGCGCCGCGAAGACATGGTCACCGCCGATGATATTTTGCTCAGGCTCCAGGACCACTTTTCCATGCGCCCGGCGCGGGAGCCGCGCGGATCGGCCCCGGCCGCGTTGTGGGATGCTATCGCCCCCGATGGCACCGCCGGCAAGCTGGGCATTATCGCCTCGGTAACCCATCCCTTCTGTGGCGACTGCGACCGCACCCGGCTTACCACTGATGGCGCCGTGCGCAACTGCCTTTTTGGCAATTCCGAAACCCAATTGCGGGATCTTATGCGCTCCGGGGCCAGCGACGAGGAGTTGATGGAGGCATGGGCCGGGGAAATGTGGACGAAGAAACCCGGCCACGGCATTGATGATGAAGGCTTTTTGCAGCCGGATCGTCCCATGTCTGCCATTGGCGGCTAATCTAATTATTTATGTCCGCATCGCGTTCCATTTCTGAGCACCTTTCCGCGGTTCTGGCGCTGGCGCCGGCCCCGCGCGCAGAGTCCGTTCCCGTGGGCCCAGCGCTGCGCGGCCGAGTATTAGCAGAGGATGCCACCGCGCGTTTTCCCGTCCCGCCGTTTGCTAATTCCGCCATGGATGGATTCCTCGTCCGCGCCACTGATATTTCGGGCACGGGCCCGTGGACGCTGCCGGTCGCAGGCGATGTCCCCGCCGGTGCAACCGCTCAGGCAGTTCCCGCCGGCCAGGCCGTTCGCATCATGACCGGCGCGCCGGTGGGTGATGCCACTGGCTTAATCGTCGTCCCAGTAGAAGACACCACCGTCCCGCCTGGGCCCACACAGTTGCCGAGCGAGGTCACCATCACCGCCGCGCCCACAAAATCGCATATCCGCACCGCAGGCGAAGATATACAGCCAGGCATCATCGTTGCTACGGCTGGGATCACCGCGAATGCCGCCGTGATCGCAGCGCTTATTTCCACCGGAATCTATTCCGTGGAGGCTTACCGGCGCCCGCGCATCGCGGTGATTTCTTCCGGCAATGAGCTATCCCCGTATCCGGACGAGCTTTCCCCAGGGCGCCTGCCGGATTCCAATGGACCGATGCTCGCCTCCCTTGCCTACACGGAGTCCTACTCCCACGTCGGCGACGACCCCGCGGAGTTATCCCGGCTGCTTGATGAGCTCACCGAATCCCACGATCTCATCATTACCTCCGGCGGGGTATCGACCGGCGCCTTTGACGTGGTGCACGGGGTGCTGGGCACGGGCGATGATTCGTGGTTCGGGCACGTTCATCAGCGGCCGGGCGCGCCGCAGGGCATCGGCACGTGGCGGGGCGTTCCGGTGCTCTCGCTGCCGGGCAATCCGGTGGCGGCGTTCGTCGGTTTCCAGCTCTATGCCCGCCCGCTTATCGCCGCCTTATCGGGCCAGCCGCACCCGCGGGAGGCCGTCCAACTGCGCGCGGAGGTCGCGGTACCGCTGCCACCTGCACACACGCGCCCCTGTATCGTTCCGGTCACCGTCAGCTTTGCGGGAAAACCCAGGATTACTGGCGCGTTAAGCCGCGGCAGCCACCGGGTGGTCTCGCTGGCAGGTACGAATGGGTATTGCATCATCGATGGACCTGCCCCCGCCGCGGGCGAAGAGACCACCGTCTATCTGTATTAAAGAGGAGAATTTTCTATGGAGTTTACCCACCTCAATTCCGCCGGCACCGCCTACATGGTCGATGTGACCGAGAAGCAGCCAACCGTGCGCACCGCCACCGCCGAGGGCGAGGTCGCCTGTTCCCCGGAGGTCATGACCGCGCTGCGCGAGGGCACCGTACCCAAGGGCGACGTGCTGGCGGTCGCGCGCATCGCCGGCATTTCCGCGGCAAAGAAGGTTCCAGAACTCCTGCCACTCGCCCACACCATTGGCGTGCACGGCTGCGCGGTAGATCTTGAGCTTGCCGATACCCACGTGAAGATCACCGCCACCGTGCGCACCGCCGACCGCACCGGCGTGGAAATGGAGGCGCTGACCGCGGTCAACGTTGCCGCCTTAGCGCTCATTGACATGGTCAAGGGCGTTGATCGCTCCGCCTTTATCCGCCGGTGCGGCATCGTGGCGAAATCGGGCGGCCGCTCCGGCGATTGGTCTAGGACCCTCCCGGAGGCTTAATGGACGGCGCGATCATTCTGGCCGGCGGGCAATCGCGCCGCATGGGCGGGGCCGATAAGGCACAGGTGCGCGCCTTTGGCCTGCGCCTGGTGGATCGCCTGCGGCACCAGCTTCCCTATGGCATGCCGTCTATTGTTATCTCCCCGTATTACCTCGGCCTGCCGCAGGTGTGCGAGTCCCCACTTTTCGGCGGCCCCGTCGCCGGCATCGAGACCGGGGCGCGCGCACTCTCCCAGTGCGACCGCCTGGCGCTCTTCGCGGTGGATGCGCCCGATTCCCCACAGCTGCTGCCATGCCTTGATAACGCCTTAAACGCCGCGCCCACCGCCGGTGCCGCGATTACCCGCGCCGCGGATGGGTACTTACAACCGCTGTGTTCGTTGTGGCATACCGCTGCGCTCTTTGAGCGCTTGGGCGCGCTGGAGTCGACCCGCAATGTCTCCGTGCGCAGGCTTATCCGCGGCGCCGATTTCGTCGAGGTGGCCGGCACCGGCGCCGAGCGCGATTACGATACCCCTGCCGAATTGCAGGCCATTCCGCCACACCCCGCCCTTCGCGCTCACCGGCGCGGCTAATCTAGCCACACTCCACCCACCCCGTGAGCGCGAAGGGCGGGTTACGGGGAGGGGTGAGAGAGATTATTCGCCGCGGGAGCGGAAGACATCGGCAAGCAGCGGCGCAATAACCCCAAGGGCATCTGCGACGGCGCCGGTGGATGAGGCGCAATTGATGATGAGGCTGCCGCCGCCGTGGTCGGTCATGCCAATGATCCCGCGGGAGAGGCCCGCCTTGGGCGAGGACCCGAGCCCGCGCAGGAGCACCTGGGTCTCCAGGCCGTAGAGGCGGGCCTTGATATAGCGCTCGGTGACCTCTGGGGTCAGGTTCGTCGCCCCGATGCCAGTGCCGCCGATGACCACGACGATATCGGTGCCGGTATCCACGGCGGTGCGCAGCGCGTCGTCGACTGGCGTATAGCCCTCCGGCACGATGCTCGGTGGCGCGACATCGATGTCGTGGGTGCGCAGGATTTCTGCCGCTTTCTCCCCGGCGCGGTTCGGTTTTTCCCCGGACAAAATGCGGTCCGAGCTGACGATTATCTGTGCCTTCCTTTGGGGCATAAGTCTCATTCCTTTCCCATTGTGGAGTGTGGTTAATATCACATTATTCAGTTTTCGATACCAACACACTTGGGACATGGGGCTAACCTGCGATATCGGAATCGATCAAGAATTACGCAACATTTGTATGCCGTAATTAGATACGGATTTTACCGTTTTTATTTATCTGTTCGAGCATAGTCGCCGGTAAATTGAGGAGTCGAACGACCTACTACCTGTGAGGAAATCATGACTGCTCTTGATACCTCAGGCAAAGTCATCCAAGGTTGGGATCCAGAAGATTCTGACCACTGGGACTCTAAAATTGCCTGGCGCACGCTGTGGATCTCCACATTTGTCCTTATCATTGGCTTTGCCACCTGGTACCTCGTATCGGCAATTGCCCCACAGTTGAACCAGATCGGTTTCGACTTATCCCGCAGCCAGCTCTACTGGCTGACCGCCATCCCCGGATTGGCCTGCGGTATCTTCCGCCTCATCTTCATGTTCTTGCCGCCCATCCTGGGCACGCGCAAGCTCGTCTTCAGCTCGTCGCTGCTATTTATCATCCCCATGCTGGGTTGGTTCTTCGCGGTGCAAGACTCCTCCACCCCATACTGGTGGCTGCTGACCCTCGCCTTCCTCTCCGGCATCGGTGGCGGCGTGTTCTCCGGATTCATGCCCTCGACCGGTTACTTCTTCCCCAAACGCCTGTCCGGTACCGCGCTGGGTATCCAGGCCGGCATCGGTAACTTCGGTATCTCCTTTATCCAGCTGGTCGCCCCATGGCTCATGGGCTTTACCCTGCTGGGCGTGGGCTTTGTCGCCCCGCAGCGCACCGATGACGGCGAAATCTTTGTCCACAACCCCGCCATCTTCCTGGTGCCGTGGGCCATCGTCGGCGCATTCCTCGCGTGGACCCTGCTCAAGGACGTTCCCGTGAAGGCGAATTTCCGCCAACAGATGGACATCTTTGGCAATAAGAACACCTGGATTCTTACCGTCGTCTACTTCATGACCTTTGGCGCATTTTCCGGCTTCGCGGCGCAAACCGCGCTGCTTATTAACCAGATTTTCGGCGAAGGCTCCGAATTTGCCGGCACCTACGATAACCTCCCTGCCGGCGCGAGCTACGCCTTCCTGGGACCACTCATCGGCGCGCTCGTCCGCGCGCTGTGGGGCCCGCTGTGCGATAAGTTCGGCGGCGCCATCTGGACCTTCATTGGCTGCCTGGGCATGACCATCTTTACCGTCGTGGCCACCTTCTTCCTCACCCCGGACGAGCCGGATGAGGTCTGGTGGTTCCTGGGCACCATGCTCATTTTCTTCTTCTTCACTGGCCTGGGCAATGCCGGCACGTTTAAGCAGATGCCCATGATTTTGCCCAAGCGCCAAGCAGGCGGTGTCATCGGTTGGACCGGTGCCATCGGCGCCTTCGGCCCGTTTGTCGCGGGTGTCTTGCTCTCCATGATGTCTGCACCGACGTTCTTCTGGGGCTGCGCCGTCTACTTCGCCATCACCACCGTGCTGGTGTGGATCTACTACGCCCGCCCCAACGCCCCTTTCCCCGGATAATTAGGAGCTTTCATTCCCCATGACTGCATACTTCGCGCCCGAAAAAGGCAACTCAAATCCACTCTTTAAGCTCGGTGCCTACCTGCGCAAAGGCGAAGCTACCGATTCTGGTCAGCAGCTTTTCTTAAAGGGCGGCCGCCAGGCAGACGTCTTCTACCGCAACCGCTGGGCCTTCGACAAGATGGTGCGCTCCACCCACGGCGTGAACTGCACCGGTTCATGCTCGTGGAAGGTTTACGTCAAAGACGGCGTCATCACCTGGGAGTCCCAGGCGGTGGATTACCCCACCACCGGCAATGACATGCCGGAATACGAGCCCCGCGGCTGCCCGCGCGGCGCCTCCTTTTCCTGGTACACCTACTCTCCTACCCGCGTGCGCTACCCGTATGCCCGCGGCGTGCTGGTGGATATGTTCCGCGAGGAAAAGGCAAAGCACGGCGATTCCGTCCTGGCATGGCGCGCCATCCAGGAGGACCCAGAAAAGCGCAAGGCGTATATCTCCCAGCGCGGCAAGGGCGGGCTTATCCGCATCTCTTATGAAGAGGCCATCGATATCGCCTCGGCCGCGCACGTCTACACCATCCGCAAGTACGGGCCGGACCGCATCAACGGCTTTACCGTGATCCCGGCCATGTCCCAGATCTCCTATGGCGCGGGCATGCGCTTCCTGCAGACCATCGGCGGCGTCGCGCTCTCCTTCTACGACTGGTACGCCGACCTGCCCCCGGCATCGCCGCAGACCTTCGGCGACCAGACCGACGTCCCCGAATCCGGCGACTGGTACAACTCTTCCTACCTCATGATGTGGGGCTCGAATATCCCGGTCACCCGTACCCCGGACGCCCACTTCATGGTGGAATCGCGCTACAAGGGCACCAAGGTCGTCGTGGTCTCGCCCGACTTTGCCGATAACACCAAGTTCGCCGATGAGTGGGCTCGCATCGAGCCGGGCACGGATGCCGCCCTCGCCTTTGCCATGGGCCACGTGATCTTGAAGACCTTCCACGTAGACCGCCAGGAACCGTACTTCCTGAACTACATGCGCAAATACACCGACTCACCCTTCCTGGTATCCCTGGAAGACCGCGGCGACGGCACCTACACCCCGGGCAAGTTCCTCACCGCCTCGCAGCTTGCCGATGCCACCTTGAATTCCTCCCCCAACGCCACCCACCGTGGCCTGGTGATGGAGGAAGACGGGTGCATCGTTGACCCAGGCGGCACCGTGGCAGACCGCTGGGATAACGAAAGCGCCAAGTGGAACCTGGCGCTAGATAACGCCGATCCGGTCATGTCCATCGCAGAAACCGATAGCTTTGATACCGCCGAGGTGCTCTTCCCGCGCTTCGACCTGGATACCAACCCAGAGGACGTGGGAACCGATAAGCCCATTGGCGCGGGCATCGTCCACCGCGGCGTGCCAGTCCGCGAGGTCGACGGCAAGCTGGTTACCACCGTCTTCGACATCATGCTCGCCCACTACGGCGTCAACCGCGAGGATCTCCACCTGCCGGGTAGCTGGCCGAAGGACTTCCACGATTCCAGCGAAGTCGGCACCCCCGCCTGGCAGGAAGAGCTCACAGGCGTGGCCGCCGATACCGCTATCCGCATCGGCCGCGAATTCGCGCAAAACGCCGCGGATTCTAAGGGCCGTTCGCAGATCATCATGGGCGCTGGCGTCAACCACTACTTCCACGCCGATAATATCTACCGCACCTTCTTGGCACTGACCTCCATGTGCGGTACCCAGGGCGTCAATGGCGGCGGTTGGGCGCACTACGTGGGCCAGGAAAAACTTCGCCCGATCAACGGCTGGACCCAGTGGGCCATGGCCGCCGACTGGCAGCGCCCGCCGCGCCACATGATTTCCACCGGCTTCTACTACTTCGCCACCGAGCAGTATCGCTACGATAATTCGCGTGCCTCCCACTTGGGATCGCCGCTTGCTAGCCACGGTTCCATTGGGGACAAGATGGTCTCCGATACCATGGCAGAATCCATGCGCCGTGGCTGGATGCCGGCCTACCCGCAGTTCAACCGCAACTCCCTCTTCCTTGCCGATGAAGCCGATGAGGCCGGCATGGACATCAACGACTACGTGGTCCAAGAGCTAGAAAACGGCCGCCTGGAATTCTCCTATGACAACCCGTCTGCCGAGGAGAACTGGCCGCGCATCCTTCTCAACTGGCGCACCAACCTGCTCGGCTCGTCCGCCAAGGGCACCGAGTTCTTCCTGCGCCACCTGCTGGGCATCGACTCGGACGCCACCGCGGAAGAACTAGCCCCCGAAGACCGCCCACGCAGCATTAAGTGGGTGGATGAGGCACCGGAGGGCAAGTTGGATCTGATGATGACCACGGACTTCCGCAATACCTCCACCACGCTGGTCTCGGATCTCATCTTCCCGGCCGCTACCTGGTACGAAAAGCACGATATGTCCTCTACCGACATGCACCCGTACCTGCACTCGTTTAACGCGGCGATTAACCCGCCGTGGGAGGCACGCTCGGACTATGAGGTCTTCCGGGACCTGGCCGCGGCACTCTCTGATAAAGCCACCAAGTGGCTTGGCGTGCAACGCGATGTCATTACCCAGCCGAGCCACCACGACAGCCCAGACGAGCTCGGCATGCCCAATGGCATCGTCCCCGACCCCGAAGAACAGGGCCTTATCCCTGGGGTCACGATGCCGAAGCTGCATGTGGTCGAGCGCGATTACACCAAGGTCTACGAAAAGTGGGCCCACCTGGGCCCGCTTCCCGCCAAGGCCGGCACCGGCGTGCACGGCACCAAGTTCAACGTGGAAAAGCAGGTCAAAGAGCTCGAGCTTATCTGTGGCACCACGGAGACCTCGATGGGCGAGCTGGTGGACCTATCCAAGGACACCAAGGTCATCGACGCCATCCTGCACCTTTCCGGTGTCTCCAACGGCGAGCTAGCCAAGCAAGGCTTTGAGTTCCTATCCTCGCGCACCGGCAAGGATCTCACCCCGCTGGGCGCTCCCGATGAAGACGTACGCATCACGTGGGACGACATCAAGGAACGCCCGAAGGAGGTCATCACCTCCCCGGAGTGGACCGCCGATAAGCGCAATAAGCGCCGCTACACCGCCTTTTCCATCAACGTCGAGTTCGACAAGCCCTGGCACACGCTGACCGGCCGTATGCAGTACTACATCGACCACGACTGGTTCATGGACTACGGCGAAGCGCTGCCGATCTTCCGCCCACCGCTCGACCACGTCCACATGCACGGCGAATTCGCGCCGGGCACGGAATTGACCAATGACCGGGGCGAGGCCGAGGTCACCCTGCGTTACTTGACCACGCACAATAAGTGGTCCATCCATTCGCAGTACTTTGACAACCTGCACGTGCTCTCCATCTCGCGCGGTGGCCAGGTGGTCTGGATGTCCAATAAGGACGCCGAGAAAATCGGCGTGACGGACAATGACTGGGTCGAGGTATATAACCGCAACGGCGTCGTCTCCGCCCGCGCCATTGTTTCCCACCGCATTCCGGAGGGAACCATGCTGTGCAACCACGCACAGGAGCGCACCGTGGGCACACCTATCAACGAGCACACCGGCCGCCGCGGCGGCACGCACAACTCGCTGACCCGCATTTCCATCAAACCGGTGCACATCGCTGGCGGCTATGGCCAGCTGACCTACCACTTCAACTACATCGGCCCTACCGGTAATAACCGCGATGAAGTCACCCGCGTTCGCCGCCGTTCCCAGGAGGTATCCTACTAATGAAAGTCATGGCCCAAATCTCCATGATCATGAACTTGGACAAGTGCATTGGCTGCCACACCTGTTCAGTTACCTGTAAACAGGCATGGACCAACCGCGAAGGCACCGAGTACATCTGGTTCAATAACGTCGAAACCCGCCCCGGCCTCGGCTACCCGCGCACCTGGGAAGACCAGGAAAAGTGGAAGGGCGGCTGGGAGCGCACGGCGTCCGGCAAGATCAAGCCCAAGGCCGGCGGGCGCCTCAAGAAACTGGCTACCCTCTTCCACAACCCCAACCTGCCCACCATCCAGGATTACTACGAGCCCTGGACCTACCAGTACGAGGACCTGATGGGCGCCGAGGCGGGCCAGAAGACCCAGCCGACCGCCAAGCCGGTCTCCCAGATCGACGGACGGGACATCGGCAAGATTGAATGGTCCTCCAACTGGGACGATAACCTGGGTGGCTCTACTGCCACGCTTGACGATGACCCCGTTCTCCACAACATGAACCTCGAGGTCAAGAAGGAAATCGAGGACTCGTTCATGTTCTACCTGCCGCGCATTTGCGAGCACTGCATGAACCCGACCTGCGTATCCTCCTGCCCCTCCGGTGCGATGTACAAGCGCACCGAAGACGGCATCGTCTTGGTGGACCAGGACCGCTGCCGCGGCTGGCGCATGTGCGTATCCGGTTGCCCGTATAAGAAGGTCTACTTCAACCACAAGACCGGTAAGGCCGAAAAGTGCACGCTGTGCTACCCGCGCCTCGAGGTGGGCCAGCCCACGGTGTGCTCCGAGACCTGCGTGGGCCGCCTACGCTACTTGGGCGTTATCCTCTACGATGCCGACCGCGTCGCCGAGGCCGCCTCCACCGAGAATGAGCAGGACCTTTTCGAGGCACAAAAGTCGATCATGCTCGACCCCCACGACCCAGAGGTAGTCCGCGCGGCCCAGGCGGAGGGCATCCCGCACTCCTGGATCGATGCCGCGCAGCAGTCGCCGATCTACGACCTCATCTTCAAGTACGGCGTCGCTCTGCCGCTCCACCCGGAGTACCGCACGCTGCCGATGGTCTGGTACATCCCGCCGCTGTCGCCCATCGTTGACAAGGTGACCGCAACCGGCAACGACGGTGAGGACCACAAGATCCTTTTCTCGGCGCTATCGAATATGCGCATTCCGCTGGAATACTTGGCGGGCCTATTTACCGCCGGCGATACCGTCCCGGTGGAAAAGTCGCTGCGCCGGCTCGTCGCCATGCGTTCGTATATGCGCGATATCAACCTGGGCAACGAGCCGCAGGAGGAAATCGCCCAGGCAGTCGGCATGACGGGCAGGGATATGGAAGGCATGTACCGCCTGTTGTCCATCGCTAAATACGATGACCGCTACGTTATCCCCACCGCCTCGCCGGAATCCCCGCGCGGCATTACCGATTTGGATCCGTTCGGCGATGTGGACCCGGCCAAGGCCTCCGAGGACGTCTTCCACGACCTTGGCATGGGCGCGCCCGAAGCTTGCACCCACGGCGCCGAACCGCAAGGTAAGGTCTCGCTGCTCTCCTGGAGCGGCGACCGCCCCGATGCCATGTTCCCGCCGCGGAAGTAGGTTAGCCGTGAATATCTTCGATAAACTCCGCAAGCGCCAGGAATCCCTGCAGCGGCAATCTGCCCCGCAGGGTGCCGATGCCCCCGTGGCCGGGTTCGGAACTCCCGCCGGCATCGGTTCCATGGGCGGTGCCAAGGACGTCGAAAAGACGCTGCGCACCCACACCGGTCAAGTCCCGCGCGAATTCGTCACGCCTGTCGAGGTCACCGAAGACCAGCGGCGGATAGTCGCCATGGCCGTGTCCGTGCTGCTTAATTACCCAGGCGAAGACATCTTTGACCGCCTCTCCGTGGTCGAAGACCAGGTAGATGACCTGCCGCTGGCCATTGTCACCGACTTCATCAACTTCGCCGAATGGGCCCGCAGTATCGGCCCGCGCGGCTTGGAAGAGCACTACGTCGAGACCTTTGATCAACGCCGCCGCTGCGCGCTGTACCTGTCCTACTTCGCCGTCGGCGATACCCGCCAGCGCGGAATGGCCATCTTGTCCTTCCGCCAGCAATTGGAATCGCTCGGCTTCGAAATTTCGGATGAAGAACTACCCGATCACCTCTGCGTCGTCCTCGAAGCCCTCGCCATGAGCGAGGGGGACACGCACGAGCGCGCCGTCGAATTGGTAGCCAGCTACCGCGAGGGAATCGAGGTGCTGCGCGCGGCCCTCGCCCACGAGCGCTCGCCGTACGTCAGCTTGATCGTGGCGCTGTGCAAGGCCCTTCCAGAAGTCGATTCTGATACCGCGCAAAAGTACGTCGATCTCATCCGCACCGGCCCACCCGCCGAGATGGTCGGCATTGCAGACCTTCCCTTCCCCACTACCCAACCAGACCTCGTCTAGGAGCCACATCATGTTTGATAACTTCCTCTGGGGTGCCTTCCCGTGGTTAGCCATCGCGGCATTCTTCGTGGGCATCTTCTGGCGGTGGCGATCCGACCAATTCGGCTGGACCACCCACTCCTCCCAAATCTATGAATCCAAGCTGCTGCGTTTATCCTCGCCGCTCTTCCACTGGGGCATGGTTTTCGTGGTCATCGGCCACCTGATGGGCTTGGCATTCCCCAAGTCCTGGACCCAGGCCGTTGGCATCAGCGACCACGCCTACCACCTCCTGGCCACCATCCCCGGCTCCATCGCCGCACTGGCGGTCCTGCTGGGCTTTGCCGGATTGCTGTACCGCAGGCTAAAGAACCGCTCCGTATTCTTGTCCACCTCCACCTCGGACAAGGTCATGTACGCGCTGCTCGGCCTCGCGCTGGTATCGGGCTCGTTTGCCACCTTTACCCTGCAGCTTTTTGACCTCGCTGGCACCGGCGGATACGACTACCGCGAGACCATTTCCCCATGGCTGCGCCAGCTGTTGATTTTCAACATTCAGCCCGACCTCATGGCCAGCGCCCCGTGGCAATTTAAGGTCCACGTCCTCTGCGGTTTCACCATCATCGCAGTATGGCCCTTTACCCGCCTCGTCCACGCATTCTCGGCACCGGTTGGCTACGTCACCCGCCCCTACGTGGTGTACCGCTCCCGCGATGAACGCACCACCCCGATGCGCTCCAATACCGCGTGGGAGCCTATCCGCTCCAACCGGAAGCAATTGGAGGGAGAAACCCCTGGCCACGGTGCCTAGGTAGTTCCTCGGTCCTTTTCACCACCGCGCGTCGTCCAGTATTTGGATGGCCCGCGGCGGTTTCCTTATGTCTGAATCTACTCCGACGCTACCCACGCGCCCACCCCGCGCCCCCACTCGCCCTTCGCGCTCACCGGCAAAGCGGCGCGGCCGTGAAATCACCACCCGGTGAGCGCCAAGGGAAGGTGCCGATCAACCCCCGCACCCTTCGCGCTCACGAGGAAAGCGGCGCGGCCGTAGATACTTCCGCCCTGTGAGCGCCAAGGGGGAGGCTGCGATCAAAGGACCCCCGCCCTTTGCGCTCACGAGGAGAGGTGGATCTATCTCTCTACAGTGCCCTGGTGAGCGCCAAGGGCGGGGGAACGAAGTGCGCGGGAACGAAGGGCGGGGAACTAAGGCCGCTTTATTCGGTGACGACGAACTTGCCGTGCTGTCCCTTTTCCGCGTTAGTCATGATGTGGTTGACAAAGGAATACGTTCCAGGCTCGTTGAAGGTCATCTCCACGAACCCGCCTTGTGCGGGGAGCAGGTCGAGGGCTTGCGAACCGGTCTTATCCTCGTCCTTGATGAGGTAAGCACCTTCCTTATAGGCAGTATCGAATTGCTCGCCCACCACGTGGAAGCTAAGCGGCTGATCGGGGCCCACGTTCAGGATCCACAACCGGACGGTATCGCCCACCTTGGCCTTGATGGGGTCGACGTCGTACTGGCTGGGGTAGTAATTAAAGGCCATGAGGTCGAAGTCGCCATCGGCCACGCGCTGGGCGTCGGCGCCGGTCTTTTCCTCACCGAGGAATACATCGTTGGCGATGAAGTTGTACTCGGCATCTACGTCCTTGAGATCTGGTGGATCGATGATGACGTTACCGGCCATGCCGTTGGCGATGTGCAGGGACATCGGGGCGGTTGAGCAGTGATACATCCAAATGCCGGAGCGATTCGCGGTGAATTCGTAGGTTAGTTCTTCCCCGGGCTGGATGGACTTCATGTTTTCATCCGGGTTGACCTCACCGGCGTGGAAGTCGATGGAATGGGCCATGCTGCCCTCGTTCTTGATGGTGATCTTGAACTTATCGCCCACCTTGCCGCGCAGCGTCGGCCCTGGCGCCTGGCCATTAAAAAGCCATTGCATCTGCTTAACTCCTGGGGCTACCTCAACGATTTCCTCGGTCATCGACCAGGTTTCTTCGTGCGTGGTGGTATTAGCCGCCGGCGCCAGGGAGGCGTCATAGGCGCTAAAACCTTCGCGGGAGGCACCGAGTTCGGCGGCGCTCGGAACATCAACGTGCGGGTTGGATGCCCCTGCCACGGCGTGGTGGTGATCGTGCCCGCCGGTGCTTGGCGCGGAATCGTCCACGTTGACGTCAAAGGTCATACCTTGCAGGCGGTGACCGGCAATGGTGCAGTAGCCTTCGATGCTGGATTCGATGACACCGGCATCGAGCTGCACGGTATCGCCGGGATCGACGCGGCCGGTTTCGGCATCACCAATCTTTAGATCGTGGACTTGGTCCCCGGTATTGGTGAAGTTAACCACCAAGTGGGTGCCGGGATCGATATCAACGTGGTTGGGGACGAAGGCCATACCATCGACTTCTACGTCAATGGTGTGGGTTTCACCTTCGGCAACAGAGCCCGCCGGTTGAGAGTCCTTAGAGATGGTATTGACTAGGGCGAGCGCGATCACCGCGGCCAGCGCGATACCGATAAGTAACCACGAGGCCCATTGGGAGTTACCGGACTCCGGCGGCTTATCCTGTGGCTGTGGGGAAGAAACACTAAGCATTTAATTCTCCAGATTCTGTTGTTGGTAGACGGCGCGTCCCACGGCAAGCACGTTTAATGCTAAGCCTATCCCCATGAGGATAAGCCCAGCAGAAAGGGCGTTGACAAGGCTCAGCAGGGCGCCGAGGTTGATGAGGACGAGTCGGGCAAAACCGGCGCGGTCCGCGGTATCCCGGCCGTGGTGCACCTTGGCAGGACCGCCTCCCACCAGCGTGGGCAAGAGATGGTGCAAGACGCCGGTGACCAGCTGCAAAATGCCGCCGCCGATGAAGGCCGGAACCACAAACAGCGTGATGACGCGCGGGTAAGCGCCGAGCGCTGCGGCGACGGCATCGCCGGCGCACAGGGCCACCATCCACAGCAGTCCTGCGATAACGGATACCGATGCTGTGGTGAGCCGGGGGTTGCACCCCAGCACAGTGGCCAGTACCGGTTGGATGATCATAATTGCAGCTAGCACGACAAGCAGCTGGGCGATGCCCGCCGCGCGCGTCCACCCCACCGCGCCACAGACCATGGTCAGTATTAGCCCGGTGCAGTGGACGATGAGCCCGCGTGTGCACCGCATCCGCGCGGTGGGCGAAATCGCGGTATTAGACAAGGTGGGAAGCAGCGTCACGATGGTGCCCACGATGGTCAGCCACGCAAACCCCCAGACCATGCCGCGCGAGTGCGCTGCCACTAGGAAGGAATAGTTACCCACGCCATTGCCGCTTAAGATCACGAGCACCACGGAGGCGATCATGAAGATGGATGCGGCCGCATAAAACGGCACCGTCACCGCAAAGGATCCGGAAAGCGAGCCGCGCAAACGCGTATAGGTGAATACGAGCTGCCAGGCAAGGGCGGCGATGATGAGGAGGGAGGCGGCATCGGCAAGCAGGCCCCAGTCATAGCCCGCGCGATCGATCATGAGCAGGATGAGGCCCACCTGGATGAGCGCCACGCGCGCGCCCACGCCGCGGTAACCATTATTGGCGGTGCGGGTGAGCGCCTCGGTGAAATGGGTGGAAAATACGATGATGGCGGTGGTCAGCGCGCCAATGGTCAGCGGGTGGATGAGTTCCCACCACACCACGGGGGCGCCCAGGTGGCCCGCCACGTTGATGCCGATGCCGATGAGTACCCACGCGCCGATAAGCGCGGCGGTAAGGATATGCCAGCGGCTGCGGGCGGCCAGGGAGATGTCATTAATGCGCACGGTGGGCCTCCTTCACCGTCAACGTAATGCCGCAGGCGAGGAATACCAAGACGGCGGCGATGGTGGTCAGGCCACCTACCTGGTAGGCAACGGTGTGGCGGGCGACATCGGCAAGAATGCGCAGCGCCAGCCCGCCGTGCAGGACCGCTACGGGGAGAAAAAGCACCGGATGGTAGGGCAAGTGGCGGCGGATGACGGAGGTAATGATGATGGGGGCATGGGCAAAAATCATGGACATGACAAAGCCTAAAAAGATGGCGTGCACCGAGGCGTCGTAGGCAAAGCCCGAGCTTTCGCCATAAAGCAGCCAGAAATATCCGCCCAGGGCCAGCCAAAAATACCCGGCGAGCATGCAGGCTGCGGAATAGCGCGGCAGCCCGCGCGAGCGCACTAGGTTCTTCGCCACATCCACGCGCACGGTAGAAACCGCAACGCCGATAAGCGCCGCACCCATCGCGCGGTAGCCCACGGCCGGGGAAAGGATATAGACCACGCTGAGCGCCGCCAACCCCAAAACCCACAGGGTAATGCGCTTTTCCGCCTGGGTGCCGGCCATGGTGATGCGGGCAAGCTCCATGCGCTCGCCGATGATCGTCGCTACCACGTAGAGCACGCACAGCGGCATCGCCGTAGAAAAGGCCGGCTCCATGGCCCACAGCAGTGCCGCTGCTACCCCACCGATGACGCCGGTGGCCTGCACAATGATGGGCAGGGCCGGCTGGCGCCGGTGGATGGTGGCATAGATCAACCCCAGCACGATGAAGCCGGCGGCGAAGCACAAGGCCGGGACCTGCCGCGGTAAGCCTGCCACGATGCCCACGAAACCGGCTACGTGGAAGATGGGTCCTGCCCAGGCCCACCGCGTGCGCACGGCGACGGCGCGCTCTAGCCCAATGGCGCCGCCGACAAAGCCAAAGACCATCAGCGGGCCGTGATCGGCGGCGACGGAGGCTGCCGACGAAAATCCCACGCCGAGCAGGGATGCCCCGGCGGCGAGCCCAACCAGCAAGGACAGCCCCGCGCAGGCAAGGAAGAAGAAGCGGTGCGCGAGCCTATTATTTATCACGGCTTTAATCGTACTAATATTGGTGGCAAGGTAAAACCCTCGCCCCACCTCCGAAAGGATGATCCTCGCCATGGAACTTCCCATCACCGATTCCTCCCAGCAGAACTCCATCCCCACGCTCAACGCCACCGAAATCCCCCACGCCGTGCGCCACGGCGCCATCCACGGCGCTTTGGGTACGCTGAACGTGGGCCAAGCCATGGTCCTCATCGCCCCGCACAACCCGCTGCCGCTGCTCAAGGAAGTAGAAGAGCGCGCGGAGAAATTTGAGCTGTCGTACCTCAAGGAAGAAGAAAACGACTATCACATCAAGTTCACGCGAATTTCGTAACGTATTTCCTTGCAAGTCGATACGCTATGTGCTGATAACTCCATCTCTTATACCCTGTTGCCTACATAACACGGAGCATTCACTATGAATAAGAAATTTGCCGCAGCCGCCGTTGCTGCGACCGGCTTGGCGCTCTCCGCCTGCTCTCCCGATACCTCCACCACCTCCGATGCAGAGCAGACCAGCTTGAACCTCTTGGCTGCATCATCCACCCGCGTCATCAACGACGAACTAGAAAAGCGCGCTTCCGAGCTCGACACCCCGGTTGACCTCGAGTTCCAAAATGGCGGCTCTTCTGACTTGGTCAATAAGCTGAGCGAGGGCGCTCCTGCGGACCTGCTGCTTACCGCGTCCAAAAAGACCATGGACAAGGCAATCAATGACGGAACTGTGAAGGACCCGAAGGTGCTTGCCACCAACGTCATGGTGATGGTCGTACCGAAGGGCAACCCGGGCAATATCCACTCCATCGAGGATCTGCAGAACGAAGACCGCTTCGTCATCTGTGACCCGCAGGTTCCCTGCGGCGATATCTCTTCCCAGATCATCGAAGAAAACGACCTGGACGTAAAGCCCGCCTCCCAGGAGCAGCAGGTCGCTGACGTTTTGGGCAAAGTCGTCTCCGGTGAGGCCAATGCCGGCTGGGTCTACTCCACCGACGCCGCGGCCGCTGGCGATGATGTAGAGGTCATCGAGATCCCGGATGCTGATAAGTTTGCCAACCAGATCCTGGGCGCAGTCTCCGCCGAGGCTGAGCACCCAGAAGAGGCACAAAAGGTCCTCGACCTGTTGGCCGATGACTTTGATAAGACCTGGGAAGAGTACGGCTTTAACCCAGCAGATTAATCAATGACCCCTCCCCAGCCCATTCGCCTTCAGTCTCCCCTCGTTATCGGCCTTATCGGCCTCATCGCGGTCGTTGTTATCCTCGTTCCCGTAGCCTCGCTGGGTCTGCGCGTACCGTGGGACCGCATCGGCGAATACCTCGCCAAACCGGAAATTTGGGACATGCTCAAGCTGTCCTTCACCGCGGCATTCCAATCAATGCTGCTGGCGATGGTACTGGGGACCGGTCTTGCCTTATGGGTCCAACAGCTTGGCCGGGGCAGCGGCGTTATCCGCCTATTCATCTATTTGCCCCTGGCCATGCCACCCGTCGTGGGCGGTTTGGCGCTGACCGCCGCCATTGGCCGCCGGGGCTATTTGTCCCCGCTTCTTGACGCCATCGACTTCCATTTTGCTTTTGCTTTCCCGGGCGTCATCGCCGCGCAGTGCTTCGTCGCCTTGCCCTTCGTCGTGGTGGCGGTCGATTCCGCCCTGCGCCAATTGGATCAGGAGATTTTGGCCTCTGCCGCCAGCATAGGCCTTTCCCGCTGGGAGGTACTGCGCAAAATCACCATCCCCTCCATCGCCCCTGCCTTGGCCACCGGCGCCGGCCTTGCCTTTGCCCGGTCCCTCGGCGAGTTCGGCACCACGCTGACCTTCGCGGGCTCCCAGCCGGGCGTGACCCGCACGATGCCGCTCGGCATTTACTTGGAGCGCGAGGTCGATACCGATGGCGCCTACGTGCTCTCCGCCATCCTCATCGCGATGGCGATTGTCTGCCTCGCCCTCGCCGGGCTGCCCTCGCTCCTCCAGCATTCCTATCAGGCGCAGGCCCGCGAGCTGCACAGCATGGACTACGAGAAACTCCGCGCCCTGACCGCCCCGGATAATGCCCCTGCCCTATCCGTCACGGCGGATGGGGAGACGACTGAATTTACTCCGCGCGCGATCACCACCATCGTCGGTTCCAATGGATCGGGCAAAACCACGCTGATGAGCCGCATCGCCGGGCGTCTGACCGGCGCGGAGATTAGCGCCAACCAGGATGACATCGTCCTGCTGACCCAGCGCCCCGGCCTGCCGCCGCAGGCTACCGCCAACCAAGCCATCGCGATGGTCACCCGCGATAAGCAGCGCGCCACGCAGTTGCTGGAGGCTGCGGGCTTGCGTGAGCTTAACGATGTCCCCGTGCCAGCCCTTTCCGGCGGCCAAGCCGCCCAAGTCGCCTTCGTCCGCGCGCTCGCCGCGCGGCCCGCCATCCTGATTCTAGATGAGCCCTTGGCGGCCATCGACGTGGAATCCGCCAGCAAGTGGCGCCGCTTCCTGCGCGCCACCCGCCGCGACCGGACCACGCTGCTGGTGACCCATAATGCGCTGGATATTGCTGGGCTTGCCGATGACATGGTGGTCATGAATTCCGGCAACGTCATCGCCCACGGCTCGGCTGCGGATTTACTCGATGTCCCGCCCACCGGCTTCGTGGCTTCCATCGCCGGGCTCAACCGCGTAGAAGGTACCGTCAAAGCCGCCACCGCTACCGAGACCATCGTCTCTTGCGGGAGCACAACCATCACCGGTGACGCGAGCGATCTCCGCGCCGGCGATAAGGTAGTGGTCACGTTTAAGCCAAGCGACATGCACCTTACCTCTGAAGCCTCTACCGGGGTCAATCACTGGTCTACCAAGGTCATCGCGGTGGAAGCGGCCAGCATGGCGGGTGCCCGGCTGAGCCTGGATATGGGCGGACACACCATTACCGTGCCGGTCAGTAGGCAGACGGCTTTAGGCATTGATACAGGAAATACCGTATCCTATAGCGTGGCTAAAGATAAGATTTCTGTTAATCAAGCCCCTCATCAGCACCCAGAGATACGAAGTTAATCGCATGCCCAATTCGCTCCCACGCCCCAGCTCCGACCTTTTCCCAGAAGCGCTCAAGCTATCTCCTAAGCAGCGCGAGGTGCTCACGCAGCTGCAGCATTATTCGCGAGGAGCCCGTGCAGCGGAGGTAGCAAAAGATTTAGGCATGCACGTCAATACCGCGCGCGGGCACATCGATGAGCTCATTCAGGTTGGCGCCATCACCGCCGTTCCAGAACGCAGCTCTGGGCGCGGGCGCCCTTCCCTGGTGTACCAGGCCCGCGTGCCGGATAACCGTGCCATCGCAGAGGAATACGTCAGCCTCATTAGCGTGCTGACCTCCATGCTCGCGGGCAAGGAAGAGCTCGATGATTTCTCTTCCCCACAGGCCCGGGAATTGGGGCGGCAATGGGCGCGCGCTACGGGCGCGGATATCCAGAGCGGCGCGCTCGATACCCTCTTTGCCACCCTGCGCGATATGGGGTTTGATCCTTCGCAGGGCGCGGATCCTTCCGAAATCGAGCTGAATGCCTGCCCGTTCGTCTCCTCCGGGACCACGCCGAGCCCCTTTGTCTGCGCCATACACGCTGGCTTTTTGCAAGAAGCCAGCGGCACGGACACGGACATTGCCTTAACCCCGATGCAGCGCCCCGAGGTCTGCCAGATCGAGATTAAGCCTGTGTAACTTCCACGCGGACTGGGCCCGCGACCTTGAGATCGAAGACGCGCAGGCCCTGCTCGCGGGCATCATCAAGAATGCTCTCGTCGATGTCCTCCGTGTGCAGCACCATCACCGTCGGCCCCGCCCCAGAAAGATAGGCGGCGTACCCGCGGTTGCGCAGGCGGTTCACCCACTCCGCGGTCACGGGGAGCACGTCTGCGCGATACGGCTGGTGCAAGCGGTCGCGGGTGCCTTCCCACAGTAATTCCGGGTAATTCTGCAATGCGGCTACCTGGACGGCGGTGCGGGAGACGTTAAAGGCGGCATCGGAATGCGTCACGTGCGAGGGCAGCACGCGGCGCACCGCCTGGGTGGAGGCGTGGGAATCCGGCACCAACGCGGTCGCCCGGATATCGGGATGCACGTTGATGGTAGCGGCCTTGTATTCCGGCAAGGAGCGGCCATCGACGGGCACCGTCGTCCACGAGACCACGGCGCTGCCCAGCACCGAGGCCGCGGCATTATCCGGGTGTCCCTCAAACGCCGAGGACAATTGCACCAGCTGTTTTTGGATCAGCGGGCTGCCTGCCAACGCATTGCCCGCGGCCACGCCGGCGACCGCCGTGGAGGCAGAAGAGCCCAAGCCGCGCGATTGGGGAATCGTATTATGCGATACCACGCGCAGCCCTGGCACCGTGGCTTCGGCGGCAGATAGTGCGGACCGGATGGCCTTGACCATCAGGTGCGATCCATCGCGTGGGAGCTCTTCTGCCCCCTCGCCAAAAATCTCCACCTCGAGGCCGGAGGGAATGACCTCCACCTCGGCGGTGTCGTACATGCTCAGTGACATGCCGAGGGTGTCATATCCCGGTCCCAAATTCGCCGTGGAGGCGGGGACGGTGACTATCGCTTTGGTGCCGACTTCAACTTCGATGCTCATGGTGACTAATATATCGAACCGATTTAGCTGCCCAGGCGGATGACCGAGTGAACGGCCTTGACCTCATCGAGCTCGCCCAAGGCGGAGACGATGTTTTCCAGGGTTGCTTCCTTGGCGGCGTGGGTGACCACGATAAGGCGCGCGGTGTCCTCGCCGTCTTCTTGGCGCACGGTGCGCAGGGATACCCCATGCTGTGCGAAGAGCGCCGAAATGGCTTCCAAGACGCCGGCGCGGTCCTGGACTTCCATATCGATGTGGAAGCGGGTATCGACCTCGCCAAAGTCTGCAATGGGCAGGTTGGCGTAGGTATTCTCGCCAGGCGCGCGACCGCCGTGCACGATATTGCGGGCGGCACCGACGACATCGCCAAGCACTGCCGAGGCAGTAGGGTTGCCGCCGGCACCATTGCCGTAGAACATGAGCGACCCGGCGGCTTCAGCCTCGACGAAGATGGCGTTATAGGACTCACTGACAGAAGCCAGCGGGTGATCCTTAGCCACCAGGGTCGGGTGCACGCGCGCGTTGACCACTTCGGATCCATCCTCGCGGCGGAGGCGCTCACAAATGGCCAGCAGCTTGATGGAATAGCCGGCATCGTTTGCCGCGGCGATATCGTCTGCAGTGATATCGGTAATGCCCTCGCAGTGCACGTCCTCGAACTTCACGCGGGTGTGGAAGCCGATGGAGGCCATGATGGCGGCCTTCGATGCTGCGTCGTGGCCCTCCACGTCCGCGGTGGGATCCGCCTCGGCATAGCCCAAGCGGGTAGCTTCCGCCAGGGCTTCGTCATAGGTGGCGCCGGTGGACTCCATGGCATCCAGGATGTAGTTGGTCGTGCCGTTGACGATGCCGGAAATGCGCTCGATTTGGTCGCCCGCCAGGGAGCGGCGCAGCATACCCACAACCGGAATGGCGGCGGCCACGGCGGCCTCAAAGTAGAGGTCAACCCCGGAGCGTTCCGCAGCCTCGGCCAATTCATCAGCATGCGCGGCAACGAGCGCCTTATTAGCCGTCACCACAGACTTGCCGGAATTAAGCGCGGTCAAAACCAGCTCGCGCGGGAAATCGATACCGCCGATAACCTCCACCACCATGTCGATATCATCGCGGGAGATCAGGGCCTTGGCATCATCAGTCAGCAGCTCATTAGGCACGCCCGGGCGCAGCTTGTTCTTGTTCTGGATTGCGATGCCGCGGATCTCTGCCGGCCCGCCGATGCGGTGAGCAAAGGCATCCGCATTTTCATCTAAGAGGCGGAAGACTTCCGCGCCCACGGTGCCGAATCCAAGCAGTGCAATGCCAACGGTTTCGCCTTCGCCCTTGCCGGTACGCGAATGTAGCTGTAGCTCACTGTTTGAAGCATCCATAGTCCGTCTCCATGTTGGTTTAGTGGTGGAAAATGTCCCCCGCTTTACGCGGCTACAGGACACTATACAGAACGAGCTGTCTATATTGCGACATGCGGGGGATAATATTCGTTCAGCTACAGAAAACCCCCGCCGCACGGGCCGAATGCGGCACCTGCTTAACGGGGGTAGTACTGACTTAATCCACTTCCAAGGACAAGAGGTCCTCGATGGTTTCGCGCCGCAGCATGGGTTTGGTATTTCCCACGCGCGTTGCCACCACAGCCGGGCGCACCGCGCCGTTATACCGAGACGACATCATGTACTGATACCCACCGGTGGCCGCGAAGGCGAGCAAGTCCCCCGACTGGATATCATTGGGCAATTCGCCTTCTTCTAGCAAGATATCGCCGGATTCGCAGTGGAAGCCCACGATGCGCGAGGGCACCATCTCACCATCGCTAAAGCGGTTCACCAGGCGCACATCGTATTCGGAACCATAGAGCGCGGGGCGGATATTATCGGACATTCCCCCGTCGATGGAAATATAACGGCGCACCGGCAAATCGGCCTTGCCGGTTTCCACGTCCTTGACCGTGCCCACGCGGTAGACGGTCACGGCAGAACCCGCCACCAAGGAGCGACCCGGCTCCACGAGGAGGAACGGCGCCTTAATGTCGAGTTCTTCCGCGGTTTGGTCCACAGCTCGCAGCATGTCCTTTGCCACGCGGTCAATATCCAGCGCTTCCTCATAGGGCATATATGGAATACCAAAGCCGCCGCCCAAATCCAGCTCGGCAAGGTCAACGCCCAGCTCGGTGTGGATTTGGCGGTAGAGCTCCAGCACGCGCTCGGCGGCGAGCTTAAAGCCCTCAGCATTAAAGACCTGGGAGCCCACGTGGCAGTGCAGTCCGCTCAAGTGGAGGTTATCCACCTCGAGGCAGCGCTTCGCGGCAGCAAAAGCCGCACCCGTGGCCAGGGAAATACCGAATTTCTGGTCCTCGTGCGAGGTGGCCACGAACTCGTGGGTATGCGCGTCCACGCCCGGCTTGACGCGAATCATCACCGGCTGCACCACGCCCGCCTCACCGGCGATACGGTTGAGCTCTTCGAGCTCCTGCTCATTATCGATGACCACGTGGCCCACGCCCGCATCCACGCACAGGCGCAGGTATTCCTCGTCCTTATTATTGCCGTGCGCGGTAATGCGCGCGGCTGGGAACTCTGCGGCGAGCGCAATCTTTAATTCATTGAGCGCGGCAGCATCGAGGCACAGGCCCTCTTCATTGACCCACTGCACTACCTTTTTGGAAATGAACGCCTTGGAAGCATAGTGCACGTGATCCGGCCCGCCGAAGGCACGCGCCATATCTTGGCACCGCGAGCGGAAGTCGTCCTCATCGAAGACGTAGAGCGGAGTCTGGAATTCCTCTGCCAAATCCGGCAAGGGCACTTCCGCCACGGTAACGACGCCGTCCTCTTGGCGGCTCACGTTCCGCGGCCACACGTGCGCGGGTAGCTCGTTGAAATCAGCCATTTACATCTTCTCCGGTGCGCTCACGCCCACCATGGTCAAGGCATTGGACAGGACGACGCGGGATGCTTCCGCCAATGCGAGGCGTGCGCTGTGAATGGGCTGCTCTTCCTCCCCCGCCTTGGGCAGGACCTGGCAGGTGTCGTAAAAACGGTGGAACACGCCCGCCAGCTCTTCGGCATAGCGCGCCACTCGGTGCGGCTCGCGCAGTTCCGCGGCATCTGCCACCACGGCGGGAAACTCGCCGAGGGTGCGGATAAGGTCGCCTTCGCGCTCATGCTCCAGCAGCGACAGGTCCGCACCTTCGGAACTAACTCCCAGCTCCGCTGCCTTGCGCCCGATCGAGCACAACCGCGCGTGTCCGTATTGCACGTAGTAGACCGGATTATCCGAGGACTGCGACTCCCACAGGCCCAGATCGATATCGATCGACTGATCCACAGAAGATCGCACCAGCGAATACCGCGATGCATCGACGCCGATGGCGGCGACCAGATCCTCAATGGTGATCACAGTGCCCGCGCGCTTGGACATGCGCACCGGCTTGCCATCGCGCAACAGGTTGACCATCTGACCAATGAGCACCTCCACGCCATCGGCGTCATAGCCCAAGGCAGCTGCCGCCGCCTTCAAGCGCGGGACATAACCGTGGTGGTCAGCGCCCAGCATATAGATATTGAGGTCATGGCCACGGTCGAATTTATCGGCCACATAGGCGATATCGCCGGCGATGTACGCGGCATTGCCGTCCGATTTCACCACGACGCGATCCTTAGAATCGCCATAGTCGGTCGATTTCAGCCACCACGCGTTGTCCGCCTCATAAAGGTGACCTTCAGACTTCAGGGTCTCAAGCGCCTTGTCCACCGCCCCAGATTCGAACAGTGAATTTTCGTGGAAGTAGACATCAAAGTCCACGCCAAATTCATGCAGGGACTGCTTAATCTGGGCAAACATCATCTCTACGCCATCGGCGCGGAAGGCCTCCTGCACCTGCGCAGCATCGCCCTCGAGCGCGTTGGGGTTCTTTTCCACAACCGCGTTTGCGATGTCGCGAATATAATCTCCGCCGTAGCCGTCCTCCGGCGTGGGCTCGCCTTTAGCTGCGGCAACAAGGGAGCGCGAGAAGCGATCGATCTGGCCGCCGTGATCATTGAAGTAGTACTCGCGGGTGACTTCTGCACCGGAAGCCGTGAGTACCCTGCCTAGCGAATCGCCGACGGCGGCCCACCGCGTCCCGCCCAGGTGAATCGGGCCCGTGGGGTTGGCAGACACAAATTCCAGGTTAATCTTCTTGCCTGCAAAGGAGTCATTCGAACCGTAGTCCGCGCCTGCCTGCAGAATCTGGGCGACAATCTCACCCTGGGCAGCGGCGGCTAAGCGGATATTAATAAATCCAGGCCCGGCAATATCGGCTTCCGCAATGGCATCGTGCTGGGCTAATTTTTGCGCTAACCAGCCACCAAATTCGCGCGGATTCGCGCCGGCTTTCTTGGCCACCTGCAGTGCAAGGTTGGTGGCGTAGTCACCGTGTTCTGGGTTGCGGGGGCGCTCTACCGTGACAGATTCCGGCAATACGGACGCGTCTAGGTCATGTTCTGCCATGACCTCGGTGGCGGATTCTTTAACTAAGGTGGCCAAATCAGCTGGAGTCATGTGGCAAGAGTCTAGTTCACTGCCCCGACACGTGCGAAAAGAAGCACTGGCTAACATTTCCGCGGGCGGAGATCACTCATTTAATAGACCTCTTAGGCAAACCTATATTGCGATATATATTACAAAATATATGCTGGTAGAACGTGATTCACACTACATTCCACGCAGTGAATGTGTAGTGTTAATGACACCTCCATGACTTAAAAACTAATAAGGAGCACCGTATGCGCATTGCGCTTTTTTCTACTTGCATTGGTGACACCCTTTTCCCGGACGTCCAAAAGGCGACGGCATTGGTTCTCTCCCGGTTAGGTCACGAAGTTGTCCTTCCGGAGGAGCAAACCTGCTGCGGCCAGATGCACATCAACACCGGCTACCAAAAGGAAACTCTGGGGATGATCCGCTCTTATGCGGATGCCTTCGCAGATCCTTCCATTGACTACGTCGTGGCCGCCTCCGGTTCCTGCGTTGCAGCAGTTCGCGACCGCCACGAAAGCATTGCCGACCGCTTCGGCACTTCCGCCGATGTCGATGGCGCGCAGAAGACCGCGGGAAAGACCTACGATCTCACGGAATTTTTGGTCGATATTGAAGGCGTGACCAACGTCGGCGCTTTCTTCCCACACCGAGTGACCTACCACTCAGCCTGCCACGGCCTGCGCTTCCTTAAGCTGGAAGACCGCCCCTACAAGCTTTTGCAAGAAGTCGAGGGCATCGACTTGGCACCACTAGCCAATAGCGAAGAGTGCTGCGGCTTCGGCGGCACGTTTGCCCTGAAGAATGCAGAGGTGTCCCAGGCAATGGTCTCCGATAAAACCCGCCACATTAAAGACACCCAAGCCGAGTACGTTACCGCTGGTGACTCGTCCTGCCTGATGAATATCGGCGGCGCGCTCCACCGCCAGCGCTCCGGCATTCGCGCCCTACACATGGCAGAGATTTTGGCCTCCACGAAGGAACACCCGTGGCAGCCAAACTCCGCCGCTTACTCCAAGGAGACGATGCTCTAATGACCTCTTTCCTCGACACCACCCCACCACGCGCCCCTGAAGGCTACGGCAACCTGCGCGGCAGCAAGGCCTTCGTCCCGCTCGCGCACGTCGGGCTGAATAACGCTACCCAGCGTCATAACCTGCAGCACGCGACCACCACCATCCGCCAAAAGCGCGCTAACACCGTGCAGGAAGTGGATGACTGGGAGCTGCTCCGCAACGCCGGCTCTGCCCTCAAAGAGGACGTCGCAGCCCGCATGCCGGAATTGCTCGAGCAATTTGAGAAGGCCGTGTCTGACCGCGGCGGCATCGTCCACTGGGCACGCGATGCCAAGGAAGCCAACGAGATCATTGAAGGTCTCATCCGCGAAACGGGCGAAACCGACGTAGTCAAGGTTAAGTCCATGGCTACCCAGGAAATCGGCTTGAACGAGCACCTCGAAGACGCCGGAATCCACGCCCAGGAAACCGACTTGGCAGAGCTCATCGTCCAGCTTGGTGACGATATGCCATCGCACATTCTGGTGCCCGCAATTCACCGAAACCGCGCGGAAATTCGCGATATCTTCGTCGATAAAATGCCCAATACGGACGACTCGCTGAAGGCCGAGCCCGCCGAGTTGGCCGAGGCATCCCGCCAGTTCCTGCGCCAGCAATTCATGAAGGCCAAGGTCGCCATCTCCGGCGCCAACTTTGGTGTGGCAGAAACCGGCACCGTCAACGTTGTCGAATCTGAGGGCAATGGCCGCATGTGCGTGACGTTGCCGGAAACGCTGATTACCGTCATGGGCATCGAAAAGCTCGTGCCTACCTTCCAGGACCTGGAAGTCTTCCTGCAGCTGCTGCCTCGTTCCTCCACCGCGGAGCGCATGAACCCCTATACCTCCATGTGGTCCGGTGTGACGGAGGGCGATGGCCCGCAGAACTTCCACATCGTCTTGCTGGATAATGGGCGCACCGCAGCACTGTCTTCGCCCGTTGGTCACCAGGCGCTAAAGTGCATCCGTTGCTCGGCCTGCCTCAATGTCTGCCCAGTCTACGAGCGCGCCGGCGGACACGCCTATGGCTCCGTGTACCCGGGCCCCATCGGTATCTCGCTGACTCCGCAGCTTACCGGCATGAAGGACCACAACGATCCATCAGCAAGCCTGCCGTATGCTTGCTCGCTGTGCGGGCGCTGCGATGACGTGTGCCCGGTGAAGATTCCGCTTTCTGATGTCATCGTGGAAAACCGCCATCAGAAGGTCACCCACGCTGCCTCGCCGATCGAGCCGAAGCTGTTCAAGACGGTGCAGCTGCTCTGGGACAACCCGAAGATGTGGGATAAGGTCACCCACCTCGTGGCACTTGGCCGCGTGATGGGCGGATTCAACGGCACCATCGAGTCGCTGCCGCTATTTATGTCCGGTTGGTCCGATGGCCGCGATACCGCGATTCCGCCGAAGAAATCCTTCCGCCAATGGTTCGACTCCGATGAAGGCAAAGAGCTGCTGGCTAATGCCCGTAAGGAGGCCACCAAGTGAGCGCAAAGCAAGACATCCTAAACCGCATTCGTTCGGCGCAGAAACAGGCTGGGCTCCCAGATCACGTCGATGTGCCGCGCGAATACCAGCGCGAAGGCACGCTGAATGATGATGAACTGCGCGAAATTCTGGTCGATCGCCTCGAGGATTACAAGGCAGAAGTCCACGTCACGGAGGAACGCGATCTGAAAAAGACGCTGGATACCATCGTCCACGACCGCAACTGCACCGACATCCGCTACGCCCCAGGCATGAATGCCGATTTTTTTGATGGCCTTCCTGCCCGCCCGGACGACGAAGACGCGGATCCGCGCGAGCTTGACGATGCCGATGCCGTCGTCACCGAGTCCCTCGTGTCCTCCGCACAGACCGGCACCATTGTGTTGCAGTCCGATTCCCGCTGCGGCCGCCGCGCCCTGACGCTGGTACCGGACCGTCACATCTGTATCGTCCGCCGCGACGAGATTGTCTACGGTATCCCCGAGGTCATTTCCCGGATGAACCCTGACGAGCCCGCAACGTGGATTTCTGGCCCTTCCGCGACCTCCGATATCGAGCTCTCGCGCGTCGAAGGCGTGCACGGCCCGCGCGATCTGATCGTGATTATTGTGAAGTAGCGTGGCTAGGGTGCCGAGTTAGGGCACCCGTCACGTGGAAATTCCTGCCACGAACCTGAAAGAAGCATAAGCTAACTCTGACAAACGTTATAGGAGTCGGAGCTTTAGCTTATGCTTTCTTTTTCTCGAAAAATCTCTACCGTAGTGTGCGCTAGCGCCCTCGCGCTGGGCGTGGCAGCCCCCACCGCCGCGGCGACGGAGCCGGACATCACCTGGGAGGATTGCCCCGAACAGGTCAACCTCAATGGCGCCGAGTGCGGCCGGGTAGAGGTGCCTACCTACTACGATAACCCCGCGGCCGGCACCATTAGCGTCGGGTTCGTTCGCGTGCCCGCGGCACAACCAGATGCGCGCCGCGGCGCGCTCTTTACCAACCCAGGTGGCCCAGGCGGCGACGCTTATTCTTGGGCTGGAAACGATGCCGTCGAATGGCCCGAGGAAATTCGCAACGAGTGGGATCTGATCGGCGTCCAGCCGCGCGGCCTGCCCGGTTCCACCCCGGTGGACTGCGCTACCACCCCGAACTTCAATCCCATCGAGGCCACCACCCAGATTGGCAAGGCTACTCGTGACGCCTGCGAGCAGAATACCCCTGGCTATACCAACTCTTTAACCACCGCCAATACCGCCCAAGACTGGGAGATGGTGCGCCAAGCGCTGGGCGAGGACGTCATTGACATCGCCGGTGTTTCCTACGGCACCTACCTTGGTTCCGCCTACGCCACCAAGTATCCGCAGCACACCGGCAAGGTGCTGCTCGATTCCGGCATGAGCCCCCAGTTGGCGTGGAACGGCATCTTCGCCTCGCAGCAGCAGGGTTATGAGAATGCGCTGCACGATCTGTTCCAGTTCATTGCGGATAATGACGCCACCTATCACTTAGGCACTACCCCACTTCAGGTCTATGAAAAGTGGTCGCAGAAAGTCGCCATGGAAGCCGGTGCCCGTCCCACCGTATTGCCACCGGATGCGAAAATCGGCGACCTTCCCCCAGGGCTCGAGTTCGCCGGCCAGCCGGGCGCGGACATCATGACCGCCACGGGTGAGCTGCGCGTACAGGCGGAATTCCTCGCCAACAAGGCGCTTAACCCACAAGCGGACCAGCGCGCCTCAATCACCTTGGGTAAGACCCGCGAGGTCGTTCCTATGCCCGCGCACTGGGATGAGTTTGCCAAGTACTTAAACGGCAGCACGCCCCTCGAGGTCGTCGATGACCCGGAGCTTGCCCGCGCGGTGCAACAGCAAACTATCCAGATGATGAATATGCAAAACCTCATCGTCTGCAACGAGAACACCGTCGCCGGCAACCCGTGGCTCTTCCCCACTTATCTATGGTCCAACTTTGTCACCGGCGATATTTTCTCCCTGGTTAATTCCATGTATGGATCTGGCGCCGGGTGCGGCGGCCGCGGACCCGTTACAGGCGGGGCTCCACTCGATGGCTCGCACCTTGCCACCAAACCGCTGCAAATCCAAGGTACGGGCGATCCGCAGACCCCGTACCAGTATCACGAGGCACTCTCCCAGCCCATGCAATCGCGCGTCGTCACCGTCCACGGCCCCGGCCACGGGCACTTTGCGCTGGGTAATAAGGCCGTCGATGAGATTGGCGTGCACTATCTGCGCACCGGTGAGGTAACCACCGCAGACGCACCGGGCCTGATTTAGTTCCGCGGCTGCCGATGCGCTAGAATCACATCGTTGGGAATTTTCCCAGCGATGTCTCCGTAGCTCAGCGGATTAGAGCATCGGTTTCCGGTACCGAAGGTCGCAGGTTCGATCCCTGTCGGGGACACAAAATTTTTAGCCCCTCGCTTTTGCCAGCGAGGGGTTTCACTATGCGCCCCGTTTTCGGATTATGTAGCCACCGAGGGTTCAGGAAGGACCAATCATCCCGAACGCCGAACGAAAATTGTGAGACGGGCTGGGTCTAGCAAGGTCAAAGTCGCGGGCTCCGCTTTAATGTGAGTAAAGATCCCCATATTTAGTCTCTATCCATAGAACATAGAAAATTCCACCGTCTTTCCAGCCAACGAATGGAAGGTTTTCTTGGTGTCGGAACACGCGGAATTTGGTTAGCTCTTGGAACTGCCTAGGGATTTGAGCTTTGATTTCCTTTTTCGGGATAAATTCTGAGCCGAGGCCGTGCCTGTGGTGATTAACAAACTCTGTCCAAGAAATTAGTGACCGTTTGTGCCATTTGTCGAGGAATTCTCTGCGCATTCTATCGGTCATTTGCCCGAACCCCCATCCGCTCTGCAAAAACCTAGTGGACAGGAGTGGGTATTCGTTTGATGCTGCTCTTATGGCACTCAAGACGCTTGTATCGGCACCACTTTGGCTCTTTGAGGCAGGCCGAGTGCTACGTCTCTTACTTTTCTTTCCCATATCTAGTCGAAGTACTCTTTGAGGTCTGCATCAGAAACCTCGAGCCCCCGTTCTTCTTCAACGAAGTTTTTCTTCCAAGGCGACTCCGTGTGGGTTTTATTACGTAAAGCCCATGCGGAATAGGGCCCGTACTTATTCCATACTTCAATCAAGGTATCTTCCACAGGCCGGTAATCGTCCCAGTTGAAGTCATCAGAAATAAACGTATCGGGGTCGATGGGGCTCTTACCGTACTTTTTAAGCTCGTGGTAGATGTCTACAACGACAGGTCCGTGGGCCCATGCTTCCATCCGTTCATTGAAGAGAGGAACCCCTCCGGAGGCTGGCATGTAAAACCCCTTTGCATAGTAGAGGAGCTTTTGAAGTTTCAGTGGTGTCAGCTCGGCTTCTTCGGTTTCTTCAGCCCAAGCTACGAGCCATTCTGCGATTTGGCGGGCAGTGAATTGCTTCATTGTGCACCCCCTTCCTGCATGTTCTTAACGTTACAGCACCTAGATAGCACTTTCTATTCCTACCTACTCAGCAGGGGCTTGACCCATGCAACCTGGCTTTCGATGGATTCCATTGTCAAACTATTAGGCTTATGAAATACTAAGGTACTTAGAACCACGACAGTTATGCAGTATAGGCGCGACATGGAGGAGACCCCTTGCCCACCTTAGAAATCGACCATCTCAATAAATCTTTTGGCAGTGTTCGCGCGCTGCAGGATATGACCTTTAACGTGCAGGAGGGCGAGATCTTCGGTTTCGTCGGTTCCAATGGCGCGGGCAAGTCCACCACCATGCGCATCGCGCTGGGCGTGCTCGCGAAAGACTCCGGCGAGGTTTATTTCGATGGCTCCCCCATTAATGACGATAATCGCCGCCGCATTGGCTATATGCCCGAAGAGCGTGGACTCTACGGCAAGGAACCGCTGCTTAGCCAGCTGACTTTTCTGGGCACCCTGCATGGCATGAGCAAGCAGGCCGCCCAGAAATCCGGCACGGAGCTACTGGAACAGTTGGGGCTGGGTGAGCGCCAGGACGACAAGCTGGATGATTTATCCTTGGGCAACCAGCAGCGCGTGCAGCTGGCCGCGTCCCTCATTCACGATCCGGATATGTTGATTCTGGATGAGCCCTTTTCCGGCTTGGACCCCGTCGCCGTCAATGTCATGTCTGACATGCTGCGCGAGCGCGCCGCCCGCGGGGTGCCGGTCATCTTTTCCTCCCACCAACTGGACTTGGTGCAGCGCCTGTGCGACCACGTGGGCATCGTCACGCAAGGCCGCATGGTGGCAGAGGGCACGGTAGATGAGCTGCGCACCCAAGGGGCCTCGCGCTATGCGGTGGAAACCCCTGCCCGCGGTTGGTATCCGGAGGGCACCCACCTAGTAGAGGAAACGGACCAGGGCGTAGTGCTCGAAGCCGATGACGGCACCGATGACCAAGCCATCTTGCGCGCTGCCATGGCCGCTGGCCCCGTCCACTCCTTCGGCCTCAAGGTCCCAGACCTTACCGAGCTATTCCAAGACGTCGTCACCAGCACCACCACCGAGGAGGCCTAGCCCTTGCAGTATTCGGCAATGAAGACCATAGGGACCGTCGCCAAGCGCGAGATGGCGGTTGCCCTTAAGACCAAATCCGTTGTCATCATGATGCTGCTGCTTATCATTGGTGCCATCGCCACCCCTATCATCATTGACTTGCTGTCCGGTGGTGACGATGAACCAGATTCCGTCGCCGTGGTGGGCCTGGAGGCAGACGCATTCGCTGATTCCGGACTGGAGACGCAGGCCGCAGATGACCGGGATAGCGCGGTGCAGCTTATCGATGACGGCGACGTCGACGCCGCCCTCGTGCCCGCCGACGACGAGGGGTGGGAGCTTTTGGCCAACGGCACCGTCTCCACCACGATCTCCACCACGGTCAATCAAGTGGTCGCGGCGCAGGCGCAGGCAGAGGCACTAGATACGCTGAATATTGATGCCCAAGACCTTGCCGACGCCACCCCATCGACCAAGGTGACCGCGGTAGATCTGGAAACAGATGAGGCCTCCGAAGAACAGATGGGCAATGTTGCCATCGTCCTTATCGCCGCCATCGTGGTGGTCTTTTCCATCATGACCTTCGCAGGGCTCATCGGCGGCCGCGTTACCGAAGAGAAGTCTTCGCGCGTGGTCGAAATAATCCTTTCCACGGTGCGCCCGGTGGATTTCTTGGCAGGCAAGGTCATTGGCAATACCATCATCGGGCTGCTCGGCACCTTCCTCATCTTGGCCGGCGGCGTGGCTTCCCTGGCATTTACTGGCGCAGCAAGCGAAATCCAGCTCGACTATGGTCTAATCGCTGCCCTGCTCGTCGGGGAAATCCTCGGTCTCTTATTCTTCGGCAGCCTCTATGCCGCAGCCGGCTCCATGGTGCAGCGCACCGAGGATCTGCAATCGACGCAGATGCCCATCCTGCTCATCGTCTTTGCCACCATGTATGTCCCCATGTTTGGCTGGACCAACTTGGATGCCACCTGGATGCAGGTCATCGGCTGGGTGCCGCCGGTCTCCATGTTGGTCGCTCCCCTCCAAGTTGCTGGCGGCAATATGAGCTGGCTGGGCTTGGCGGGAAGCTATGCGGTCCTCGCTGTAGTTACCGCGCTGATCCTCATCGTTGTCGCGCGCATCTACCGCCGTGCCATCTTGAATAACGGCAAGAAGATGACCTGGCGCCAGGTGCTCAAGAAATAAAAATAAATCCGGCCTCCCACTTTCCAAGGGAGGCCGGATTTTTCTATTGCGCCGAATTACTCAACGATGAATTCGTTGGTGATCGGCTGGGTGATATCCAGGGTGCCGTGCTCGATGTAGTACATGCCAAAGAACATGGCGCCGAGCAGCACTACGGACAGCAGCATGCAGGGAATCCACTGGACAAAAACGGAAACCCAGCCCTCGGATTGCTGGCGGGCCGCTGCCTCGCGTTGTTCTTGAGCCTCGCGCTCGTTCATAATGATAAAACCTCTCACTTCACCGAAGATTAACTAAAAGTATCTTAACAGTTTATGGTCTCCGCGGTGGCATTAGATCCCCGGATCTTCATCATTTAATAAAGCCTCGAGGAATGCCTCGCGGTCCGCGAACATTTTCTCGATATCCTCTTCCGCGCCCACGATCCAGGCATTGGCATCCTCATCAAAGGTCACCGCGGAATCGGGATAGGTTTCCAGGGCTTCCTCCATCGCAGCAAGCTGATCGGCATCGGCACGGTCCTCAGCAAAAGCCTCTGGATCGCCAATACGCTGGCCCAGCTCACCCAAGGCCGTCAAGCCATACGTTTTATGCTGCTTTTTCGGGTACTCGAAAAGTTCTTGGCCCATCATGGCGGTATTATTTTCCTCCATTCAATAAAGAATCCGGGACGAATCCCGAATAGCCGGGGATATTATTGACCTGCAATACCCCATGGAAAAAGCGCTTGAGCGCGGGAACGTCATCCTCGTGGAGGTGGTCGAAGACCAACCGCCGGACGGATTCCACGTGCTCGGGGGCCGCGCGCTCGAGGTGGTGGAGCCCAGCCTCCGTGATGTGCACGTTGACCCCGCGGCCATCATCGGTGGTCTTTTCCTTGACCAAGAGCCCGCGCTTTTCCATGCGCGTGACCTGGTGGGAGGCGCGCGAGCGATCCCAGGCCAGTTCCGTGCACAGGTCGCGCAGGCGCAGGTGCTGATCTGGGGCTTCCGAAAGGGATGCCAAGACCGCGAATTCCGAGACGGAAATCTCCCCGCCCGCCTTAAGGGTCTCGTCCATGCCCCTATCTATCTTGCGGGTCGCAGCCAATAATAGGCGCCATAGCTCCTGTTCATCATCGTTTAACCAGCGGGTTTGTTCAGACATAAGGACTAGATTACCCCCTTCAGCATGGCGATGTCGCGCTCGCTGCGCCCGAGCACCCGCGAATAGCGCTGCGGCATGCAGGTAAAGACCAAAACCTGGTTCTCGCGGCCCACCTGTGAGAACAAGGTGGACATGAGTTGCAGGCGGTGGGCGTCGGTGGAGCCTAGCGCATCATCGACGATGACCGGCACGGTTTCCTCCCCCGCCACCAAGCGCGCGATGGCAAAGCGGGTAAGGATGGCCAGCTGCTCGCGCGCGCCGCCAGACAGGCTGGTCATGGCCACCGTTTCATTATCGCGGGTGCGCGCGGTAACAGAGAGATCGTCCGCCAATTCAAAGCTGATATCCCCGCCGTAAATAGTGCGGGCCAGCTGGGCGAGCGCCGCCACGAAGGGCTCGGCATAGCGCTGGCGCGCGGCATCGCGGTGCTTGAGCAGCAACTCGCGCAGGTAGCGTGCCGCCAGCGCGCGCTTTTCCACGCTTTCTAGCACCGCCTGCGCCATTTCTGCTTCCGCTTGCGCCTGCTGCTCGCGCTCTGCCGCGCCGGAGTGATAATTAATTTCACTCGACAGCTTGCCCAGCTCCACCTTGGTATCTTGCACCTGGTTCTGCAGGTACTCTAGGTGCGATTGCGCACCCTCCACCAAGCTCTGAGCGGTGGCCAGGTCCACGGCCTCCATCTCAGATAGCTGTTCCTGCAGCCGGGTCACCAGCGCACCCAACCGCTCCGCTTCTTCTGCCAAGCCGGCATCGGAAGTTTTCTCCCGCGCTTCGGCCAGCTCGCGCTCGGCGCGCTCGGCCTTCTCGTTGGCGGCCTCAAGCTCGGCTTCTAAGCGCACCACGTCGTGGGCGATGCGGCTATCGCGGAAGGGAATAAGCTCGCGGTCGAGGGCATCGACAAGCTCGCGCGCCTCTTCCTCCGCCTCCTCCGCAGCGGATAAATCCTTGGCAGGGGCATCATCGAGGCCGGCGACCTTCTCCTTGAGCGCCGCGTGTTGGGCGCGCAGTTCACCTAAATCATCCGGCCCCAACTCGCTTTCGAGCTTGCGCGTTGCCACATCCAAGGCGGCATTCTGCTCGCTGTGCGCCTCGTGCAGGTTCTCTGCGGCGGCGATGGATTCCACGCCGGTGGCATCGAAAAGCTCCTGCAAACGCGCCTCGGCCTGATCCACCTCGCGCTGGGTCTTATCGGAAGAGTACGCGCCAGCCACGAAGCGGGCGGTGATATCGCCGATGGTGATCTCGCGGCCATCGACAAGCTCAATTGCGGGCTGCTTGCCGATGTCCACCTGCGTCCCATCCACCCCAATCTCCGCGCCCTCAGGCCCGGAAAATTCCACCTTAGCGGCGGTGGCATCGTGCAGGCGCTTGGCCAGCGACAGATCGGCATCCGCCTTGCGGAGTTCCTCGACATCCGCGGCGGTCATCTCGCGCCCGCGCTGGGCTATCTCCGTTTGGGCCTTCTCCACGCCACGTACCAATTCTTCTACCTTGAGCAGGCGTTTATCCAGGCGCTTAAAGGTCTCCTTGTCCTGATACGCCCGCGCCTGTTTGAGCGTTGCGCGCGCGGTGGCGTAGTCCTCCTTCGCGGTGGACAGTTTCTTTTCCACCGCTTCTTTCTTCTCGTTTTCCTCTGCGGCCTTCTCGCGGGCGGCCGCGAGCTTATCCGAGGCGCTCGCCTGCGCCGTGCCAGCGGCCTCGAGCGCCTCTGCCATCTCCCGGCGCTGGGTTTGCGCATCCTTCGCGCGTTGGAAATCCTCCTTGGCGCGGGTGAGCTCGGCCTTGTGTGCATCCACCTGGTGCTGGGCCTTCACGGCCTCGTCCGCGGCGGACTGTTTCTCTGCGAGATCCTTGCGGGCAGCGGGAAGCTGCGCTTCCGCCTCTTCTTGCTGGTGTTCCAGGTGCTCGTAGCGCTCCACCACGGAATCGAGCCCGCGCACCGCAGCGGTTGCTTCCTCCAGCTCTTGCTCGGCACGCTCCAAGGTCTCCTGGGCCTTCTTGTATTCGCCAGCCGGTTTGCCCCACCTTGCTCCGTAGTAGCGCTTATATTCCCTATCTACCTTGCCCAAAAGTTGGGAGTCGTCGCCGGATACCTCGTCTTCAGCCAAGCCGGACTCCTGCTCGAGGGCCTGCGTCAACGTGGGAATGCCCGCTGCGGAGATGGCGTCATTGGAGTCATCCTGGCGCATAAAGAGGACATCGAGAAGCTGGCGGTCCAGGTTCTCGCTTAAGATCTGATCCAGCTCATCATCGGCCTGGCGGCCGGTATACTGCGCGTGGCGCGGGGACGAGATGGCCAATTCACTGTACTTCTTCTTCAGCCAGCGCTTGGCAATGCGAAAGCGGTACTCCCCCACTGATATATCCGCGATGACCTCCGGTGAAACGTCCTTGCCTACCGGCTGCAAGTCCTTTGTAGCTTTCGTCCATGTGTGTTTTTCCGTCAGCACCACATCGAGGGCCTCCACGATGGTGGACTTACCGGCCTCGTTCTCGCCGTGGATGACCACCACCCCGGTTTCTGGAAGGTCATCTAAAACCAGGTGCTCGATGCCGCGAACATTTTTAATCTCTAAGCTGTGGATGCGCATGTGGTTTATCCTTCCAGGCGAAATAGCAGGTTGGCGGCGTCGCGGGCCACCGGATCCTCGCGGTTATCCAGCAGCTCCTGCAGGGCGTCGGCGGCATAGCCGGAAATATCCAGGTTGGCTAGTTCGTCTTCGCTCGGTTCCAAGAACAGGTACATGGTCCGCTCGCGCGGGCGCAGCGAGGCGAAGACCGCCTCCAACTCATCCAGCCCGCGCTGCAGCCGGGCGTGCGCCGCAATACCGAGGGTCCCCTGCAGGCTGTATTTAATCGCCGTGCGCACCTTATCCGGGTACTCCTCCAGGCTGCGCAGGAAGCGCTCGACGTCCTCGGTGGAATTGACGGAGGCATCGAGGGCTTCAAAAGTCCAGCGCCCGATGCTGCGCTTATCGATGTCTATGTCCTCCCCCTCAATCCTTACCACCAGCGCATTCCCGGAATCGGCCTCGCCGCCACCGGTGGAACATTCCTTAAAGTCCGTAGTCTCCGGGCTGCCAGAGAACCAGACGCGGCCGGTCTTTCCCAGGCTGGCCGTCGAGTGGGTATCGCCCAGCGCCAAGTAATCGATCACCCCGCGCTCCAAGCACTGCTCTACGAATTCCAGGTCGATGGTATCGGCATCTCCCCCGCTAGAGCGCGAATCCACCTGGCCATGGCCCACGGCAATTCGGATTCCTTCCGTGGGTTCAAGCGGCTCCAACGCCTGGCGCACCAAATCGTGGTTGGCGCGCTTAGACAGGTACGGCGCGCCCACCAATTCCACGCCCTTGCCCACCTCGATGGGCTCTGAATCCGCGATGACGTGCACATTATCTGCGCTGGTACGATAAAATACCGAGTCCGCGACCAGCGGATCGTGGTTTCCCGGCAGCACATATACAGGCACGGGCAAGCGCTTAAACATCTCGGTGGCACGCGCCAAGATTTCCCGGGAGAGCGCATTGTGTTCAAATACATCGCCCGCAACGACGATGAACTGCGCGCCAACCTCCTCCGCGAGCTGGCCTAGGTGCATGATGGCGGACTCGCGGTCATCGTTGAAACGACCTTGCGCCTCCCCCTTTAAGAACCAGCGGGTCATTCCCAGTTGGAAGTCGGACGTGTGGATAAAGGTCGTTGCAGTCATAATCAGTGCGTTAAGTGGTAGTAGAGGTCTTCAATATCGGACACGGCGCGCAAGAGATCAATATTGGTATGCGATACGGCTCGAAGGGCCTTGCGCAAGAGGTCAGGATCGGAATCTTCCAATGCTGGGGCCACCTTGGGGTGCGGCAGCTTAGGCATCTCGCGGCCATTCCAGAACACGTCGTTCTTTTCTTCCGCGGATAAATCGCTGGCGCCAAAGCTTTCACGGGAGATCTGCTGCGATTGCTCCATGACGGCCTTTTCCAAACGCGCAAAATCCAGCCCGCGCATATTGAAAATCACGGCTGGATCCGCATCCGCGCGGGTGGCGAGCCTATCTCCCACCGCCACAATGTGCTTGCAGGTATAGGCGGAATCCGGGCACGTGCAGGATAGACGCAGTTCTTCGGCCTCGCTGGCAAAAAGCGTATCCAGCGCTTCCTCAGATAACAGGCCCTTGCGCGCATTCGCTACGGAATTAGGGGTGCGCGCGAATTGGCCGGCGAGTGCCGCAATATCGTCATTATCGCGGTACGGCAGCTGAATGAGTATGGAAAAAGGCTCGTTTTGGGAACCAGCCACGCGCCCATGGATGGCACCATTGCGGATCTCCAAACCAACGACGTGACCGCCTTCGGCGTACTGGCGCCCGCGGCTAATCCGCCCCCGGTCCGCATCATAGCTGGTAAAGGACGAAATCCGGGCGGCGGTCTTGGACAGCAGCCGCCCGCTGCGGTCGACATGGTTGACCTCGTCCGGGGTACTCACGCGCTTGCGGGTACCAAAGTTCGCGTAGATGACATTGTCATCGCCCTTAACGGCCATCCGCTTACTCCTTTCCCCGGTAACTCATGAGCTCTGCCAGCTGGTCCGGCTCCAGTTCCGTGAGCCAGCCCTCGCCTTCGCCGACGACGGCGCCAGCCAGCTGCGTCTTGCCATCCAAGATGTCTTGGATGGATTCTTCCAACGTGCCAGCCGTAATCATCTTATACACCTGCACGTTGCGGCGCTGACCAATGCGAAAGGCGCGGTCCGTGGCCTGGTTTTCCACCGCGGGGTTCCACCAGCGGTCCATGTGCACCACGATGGACGCCGCGGTTAGGTTCAGGCCCGTGCCGCCTGCCTTGAGCGAAAGGATCATCGCCTGTGGGCCATCATCGGCCTGGAAGTCCTCCACCATCTGGTCGCGCTTATTCTTGGTCACCCCGCCGTGCAGGAAGGGAATCTCGTGGCCCAGTTGCCCGCTCAGGTAGGGCTGCAAGATATCACCGAAGGCCTTGTACTGGGTAAAGATCAGCAGGCGCTCGCCGGATTCGGTGGCGGCATCGACAATCCGCACCAGCTCCTTCACCTTGCCCGAGCGGTGCTTGCCCTTGATAACCACCGGCGAATCGTCTCCCAAATAATGCGCCGGGTGATTGCAGATCTGCTTAATGCGCGTCAGGGAGGCCAAGACGATCCCGCGCTTGCTGATGCCCGTAGCATCCTCCAAGCTCTTCTTCACCTCATTGACCAGCGCCTTATACAAAGCCGCCTGCTCTGTAGTCATGGATACCGTAAGAATCTGCTCGGACTTTTCCGGCAGGTCATCGATGATATTGGGATCGGTCTTGACGCGGCGCAGGATAAGAGGTGCGGTCAGCGCGCGCAGGCGCTCGGACATCTCCTCATCATTATTGCGCTCGATGGCCTTGGCAAAATGATTGCGGAAAAAGGACGCCGTGCCCAAAATGCCTGGGTTGCAAAAGTCCAAGATGGACCGCATCTCGGACAGGCGGTTTTCTACCGGCGTACCGGTCAGCGCCACGCGGTGTTCAGACGGCAGCGATCGCACCGCCTTGGAGGAACGCGTGGCCGAGTTCTTAATGGCCTGCGCTTCATCAAGGACCACCCGCTGCCAGGACACCTCACCCAAGAGGTTGAAATCCCGGCTCACGGTGCCATAGGTAGTAATGACGAGATCTGCTTTTCCTGCGGCCTCGAGGAACTTCTCCCCGCTCGGCCGTCCCGCGCCGTGTTGCACCATGACCTCGAAATCCGGCACGAAGCGACGGGCCTCGCGAGCCCAGTTGCCCACCACGGAGGTGGGTGCGACGACCAAGGTAGGCCCGGTCTGTTCACCGCGTTCCTTCTCCACCGCCAAAAGGGACAGTAGTTGGAGTGTTTTGCCGAGCCCCATGTCATCGGCAAGCACGGCACCAATATTATTGCGCGACATCCAATACAGCCAGTCCACGCCAGTGCGCTGATACTCGCGCAGCTCCGCGTGGACGGCCTCCGGAATGTCCACGCGCTTCGGCGCAACCGTATCCATGCCGCCGAGCAACGCGGTATGCCACGTGCTGCCAGTAAATTCGATGGGCTCCTGAGCCATCGACTCGAGCGCCAGCTCCCGCAGCTCCGCCACCGTGACCTGGTGCTCGCTCTTCTCGTTGAACTCTGCTCGGCGACGCTCGACCTCTGCCATGAGCTGCTGCCAGCCCGGCTCACCTAGCTTCTTGGCCATCTCCGCCGAGGCCGCCAGCTGCTCGAGCTCCTTCTTGGCGCGCTCGCGGGACTTATCCGCCAGCTCCTCCATATAAAAAGAAACCTTGGACACGACCTGGGTATCGGCCATGACCCACTTGCCGCGCAGCTGAATGAGCCCGGACTTGGAATTGACCAGCTCATTCATCTCGGATTCGGTAAGTTCCACATCGCCCACGGACATGCGCCAGTTATAGTCCACCAGCTGGTTCATACCGATGTGCTTCTTTGTCGCGGCCTCTGCCGGATCCCGTGCCTCGCGGGTTTCTAGCTTGGCCTTCGTATCCATCTGCGCCCACGATTTGGGCAGCATGACGGTAATGCCCCGCCTCTTCAGCTCGGGTACCTCGTGCGCAATAAACTGCGTGAGCTGTTCCGTGTCCAGGTAGACGTCCCAATCGCCGTCGCCTGGCTGGGGCATTTGCGTGCTCTGGCCCAGGCTCGGCGCCGCGTGCAGGGCCTTGCGGTGGTTTTCGCGCAGCTTCTCGATGCTCGCCCGATCCAGCTCCTCCGCCAACACCGGCCGCGGCGAATCCGTTCCCGAGCGCACCCGCACCCGAATCGGCCACGCTGCATCCTCGGGGTCCTGTTCTTCAGGCTCCTCCACGATGTAGACGAGTTGGAGTTCCACCTGGTAAATGGAATTTTTCCATTCATTGAGCGCGCGCAGTAGTTGCGCGCGGCCGCGGCGAATGGGCGACGTCGTCAGTAGTGCACGGGCGAAGTCGTGCCACGGCATTGACCGGGGTTCATTGAGCAGCGGCTGCAATTCCCGGTTGGCAATCCAATGCGTCAGTTCATCCGCTAGGTCATCTGAAAGGGCTCTATTATTTATATGGAGAATCCCGGGTGCCGCGGCCATCATCTCTGCGAGCCAACCGCGCTCGCCCAAACCTGAGGCCAACTGCCACATGGGGAACCACTCGTTGGCCTGGTAGGCCAGCCGGAACGTCACCCTGCCCGCGCGGACAAACTTGCTCAGGCCGCTATATGCGTGAATGAGCCAGTGCAGATCCGGCGCAATTGATGCCGGTGGATGATGATCCAGGTATTCCAGCTGGGCTAGGGCTTCTACCGCTTCTTCCGGGGCAAACATGGCCATGGGCACCATGAGCGAGACGTCCTTACCCTTTGGCGTCCGTAGTGATACTCGCGCCCGGTTCCGGAATGATTTCTTAGCCAAGATGGCATCAATAGCCTGCGGAAACGTCCCTTCTGGCACGGCCGAAGGCATAACAATCTTGTGCCCTTCTACCTGCTCAATCCATAGACCAAGCCCCGAGACCGGCAGCCAAAGGCCATGCACAAGGTAAGAAGCCATAGCCGCCAGCATAGCAGCCCGGCAAAGTTTTGTTACAAGCTCGTTATATTCACGTCTTTACGCAGTTAAACGGTGAAAAATATCACCAGAGATCTATGCCACAGCTGGATTTTAGCTTGGTTGAACCTTAAGTCACCGTTAACGTAAGAATGTCCGACAAATCACTACAAGGAGTGAAACGTGCAAGAATCAACTTGGTACGTCATTGCGATGATTGTCTATTTCCTCGTAATGGCAGCCATTGGCTACTGGAGCTACAAACAAACCGACGAATACGACGATTATGTTTTGGGCGGCCGTGGCCTGCACCCATTCGTAGCTGCTCTCTCCGCCGGTGCATCTGATATGTCCGGCTGGCTGCTCATGGGTCTGCCTGGCGCGCTCTTCCTTTCCGGTTTTTCCGAGCTGTGGATGCCTATCGGCCTCCTTATCGGTGCATGGGCAAACTGGAAGTGGATTGCGCCGCGTCTGCGCGCGTACTCGGAGGTTGCGGGCGATTCCATTACGGTCCCCTCCTTCTTCGAGAACCGTCTGCGCGATAAGTCGCGCCTGCTGCGTATTATCTCCGCAGTTATCATTATCTTCTTCTTTACCTTCTACGTCTCTTCCGGCATGGTCTCCGGTGGTCGTTACTTCGAGTCCACCTTCGGTGGCGACTACATCACCGGTATGTTGGTCATCGCCGCAGTGACCATTTTCTACACCTTCATCGGTGGCTTCTTGGCAGTGTCCTACACCGATGCTATGCAGGGCATGCTCATGTTCGTCGCCCTGCTGATCGTGCCAATCATGGCGCTTTTCGCTCTTGACGATGCCGGCGCGATCTTCTCCTTCGCTACCGAAAACAACTACGCTACCGACGGCGCACTAGAGCCAAACGATAACTACTTCTCTCTCTTCGCTGGCGTTTCCGCTGGTGTTATCGTTGGTAACGCCGCTTGGGGTCTTGGCTACTTTGGTCAGCCGCACATCATCGTGCGCTTCATGGCGCTGCGTAAGCCTTCTGACGCCAAGCAGGGCCGTTTCTACGGCATCACCTGGATGGGCCTTTCCGTCATCGGCGCTATCTTCGTTGCGCTGACCGGTACTGTGTACTTCACCCAGTTCGGTGAAACCATTACTGACCAAGAGAACTTCGAGACCATCTTCTTGGATATGGCTCAGGCCATGATGCACCCATTGCCTGCTGGTTTCATCTTGACCGCAGTCTTGGCAGCGATCATGTCCACCATGTCCTCCCAGATGCTCGTGGTTTCCTCTTCCCTGATTGAGGACCTCTACCTCATCATCGCAAAGCGCAAGCCTGACGAGCGCATCCTGATTAACCTGTCCCGTACCGCCGTTGTGGTCATCGCGGTTATCGCCGCACTCCTGGCTATCAACCCGTCCGACTCCATTCTTGGCCTGGTCGGCTTCGCATGGGCTGGTTTCGGTTCCGCATTCGGTCCGCTGGTCATCCTGGCTCTGTACTGGAAGCGCCTCAACGCAACCGGTGCAATCGCCGGTATGGTCACCGGTGCAGTCGTCGCCATCGGCTGGGGCATGTCCCCGCTCGGCGATTCCCTCTACGAGATGGTTCCGGGCTTCTTCTCCGCACTCATCGTCACCGTTCTGGTCACCTTGGCTACCAAGCAGCCAGACCAGGAGGTCTTGGACGAGTTCGAGGAAGCCGAGAAGCTTGCCAAGCTCGTTGAAAAGGACGACTCCCTGGACTTCGAGGAAGCAGCAGAAAAGGTTTCCGATAACAAGTAGGAACCTTCCCGCACCTCGCGGAGTCCAATAGGACATGAAGTCCTATTACCTGGCCGCGCTATCATGCATAACCGCTCTCGTTATCGCATGGTATGCGTGGCCTTTTCCGCGTTTTGATGTCTCCACCGTGCCAGCTCGCACGGAATTGCAAGGCTACGACCGCGACGAGTTCGGCGGCTGGCAGCCCAACGGCGCATGCACTACGCGGGAGGCCATCATGGAGAACCAAGCCAGCGAGGCCTTCGCTGACTGCCGGCCACAATCCGGCACGATCTATGACCCCTACGCGGGCGAGACGATTTCAGCCACCTCCCCCATTGAGGTCGACCACATCTTCCCTCTTTCTGCCGCCTTTGACATGGGTGCCGCAGAATGGGACCAAGACACCAAGAGGCGTTTTGCCAACGATCCTCTCAACTTGGTGGCCACCAGCCGGAAGCTCAATCAAGAAAAGTCCGATTCCCTTCCTTCCGAATGGTTGCCGCCTGCCAACCGCTGCGATTACTCGCGGCGCCTCGCAGAGATCGCGCGGAAGTACGAGCTGCCCTTGTCCCGCGCGGACGTCCGTGCAATGAGAAGGCAATGTCGGTTCGATTTCTAGCAGGGAAATTGATTAGGGTGAACAAGGCAACTTTTCTTAACTGAAGGGCATCCTCCATGACTACTTTGTTCATCTTCCTGCACGTGGCAGCGGCCATCGTCCTACTTGGCCCCGTGTGCATTTCCACCTCCATCTACCAGACTCAGCTGCAGGGCGCAGCGCAGGGCGAAAAGACGGCCCTCGGAGCCGCCCGCAACCTGCACAACATCACCAATACTTACGGCTACATTTCCGCCCTCGTGCCGGTCCTTGGTCTTGCTGTGTTCCTGTCTGATATCGAAACCTTTAAGAGCCAGGTCAACTTCCACATCGCCATCCTTGTGGCCATCATCGCGTGGTGCCTGCTCTTCTTCCTCATCCTTCCTAAGCAGCGCACGGCGCAGGCAGCCCTAGAGTCCGGCGATACCGCCAACCTGGGCTCCATTAAGAAGTCGCTGTCCGCTTTCGGCGGCGTCTTCAACCTCCTGTGGATCATCTGCCTTATCCTGATGTACCTCTAGGAAGCCATTTACTTTTCGGGGACAGTGTCATCGCTGTCCCCTTTTTCATGCGTGGACTCCTCCCTAAGCTCTTCTTTTAGTTGCTGCGCACCTGCATGCGCATTCTCCCGCCGCTTCTGCGTGGCCTGCGCCACCGTCTGCGCCCACCTGCGGTTCTTCGGCGCCAACGGTCCGCTCGCGGAGTCGTAGACCCACGTAGAGTCATCGAAAAGCCAGACGATGTCCCCACTTATCGGGTCCTTGATATAAAACGCCCTCCCATCGGTCTTTATATTGTGATGGTGCTGGCACAGGCAAGTGAGGTTTGCCGCCGAGGTCGGCCCACCATCTGCAAAGTCGTGCCGATGGTCCATCTGGGACGCCACCGCCGGCCGCGTACAGCCTGGCCACCGGCACGTGCCATCCAAGCCCTCTACAAACGCCCGGATATCTGGCGGAGTCACATAATTCGGGCTCTCCGCCTGACCGGCCTTCTCCATGTCCCTTGTCGTTGTCGCCCGAGCCTCTAGGTCATCCGCGGTCTCCGGGGATACCCAGCCTAAGTTTTGTACAAACGCGGGTGCATCCGGCAGGTCGCAGCGATACATATTCAACACGACCTTGGCCTTTGGTTGCGCCTTTCCGGTCAGCAGCTCCACTGCGGCCTCAGCCATCGTGAGGTCCTTGTCCGTAGCGATATCCCGAATATTGCGGTCGATTATCTCCGCGGTTTCTAACCCGACGTCCAGACAAACCGCAGCCCACTCCCCGCCTGTAGGTTCAACGCTATAGGCTTGCTTGCGGCGCGGATCCCGCGCGGCAATTGAGGGATCGAGGCGCACGATGAGCTCGCGTAACTTGCGGCGGAGATTGCGGTGCGAGGGCAGCTTTTGATTGGGGCGGGTTGGGGTCAAGTAGTTGGTCAGGGCGTCATCGATAGTAAACTTCTTCTCCGCATCAATGGCGCCGAGCTTGGCTAGGGTTTGGTCAATCGTAATCAGGCGGTCTAAATCTAAATGGAAATGCTGTTCTTGCCGGGCGCGCAGCCGCGGCAGCTCCTTTAATCGCTCGAAGGCGAAGATAATATTTCTAATTCGGGACTGACGCGCCCCAGTTAAGTCAGACAGGGATTGGCTAATAACTTCGATATCATCATCCGGGTCAGGGTGAAGCCTCTCCCAGAACTGGTATTCCGCTTTCCTAATCTCTGTAGCTGCACGGGAGGTAGAATTTTCCGGATTAGTATTGGCATAATATGGCGCATTCATGGACTTTCTTTCGAGAGATTTACTAGAACATGCTTTCGCCATACACCATACAAAACCGCCCCGACACACTACCCCCATTTATAGTAAAAGCGCAGTTCACAGGGCATGAAAAAAGGGCCTCTAAAAGAGGCCCTTTGGAGGTTTAATTAGTCGCGGAAGCGACCACCATGTTTGCGTCCACCGCCGCCGCCATCACGGCGAGGCGGGCGCCCAGTATCCTTCTGAATCTTGATGAGCTGCCCAGAAATCCGGGTATCCTTCAGACGGTCCAGCACAGCTGGGTCCATGTTCTTCGGCAGGTCCACGAGAGTGTGTCCCACCGCAATGGTAATGCGGCCGAAGTCCTTGGCGGACAGGCCACCTTCGTTGGCGATTGCACCGACGATGGCACCTGGGCGGACATTCTGGCGCTTGCCGACGTCCAACCGGTACGTCTCAAAGTCACCATCCGGCCGCTTGGAGCCGCCGCGGTTCTTGCCGCCGCCCTTGAAGTCACGGTCGCGCTTGCGGTCATCGCGATCGCGGCGGTCCTTCTTTGGCTTGGGCAAAGGCTTGTCTTCCAATAGGAAGTTCTTGCCACCCTGGTGCATGACGGCCAGCGCCGCGGCGATGTCATCCATCGCGACGTCATTTTCTTCCGAGTACTTGCGCACCAAGTTGCGGAAGAAATCGGCCTGCTTGTTGTCCATGGACTGGGTGATGGCCTGCGCAAACTTTTCCTTGCGCTTTTCATTGACCTCATCGACGGAGGGCAGGTCCATCTCTTCGAGGCGTGCGTTGGTCACGCGCTCGATGGAACGCAGCATGCGGCGCTCGCGCGGGGTGACAAACAGGATTGCCTCACCGGAACGGCCAGCACGACCGGTGCGGCCAATGCGGTGCACGTAGGACTCGGTATCGTTCGGGATATCGAAGTTCACCACGTGGGTGATGCGCTCCACGTCGAGGCCACGTGCGGCGACGTCAGTGGCCACGAGGATGTCTAGGCGGCCATCCTTGAGCTGGTCGACGGTGCGTTCGCGCTGCGCCTGGGCGATGTCGCCGTTAATGGCAGCAGCGCTGTAGCCGCGATCGCGCAGGGCCTCGGCCACTTCTTCGGTCTCGTGCTTGGTGCGGCAGAAGACGATGATGGCGTCATAGGTAATGACCTCGAGGATGCGGGTGAACGCATCCATCTTTGCACGGTGCGGAATCAGCAGGAAACGCTGCTTAATGTTGTCGTTGGTACGGCGCTCAGACTTAACGGTTACTTCCGCCGGGTTGTGCAGGTACTGCTTGGACAGCCGGCGGATGGCATTAGGCATGGTGGCGGAGAAAAGCGCCACCTGCTTGCGGTCCGGGGTGCTTTCGAGGATGCGCTCGACGTCTTCCTGGAAGCCCATGTTCAGCATCTCATCGGCCTCATCGAGGACGAGGAACTGCAGCTGGGACAGGTCAAGCGAGCCCTTTTCCAAGTGATCGATGACGCGACCCGGGGTACCCACGATGACCTGGGCGCCGCGGCGCAGGCCAGACAGCTGGATGCCGTAGGCCTGGCCACCGTAGATGGGAAGAACCTCGATACCCTTGAGGGTTTCTGCGAAGGATTGGAAGGCATCTGCAACCTGCAGGGCGAGCTCGCGGGTAGGCGCGAGGACGAGTGCCTGCGGGTGGCGCGCATGCGGGTCAAGCTGGGACAAGACCGGCAGCGCGAAGGCTGCGGTCTTGCCGGTACCGGTCTGTGCAAGGCCCACGACGTCGCGGCCTTCCATCAGGATCGGGATGGTTTCTGCTTGGATGGGGGACGGCGTGGTGAAGCCTACTTTCGCAACGGCTTGCAGAATTTTATCTGGCAGGCCGAGGTGCTCGAACCCCTGGGAGTTGTCGTTGGCCGAGTCCTTGGACTCAGCGCCGGTGCCCTCAGAAGTATTCGCAGCCCTGGTGTCCTGGTTGACACCTTGCGAGTTGTCCTGAGATTCCGACTTATTAAAATCTTCCGGCTCGTTTACGCCGCCGGTGGCGTTATCGGTAATGCTCATTGCTCATCCAACCCTACGCGATACCGGCGGCAAACTCCATTCCTCGCTATACCCCCGCCACGAACGTGCGGTAGCTCAGCGGCATGCCCGGCCGGTAGGCCAAGTGCACCGCGCTGGGAGCATCGAGCACGTGCAGGTCAGCGGCAGCTCCTTCCACCAGGGTGCCCTTCGCGGGGCGGCCCTGCGGGTCGAGTCCGTTGCCCACATTATGGCGGCGCAGCGCCGTGGCACCACCGGTGGTGGCGGCGTGGATGGCCTCGTCGACGGATAGGTGCTGCTGCAGGACGGCCGTGGTCACGCAGTAGTTCATCGACGAAGTATAGGAGGTACCTGGGTTGAGGTTGGAGGCGATGGCGAGGGTGGCGCCGGCATCGAGAAGCGCACGGCCAGGCGCCAAGGGCTCGCGCGTGGAGAGATCGCAGGCCGGGAGCATGGTGGCCACGGTCTCGGATGCGGCGAGCTTTTCGATGTCACTATCGCTCAGGTAATTCACGTGGTCCACCGAGGCGGCGCCGAGATCGACCGCGAGGCTAACCCCCGGGCCCTCGCCAAGCTGGTTGCCGTGCACGCGCAGGCCAAGCCCCAACTTTTTACCGGCTTCGAGAACCCGGCGCGACTGCTCTTCATTGAACGCGCCGCGCTCGCAGAAGACGTCGATCCACTGGACGTATTCGGCAACCCCGTCCAGCATGGGGCCGACGACCTCATCGAGGTAGTCTTCCGCATCCGCTCCCGGCGGCACGAGGTGGGCACCCAGGAAGGTGACGTCATCGACATGCTGGGATGCCACGCGCGCGGCTTCCACTTCAGATTCCGTGTTGAGGCCGTAGCCGGTCTTGGTCTCGAAGGTGGTGGTGCCACCGCGGCGGCCGGCTGCCACGCGCTCGGCGACGAGCTTATCCAAGCGGTCTGCCCCCGCCTCCCGGGTGGCGTCCATGGTCACCGCGATGCCGCCTGCCTCGTAGGAACCGCCGGACATGCGGGCCTCGAACTCGGCGGAGCGGTCACCGTCGAAGACCATGTGGGTGTGCGAATCCACCCAGCCCGGCAGGACGGCGCGCCCGCCCAAGTCCACCTGGTCATCGGCGGCAGGCGCCTGGGAAGCGGGGCCAATCCAGGCGATGGTGCCGTGGTCGGCGATAAGGGCGGCATCGTTAAGCGTGCCGTGCTCGCTGACCGTGCGGAGTTCAGAAATTCCGGTAAAAAGTGTGCTCATTTAATCCCTTGCCTTAAATTCCATGGGAACGCGAACGCCGCGCTCCTTGGCTACTTCCTCTGCGCGAGAGTACCCGGCATCGACGTGGCGGATAACACCCATGCCTGGGTCATTGGTCAGCACGGCGCGCAGCTTGGCGGCGGCGAGATCGGTGCCATCGGCAACCGTGACCTGGCCGGCGTGGATGGAGCGGCCCATGCCCACTCCGCCGCCGTGGTGGAGGGAGACCCAAGTCGCGCCGGAAGATACGGCGGTCATGGCATTAAGCAGCGGCCAGTCAGCGACGGCATCGGTGCCATCGAGCATGGCTTCGGTCTCGCGGTACGGGGAGGCAACCGAGCCGGAGTCGAGGTGGTCGCGGCCAATGACGATGGGGGCCTTGATCTTGCCCTCGCGCACCAAGTCATTGAAGAGCAGGCCGGCCTTGTGGCGCTCGTTGTAGCCAAGCCAGCAGATGCGGGCGGGCAGGCCCTCGAACTCGACGTATTCTTCGGCGGCGTCCAGCCAGTTGTGCAGGTGCTCGTTCTCTGGGAAGAGCTCCTTCAGGGCTTCGTCGGTGACCTTGATGTCTTCGGGGTCGCCGGACAGCGCTGCCCAACGGAACGGGCCCATTCCCTCGCAGAACAGCGGGCGGATATAGGCGGGAACGAAGCCGGGGAACTCAAATGCGCGCTGGTAGCCGGCGTGGCGCGCCTCATCGCGGATGGAGTTGCCGTAGTCAAAGACCTCGGCGCCCTCGTCCTGGAATTCCACCATCGCCTGGACCTGTGCGGCCATGGATTCGCGGGCCTTTTTGGTAAAGGTCGTGGGATCGGCCTTGGCCTCGGACTGCCAGTCATCCACGGTGATTTCGGTGGGCAGGTAGGACAGTGGGTCGTGCGCGGAGGTCTGGTCGGTGACGATGTCTACCTTGAATTCCCCGGCGCGCTGGCGGCGCAGCACCTCGGGGAAGACCTCGGCGGCATTGCCCACCAGGCCGACAGAAAGGGCCTTTTTGTTTTCCTTGGCATCGAGAACCAAGCGCAGGGCCTCGTCCAGGTCGGTGACCACTTCATCGAGGTAGCGCTTGTGCTGGCGGCGGCGCAGGCGGTGTTCATCCACGTCCACGATGAGCACTGCTCCGCCGTTCAGCGTCACGGCGAGCGGTTGGGCACCGCCCATGCCGCCGCACCCGCCGGTCAGGGTCAGGGTGCCGGCCAGGCTGCCCTCGAAGCGCTTCTTGGCCACGGCCGCGAAGGTCTCGTAGGTGCCCTGCAGGATGCCCTGGGTGGCGATGTAGATCCAGGAGCCGGCCGTCATCTGGCCGTACATCATCAGGCCCTCGTCCTCGAGCTTGCGGAAGTGCTCCCAGTTGGCCCAGTCGCCCACCAGGTTGGAGTTGGCGATGAGCACGCGCGGTGCCCATTCATTGGTCTTCCAGATGCCCACCGGCTTTCCGGATTGGACGAGGAGGGTTTCATCGCTTTCTAAGTCCTTCAGCGATTCCACAATGGCATCGAAGGCCTCCCAGCTGCGCGCTGCACGACCGGTACCGCCGTAGACCACGAGGTCCTCGGGGCGCTCGGCAACCTCGGGATCGAGGTTATTCATCAGCATGCGCAGTGGCGCTTCGGTTTGCCAGGATTTTGCGTTGAGTTCGGTGCCGCGGGGTGCGCGGACTTCGCGTGGTTCAGACATGGCTTCCTTTCGCTCGTGCTTATCGACGCCGTGCCCTACCCCAAGGCCGGTTTCCCGGGGCTGTCTCCCGGGGGCTTGGCGAGCGTCACAGATATCAATTTAGTGTGATACACAACGTATTTAGAGCATTCACAATCACCAACTGTCTGGCATTTCAGACTCGACGGCTACGATGGCAGTCATGCGCCACGTATTGCCCGCCCTCGCCGCCGCCTGCCTGCTGGCAGGATGCTCCTCGCAGCCGCAAGAAGCCCAAGAAGCCACAGAAGACCCCGAAAACTATGTGGCGCTCGGGGATTCCTACGCGGCGATGGGCTCGACGACGCTCCCTCTCGATCCGCCCGATTCCTGCGCACGCGCACAAGATTCCTATCCAGAACTCGCCGCGCAGGAGATCACCACCAGTTCTTTCCGCAACGTCGCCTGCCAGGGCGCGAGCACGCTGGATGTTTTATCCTCCGCGGGCGAGCACCCCGCCCAGGTGGACGCACTGGCCGCGGATACATCCCTTGTCTCCTTGAGCATCGGCGGCAACGACGTAAGCTTTGTGCGCCTGACCCAATGCGCAACGGACGATATATGCCAAGACGAATCGGGAGCGCAGATAGACCTGGAGCTACACGATCTACCCCAACGCCTGGACAAGGTCTACGGGGAAATCGCCCACCGCTCGCCCGAGGCAAAGGTCATTGCCACCGGCTATATCCCCCTCATCAACCCCGGCGAGACCTGCCCCTTCATAGAAAAAATCCCGGCCACAGACCGGGAGTGGTTGGCAAATACCATCCAGCGCATCAACCAAGCGGTGCGCGAGGCCGCCGAGCGCAACGGCGCCACCTACGTGCTGCCTGACGATACCCCGCAGCACTCCGCCTGCTCAGGCAAACCGTGGGTGGACTTTACGGGGCAGGATACCGATTCCTTCCCCATGCACCCCACCCACGCGGGCCAGCGGGCTATGGCCGATGCGCTACGCGCTGCCCTCTAGTCCGGCGCGCGGCGTCGTCGGAGCCGGGCACGCGCATCTCGAATTTTTCTGTGACCACGGTGTAGTCAAAGTAGCCCATGCGCGCGATGGGCTTAATCTTGAGGATGTCAAGCTTGCCTTCCTCATCGATGACAGATTCATCGATATGGATAGTCTTTACATCCGCCACCACGAGGTCGATGCTGCCCACCTTGGAATTGCCAGGCACGCGCAGCGTGGTCTTGTACTGGCACTCGAACTTCACCGGCGATTCTTTCACCATGGGAATGCGGTAATTGTCCGCATATTCCTTGGTAACGGACAGGCGGTCCCACTCGCTGTCGCCATAGTCGAGCACCTGGGCGGATTTATTGACTTCCTCGCGAAGATCATAGGTGGCCATATTCCACACGAACCAGCCGGTCTCCTCCGCGTTAAGCACCGTGTCCTTGCGACGACCATCCGGATACTGGTTGGCCGAAAACATCACCATGGGCGGATCGAAGGTGAGGTTTTGCCACTGGCTATAAGGAGCGATATTTTCGCGGCCCTCACCATCCACGCTGGAAAGCCATCCAATGGGGCGCGGTACCGTGCTGGCTTTGAAAGGGGAAAACGGCAAAGGGTTGGGCTCAGATTGCGGGTGCCAAGAGATGGTCGACATATTAATCACGCAGCTTTCCAGTAGCATTCTCGACAGCTTCGACAAGCGCGCCCTCCTTGACTAGGCGCACGGTCTCCTCGATTTCCGGCGAGAGGTAGCGGTCCACACCTGGCCCCTTGACGGTTTCGCGCAGCTTGGCGATTACCGCGCCGGTTCCCTTGGCCGGGGTACCCTCGCGCATGTCGATAGCGCGGGCAGCGGTGAGGATTTCTACGGCAAGCACGCGTTGTAGGCCATCGACGGCCTTGCGCAGCTTGCGGGCGGCGGACCAGCCCATGGATACGTGGTCTTCCTGCATGGCAGAGGAAGGAATGGAATCGGCCGAGGCCGGGGTGGCCAGGCGCTTTAATTCGCTGACGATGCCAGCCTGGGCGTATTGGGCGATCATGTGGCCGGAGTCGACTCCGGGGTCATCGGCAAGAAAGGCGTTCAAGCCGCGGTTGCGGGCCGGATCCAAGAAGCGGTCGGTGCGGCGCTCAGAAATGGACGCCAGGTCCGCGGTGACGATGGACAGGAAATCGAGCGCATAAGCCACCGGGGCGCCGTGGAAGTTGCCGTTGGAGACCACGCGGCCGTCCTTAGCCACGACCGGGTTGTCCACGGCGGCGGCGAGCTCGCGCTCTGCCACCTGTGCGGTATGCGCCAAGGTATCGCGGAAACCGCCGGCCACCTGTGGCGCGCAGCGCACGGAGTAGGCGTCTTGGACCTGGTTCTTCTTGAACTCCTCCAGCGCTGCGGCGAGGATCTCGGAGCCGTCCGCCACCTGGCGGATATTGGCGGCAGAATCGGCCTGGCCCGGGTGCGGGCGCAGCTGCTGGAGGTCATCGGCAAAGACCACGAGGGTGCCAAGCAGGCCTTCTACCGTCATCGCGGTGGCGATATCGGCGGTCTTGGCGGCCGCACGCAGGTCAGTAATGGCCAGGCAGAGCTGGCCCAGCATGCCATCGGTTCCGTTGATAAGCGCAAGGCCCTCCTTCTCGCGCAGCTCCAGCGGCTCGATGCCGGCGGCGGCAAGAGCCTCGTCGGCGTCCTTGAGCTCGCCGCCCACGCGTACCTCACCCTCACCCAACAGCGCTAGGGCGCAGTGAGCCAGCGGGGCCAAGTCGCCGGAGCAGCCCAGCGAACCGTATTCGCGCACCACCGGCACGATGCCGGCGTTGAGCGCCTTGGCATAAGTTTCTACCACCACGGGGCGCACGCCGGTACGGCCGGTACACAGGGTGGATAGGCGCAGCAGCATGAGCGCGCGAATTACTTCTTCTTCCACCTCAGGGCCGGTGCCGGCCGCGTGGGAGCGCACCAGGGACAGCTGCAGCTGCGCGCGCATCTCTTCTGGAATGTGGCGGCGGGCAAGCGCGCCGAAGCCGGTGGAGATTCCGTAGACCGGCGTGGGATCCTGGGCCAGTTCTTCGACCCGGTCGCGTGTGGAGGCGACCTCGTCCAAAGCCTCGGCGGAGATTTCTACCGTGGCACCGTAGCGGGCAACGGCCACGACTTCCTCAATGGTCAGCGCTCCGACGCCGACTGTAACGGTGGATGGGTATGCATTAGGCATGATGACTCCTAGTGTCTTTAGGGCAACAAAATATAGCTCACGTCACAGCCTAACGCGCTAGCCCGCATGGTACCTCACTTTTCGCGCTGGCGATACATTTTCCCCGCAACTTTCTCCGCGGCCTGGCGCAGCGCCGCAATGAGCTCCTCTACCCTATCCGCCGGCGTGGACACGGGATAGGTCACCGCAATGGCCGCCGCAGGCCGCTCCAAGTGGTCCAGGATGGGCACCGCCACCGAGGCCTGGCCCCGCGAGATTTCTTCCACCTCCTGATCCCACCCGCGCGCACGGGCCAGGTGCAGCTGCTCTTTGAGGAAACCAAAATTTTCCCCGCCCGCGGTATCAAAGGCGGCCTTGACCTCGGATTCCGGCAGGTGCGCCAGCATCACCCTGCCCGAGGCCGTCTTATGCGCCTGCAGGCGCACCCCGACCTCCGTAACCAACGAGGTCGCGCCCGGCGCGCGGACCTCCTGCAGGTATAAAATCTCCGAGCCCGCCATACGCGAAAGGTGCCCAGATCCACCTACCAGCCGCGCGCATTCCTCCAGGTCGCGCGTTGCCATGCGCACTAGCGGCTGCTGGGTTACATAGGCAGAGGCCATCGAATACGCGGCCAGCCCCAGGCCGTAGGTCTTGTGCTCGGGCAGGTGGGCAACGAAGCCGGCATCGACCATCTCCGCGAGCAGGTGGTACGTGGTCGAGCGCGGCAGGCCGAGCTCGCCTTGGATGCGGGCGGCGGAAATCGGGACATCGATAGTCGATAGCAGCTTGAGGATGTCCAGGGCATGGCGCGCAGCGGGGACTCGATTAGCACTCACAGCGCCCAATTATATTCCGCTACTGCCAGACAAACTCACCGCACGCTTCTAGTATCGGCACTATGAATACCGAATCAGCCCCACTTTTTACTCCCGCCCCCGAGTGGTCCGGCCGCTCCGATGGTCCCGGCCCCGAGCACGCGCGCTGGCATAGCGTTATCAACCAAGCCGAATCCGCGCCCGTAACCCTGCTGGGGTTTGCCTCCGATGAGGGCGTGCTGCGCAACGGCGGCCGCCAAGGTGCTGCCGCCGGCCCCGCCGCCCTGCGCACAGCCCTCGGATCCCTCGCGGTTCACCACGGCCATGCGCTTGCCGATGCCGGAACCATCACCACCCAAGCCGACGATCTCGACGGCGCCCACGAGGCCCTATCTGACAAGGTCGAAGAACTCGTCCGCAGCGCTACCCTGCCGATTATCTTGGGCGGCGGGCACGAAACCGCCTTCGGCTCCCACCGCGGCCTGTTCCGCGCGCGCGGTGCCACCCCGATCATCAACCTGGATGCCCACTTCGATCTCCGCCACGCGGACCACGCCACCTCCGGCACGCCCTTTACCCAGATTTCCCAGCTCACCGATGACTTTGAGTACACCGTCTTCGGTATTTCCCGCCCCAATAACACCGCGGTGCTCTTCAACGATGCCGATAAGCTCGGCGTCAACTACACCCTGGATGAGGAGCTGGTGAACCTCACCCCGGCCGAATGCGGCGCGCTCGCCACCCAGGCCACCGCCGCTGCGGACAAGGTCCACCTCTCCATCGACCTGGATGTCCTTCCCGCCTCCACCGCGCCGGGTGTATCCGCTCCGGCCAGCCTCGGCGTTGCCTACGAGCGCATCCGCGCCCTGGCGGTCGCCATCGCCGCGACGGGCAAGCTCGCGCTTGTCGATGTCGTCGAGCTCAACCCCACCTTCGACATAGACAACCGCACCGCCAAGGCAGCGGCACGGCTTATCGATGACATCGTTAACGCTCACCTCACTGCGGTAAGCGGGCAATAAACCTCAAAACAGCAGGTGCGCAATCGGGGTCGCAATCACGATGGTGAGGGCCACCCGCTCAAACCAGATGATGACCAGGTGAGATAGCTTCACCGGAATCTTGGTGGCCAAAATGCACGGCACCAGGGCGGAGAAGAAGATGATGGCAGAGACCGCCACGACCCCGATGACGAATTTCAGCACCATGGAATCGCTGTCGGCCACCGCTGTGGCGGGTAGGAACATCTCCGCAATGCCCATCGCCGCGGCCTTGCCGCCAAGTGCCGGCTCCGGCAGCTGCACTATCCAAGCAAAGGGATAAAACAGGTACCCAATCCATTCAAAGATCGGGGTAAACCGCGCAAGCAGCAAGCCAATAAGGCCCACCGACATGATGGACGGCACGATGGCCGCGGCCATGCGCACGCCATCGCGCAGGTTATCCCAAATGGCCTGCGGCAGCGACGGCGCGCGCTGCAAAGCCAGCATCGCTTCGCGCCACGCATTCTTAAAACGCGATCCTTCCACCGGCTTTTCTGGGTCAGGCTCTACACCCGCGCAGTATTCATCCGGAATCGTCCGCAGCGGCGGGATGCGCACGGTAATGGCCGTAACCAGGAACGTCACCAGCAGCGTGACGGCGAAATAGGTGCCCCAGATATTCATCAAATCCAGTTGCTTGGCCACGATGACCATAAACGCCGCCGATACCGTGGAAAACCCCGTGGCAATAACTGCAGCCTCTCTGCCGGTATAACCGCCCTTTTGATAGACACGGTCCGTGACCAAGATGCCCAGCGAATACGACCCGACAAAGGATGCCACCGCATCGATGGCGGAGCGCCCCGGCGTCTTCCACAGCGGACGCATGATGGGTTGCATCAGCACCCCAACAAATTCCAAGAGCCCAAAGCCAATGAGAAATGCCAGGAAGGTACCGCCGATGGGCACGATAAGCCCCACCGGTGTGGCAATGGAGTTCCACAAGAAGGGAACCAAGTCCTCATCGCCCAATACCCACGGCAGCGCGTCAATGACCATGAGGAAGGAAATGACCGCACCGGCGATATTGAGGACCGCAAAGACCGCCTGCAGCGCACTTTGCTTAAACGCCCCAGTGCTAAAGCTACGGACCGTGCCATACACGGCGAGCGCAAAAATAAGCCACGGCACCACCGCCGGAATGCTATCGCGCACGATGGTGACCATGTGGTCCAAAGGAATGGAGTTCTTTTCCTTATACGTCACAGGAAAGAAGAACACGAACGCGCCAATGGCGCTATAAACAAAGAGTTTCCACCGTCCCTCAGGCCGCGGGACTTCCCCGTCATGGCTCTGGATGGAGGAATTAACTGAATCAGTAGAAGTCACGATAGACCGCCCCTCAAGCTTGCATGATGATCAAGCCCGCGCGACAGCCTGACGCGAACATTGCGATTATGTTAGCTAAATTACATCTTCTTGTCTAGCGTTTCTTAGCTCAAGGCACAATGGGACTATGTCTAACCCCATCCGCGTCGTCGGCGCCGTCTTTCACGATGGCGATCGCTTCCTCGCCTGCCGCAAGAAACCCGGAAAACCCCTAGAAGGACATTGGGAATTTCCGGGCGGAAAAATCGAACCGGGAGAATCACCCGAACAGGCTTTAGCCCGCGAAATTCGCGAGGAACTCAACCTTACTGCCCGCGTAGGCAGCAAACTCACGACGACCATCTACGAGTACGACTTTGCCACCATCGAACTAACCACCTTTTATTGCACGCTCACCAGCGGCGAGCTTCGCCTGAGCGATCATGACGCAACCAGGTGGGTTACCCCCGCAGAAGCAATGGAGCTGACCTGGGCGCCAGCAGATATTCCAGCCGTGGAAAAACTTTGCCCTTAGAATCTTGTAGCTATGAGTCATTCCTTGGATTCCTCGCTCCCCTTCGGCGTTTACGAAACCCCGGTGACCTCGCGCATTCGTGAGCGAATGGAGGAAACGCAAAGCCGACACCCATCGGCGGGATTCGGGGTAGGAAACGGCACAGATGATAGCGCTCGCGGGCGCTATACCTCGGCCATGTCTCAACACATCGGCGATTTACTAGAGCAACGCCTCATGGGGCTCAAATCCTCAGCAGACCGAGTAGCCCTTATCAATACAATCGCTGGAATGCTTGGCGAGGACGAAGATATTGATACCGAGCAACTCCTCTACGCCGTCTACAACACTTCTTTAGCCGAGCCTCCGCTGCTTCCGGATGTATCGCTGACTAAGAGCGCGCTTTTTACTAATGCCCAGGGCGAGACCAGCCTGACCAGCGAGGTTGAGCGGGAGATAAAGACAGCCGATTCCGTCGACTTATTGTGTGCCTTCATCAAAAGCTCCGGAATCAGTGTCCTTGACCAGCAATTGCAGTTCCTGCGCGACAACCAGATTCCATTCCGCCTATTGACCTCTACTTACTGTGGGGCTTCCGATGCGGCGGCTCTTAAACGCCTGGTAGAAAAATATCGCGCCGATGTAAAGATTTGCTATGAGCATAAATCCACACGCCTGCACGCCAAAGCATGGCTATTCCGACGGGATTCTGGCTTCGACACCGCTTTTATTGGAAGCTCGAACCTTTCGAGGTCTGCTCTTATCGATGGCTGGGAATGGAACGTGCGCGGCTCTGCTACGGCGACGCCTGAGGTCATCGAAAAATTCATAAAGACTTTCGACAGCTACTGGCACGATAGCCACTTCAAGACTTTTGACCCCGCCAGGGATATGGATCGCCTGCAGGAATCCCTGCGCATTGCAAAAGGCACGGAGTCCCCACAAGCTTTGCGCCAATTAGAGCTTTCTGGCCTAGAAGTTACTCCCTATCCTTATCAAGAAGAGATGCTCGAGGCGCTGCGGTCCGAACGTGAGGTAAAGGATCGCCACAAAAACCTACTCGTTGCGGCGACAGGCACCGGCAAGACCGTCGTAGCTGCCCTGGATTACCTCAATCTTTGCCGGCAGTGGAAGCGTCGCCCACGTTTGCTCTTCGTCGCACACCGCAAAGAAATTCTTCACCAAGCGCGGCGTACGTACCGCGAGGTGCTCAAGGATGCCAACTTTGGCGAGTTGCTTGTCGATGGCACCGAGCCCCGGCGCTGGGACTTCGTATTTGCGAGCGTTCAGTCGCTCAATTCCACTCGCTTAGAAAAGCTCGCGCCGGATCAATTCGATGTGGTGGTCATCGACGAATTCCACCATGCAGAAGCTCCAACATATAACGCGCTTCTTAGCCATTTTGAACCAGACGAATTACTTGGGCTGACCGCAACACCTGAGCGCGGCGATGGCAAAAATGTCCAACAGTACTTTGACTACCGCATTGCCCATGAGCTTCGCCTCTGGGATGCTTTGCGCCTGCAACTTTTGGTTCCCATGCATTATTACGGAATTGCAGACGGTACGGATCTTTCTTCGCTTACGTGGAACAGGGGCAAGAAAGATTACAACACCAACGAGTTGTCAGAGTTTTATATCAAGTCTGGTGAAAAACGGACGCGCTTTATTCTTAATGAACTGGATAAACGGATTTTCGATCTTTCTGAAATGAAGGCGATCGGCTTTTGCGTCTCCATTGCCCACGCAGAGCATATGGCCCAGCAATTTCAGCACTTTGGAATTCCAGCCCAGGCCGTAACGAGCAAATTAACTTCTTCTGAACGCGCAGAAGCCATTCAACAACTCGAAAGCGGCGCCATCAAGGCTCTCTTTTCCGTTGATATTTTCAATGAGGGCGTCGACATCCCAGCGGTCAATACACTGCTCTTGCTCCGGCCAACCCAAAGCCCGGTTATCTTCCTACAGCAACTTGGCCGCGGTCTTCGCCTTGCTCCCGGAAAGGATTCTTGTACCGTATTCGATTTCATTGGCCAACAGCATGTTGAATACGATTTTGAGCGTAAATTCAATGCATTAACGAGAAAACGCGGGAAACATCTACTCACCGAGATAGAGCAGGGCTTTCCCACCACGCCGCCGGGAACGCACATCCAATTCGATGAATCGACGACGGAACAGGTCCTCAACAACGTAAAGAAGACGACACGGAGCAACTTGCGGAAAGTGCGTGCGCTGGTGGCGGAATTGCGAACTACCGATCTCAAAGAATTCCTCGACGAGGCAAACCTCGAATTGGAGGATATTTATCGCCCCAACAAATACTCCTGGACCCGCCTCCTGCGCGAGGAAGGCCTCCTCGAGCCACGTGACGATGAGATGGAAAGCTTCTTACTCAACCGGATTAAAGTTTTCCTCCACGTCAATGATGCGACACGCATTGAGGCTTATCTTCGAATCCTAAAATCCTCCACTTCGCAATTCGGCGATATGTCGCCCACTGATCAAGCCTTTGCACGAATGCTGGTCTTGGGCTTTTGGGCTAATTCCAATGCACCCAGCCCGTCTTCTTTTGACCAAGCGCTGGGGATATTGCGAGAGCACCCGCGAGTTATTTGGGAACTTGAACACGTCATGCGGCTACAAAACGATGCTTCGCGCATTATCCCGCAGCCTAGTGACGACACCGTTCTGGAAACTCACGCAGACTACTCTCTGGCAGAGTTAGTCGGCGCCTTGCAAACTGGCGAATTAGAAAAACTGGTCAGCCTTCCGCGCGAGGGAGTGAAATACTTCCCCGAGATGAACATGGACTTATTCTTGGTGACTTTCCAAAAAGACGATCAAGTTAGCGCCACCACGAATTACCGGGACTACCCGATTTCACCGGATCTCCTCCACTGGGAATCGCAATCGACAACAACTCTAAAATCGAAGGCCGCACGTCGTTATATTCGGCATGATGAGCTCGGCGGGAAGATTCTTATCGCCTCTCGCTTTACTAAGAAGAACTCAGTGGGCACCGCGAGCGCCTATACATTTTTGGGTGCTGTGGATTATGTTTCCCACCACGGTGAAAAGCCCATTCAGTTCCAATGGAAGCTGCAAAGAACCATGCCAAAGGCGCTGTACGCTGCTGGCCGGACCGTCGCTTAGCACGCATGGTTGAATAATTGGGCTGCACTCTACCAGTCAAGAGTGATACATTTCTCTTAAGTGATTCACACCATAGCCACTTAAGGAAGTGTCATGAGCCATTCAGATAACCACACCGGCGTAACATCCGCCGAAGGCCAACAGACACACAACTCTGAGCCACAAGCAAAGGTGAAATGGACCCTCGTTGGTCCGGGTTTGGTCGCCGCAGCTACCGGCGTCGGTGCCGCCGACCTGGTGGCAACCATGATTGCCGGCCAGCGCTACGGTTACGCACTGTTGTGGGCCGTCATCGTCGGTACGATTATGAAAATCGTGCTGGTGGAAGGCGTCGGCCGCTATAGCTTGGCCACCGGAAACACCATGTTCCACGGCTGGCGGGAACTAGGGCGCTGGACCTCGTGGTACTTCGCGCCCTACATCGTCATCTGGGGATTGGTATATGGCGCCGCCGCCATGTCCGGCACCGGCTTGGCATTGAGCGCACTCTTCCCCGGGACAAGCTTGACCATGTGGGCTATCCCGACCGGCGTATTGTGCTTTGCGCTTACGTGGTTGGGTCAATACCAGCTCTTTGAAAAGCTTGCCGCCGTATTAGTTGGCATCATGTTCGTCACTGTGGTGGGCATCGCCGCAATTACAGCGCCTAATTTGCCAGAGATTCTGCGCGGCCTCGTCCCCACCATCCCGGATGGGTCTTTCGTCTACGTGCTCTCCATCGCCGGCGGTGTCGGCGGCACTATTACCCTTGCTGCCTATGGCTACTGGCTGCGAGAAAAGAAGTGGTTCACGCCCAAGTGGATGAAGGTCATGCGCATGGACAACTCGGTGGCCTATGCCGTCACCGGTATCTTCGTCCTAGCTACGCTGGTCCTTGGTGCCGAGCTTTTGTACAGCGCTAATGTCGCTGTCTCCGATAACGACCAGGGCTTGGTGGACATGGCGGACGTGCTGGAGGCTCGCTACGGAACCTTTATTTCTAAGTGGTTCATCGTCGGATTCTTCGCTGCCGCATTCTCTTCCTGCTTGGGCGTGTGGAACGGTGTGTCCCTCATGTTTGCGGACTACGTTGGGCACCTGAAGAACCTCCCACAAGGCCACCCCAGCACCAGCACGGGCGGTAAGTACTACCGCGCTTACCTCATCTGGTTGACCTTCCCACCGATGCTGCTCCTGCTGCTGGGCAAGCCCACCGGGTTGATCATTGGCTACGGCGTCTTGGGCGCATTCTTCATGCCCTTCCTGGGACTTACTCTCTTGGTTCTGCTGAATACCAAGCACACCCCGAAAAAATGGCGCAATGGCTGGTTCATCAACACCCTGATGGGCATCATTTCTGCGGCCTTTGTCTACCTGTGCGTGTCCCAGGTCGCAGGGCTCTTCTAGCCCTGTTGCTCGTAATCTTCAAGGTACGCGCCGATCACCCTTAAGCTCTCGACCTCGTAGAGAGGGATGCGCCGGCGTGTACCGTCCTCAAGCCGGCGAAGCACCCAAGTATTTTCTTCCATCCACCAGGCGCGGCCTACAACTACGTCTGCATTATGAAGCCGTACCCAAATAATCAAAGCGTTATTAACCGCATCAAGAAAGCGCGCGTTTAAGTCATCCACACGCGCATAACTTAGCCGGCACTGAGCGGTTGCCGTCAACTATTTTTTCGGCATTCGCTCTACTTCCACCGTGGACTCCTGGCGGGGTTCGCGGCCGAAGAGCCAGGCGATAATGCCGAAGATGGCAATGGCACCGCAGACGGTGAAGGCTGTGGGGAAACCATAGACATCGGCAAGCAGCCCAATGAGCATGGGTCCCACGATCTGGCCGAGGTCTCCTGCCATCTGGAAGGCGGACAATACCTTGCCGCCGGAGCGCTCGTTGCCCACGATGTCTGCCACCGCGGCGGTCTGGGAAGGATTGATTAGGCCCGATGCTGCACCCGCAAGGGCGGATACGAGCAAGAGGAACCACACGCTGGTGGCCAGGCCCATTAGCACCATGAAGATGGCGGAGCCGACCAAGCCAATCAAGATAAGCGGCTTGCGGCCATGGAGATCGGACCACCGGCCGGAGAACTGAAGAATAATCGCATTGCCTGCGGCGAAGGCGGCGAGGGCTAGGCCCGAGGCTGCGGCGCCATTATGGAAAATCGCGGCGGCGAAAAGCGGCAGGACGGACACGCGTACGCCCATATTGATCCAACCGTGGGCGAAGTTGGAGGTCAGCACCGCGCGGAAAGCGGTATCACCCCAGGCCTCCTGCAGGCGCATGGGAGGCAGGTCCGACGTAGTGGATTGGGAGTGGTTGACCCGCGGCATCTGCCACCAGACAACGAACGCAGCAAGCATCACGCCAATGCCGTAGATGAAAAATGGCCAGCGAAAGCCCAGGAAGGACAGGCTGGCGCCGAGCACTGGGCCGGCGACATTGCCCAGCAGGAATGCCGTGGCATAGGTGGCGGAGCACTTACCGCGAATCGACGGTGGAGACAGGCGCACGATAAGGCCCATCGCGGAGACAGTAAACATGGTCGAGCCAAGACCTGCCAGGGCGCGCAACACCACGATGTGCCAATACTCTTGGGCAATGGCGACCAAGCCCGTGGTCACGGCAACGGTCATCAGGCCCACCAGGTAGACGCGGCGCGAGCCGACGCGGTCTACCAACGAGCCAGACACGGGCGCGAAGATCAGCCGGGAGGCGGCGAAGATAGAGACCACCAGGCCGGCGGCGGCCATCGAGACATCGAAGCTGACCACGAACTGCGGCAAAAGCGGTGCGATAAGGCCATAACCTAAGGCGATAATGAACGCCGCCGTTACCATTACCCAGATTTCCCGCGGCACCTTGGGCTTTTCGTAGGGCGCCGGTTCGGCATTAGCACTCTTCATAGCACGTGCAACCTTATGCCTTTGAAGGTCTGAAATCTATTTAAGCTACCTTTTCGAACTTGTGTTTGTATTGTTCGAACTCGTGTCGGCCTTGCGGTTTAGAGTAAGGGCCATGCACAACGTAGATAAGAACTTTTCGCACACAGTACCCAGTCAGCCCAGCGCCACGGCTACGGAAATCGCCGCCGACTTGGCCTATCACCACTATGAGACCGTCAGCTCAATTTCCGCCATCATGCACCACCCGCGGTCCTTGGCTCGCCCCACCCCGACGTGGCGCCCGCCCATAAAGCAACTGCCACCCACACCAGGCGGCGCGGACTACAGCATGAGCATTACCCGCCACCGCGTGGGAGCACGAGTAAAGGCGCGGATCCGCGGGTTCGGCGAAAGCCGCATCCCCGCCTACCTCATCACCATTCGCATCACCGATAACTTTGGGCAGATAGTCGATCCCGCCACGGCGGAAGGATGGGTGCGCACGCTTGTCCCCGCCGAGTTAGCTGGCGCCGTCCACGAGATTTCCCGTGGACCCAATGCCACCTACGTGTGGCTGGTGGATAGCGCCTTTAAGCCCGTACGCTCTCCGGAATCCCTTTTCGCGGGATTCCAGCAAGCGGCTTAGGGGCTTAGTTGTTGTCGCCCTCGTCGTCAGCGTCAGCGTCGTCGTCTTCGGTGAAGGTATCGAAGAACTCAAGGGCCTCGTCCGCGTCATCATCGGCGTCTTCGCAGAAGATGTCGTAGACGTCTGGTTCTTCGAAATCGTCCTCATCGAAGTTGACGAGCTGGGCTTCCCAGTCCAGGGCCTGCTCCGAGACCAATCCGAGCACGTCAAAGAGGCGGTCGAAATCGGTGTAGGTGCCCAGTTCCAGGGCCTCAGCGGGGACTTCCACGATGGGGATGTCATCGGAGTCAGTGTTGTCAAAGAGGGCAAGGCGCTCGTTTTCATCGAGGTCCTCGCCTTCCTCGTCCACCTGCCACAGCTCCGTCACGGCCTCATCCTCGAGCTCTTCCATGTCTTCTTCATCGAAGTCGAAGGCCAAGAAGCGCACGATGGCAGAGGGCACGCCGTCGATGGTTTCTACCAATACGCGCAGCTCAGAATCGTTGCCTACTTCCGCGACCACCAGGTGCGGGTTGAGTTCATCCTGGTCAAACTCCAATTCCGCGATGCGCTCATCGGTGCCTTCCAAGAGGTCCCGGAGGACGGTAACAACCTGGTCGGTGGCGATGTGGCGGGAGACGGCCTCTACGGCGTCGTCGACGGAAAAGGCGACGGAGACCAAGACGGCCTCGAATTCTTCATCGTCTTCATCCACATCCGCGGCAGCGATGTACACATTGGCCGCCGGCAAGAGAGGATCGATTTCAACAAACTGGATTTCCAAATCAGAGGTGATTGGAACGAACATGACGTCTTCGTTGACGCGGGACTCAATGCCCTCGGCGTCCAATGCGGAAGCGATATCTTCGAAAAAGCTCATGGTGGTGAAAAATCCATCCTTCGGAAGCAGAGGTCCCCGCGGTGGGCAAGACGCCGCCCGCGGTCACCCTGGATTCTACCGCTAATCCCGCCGGTGTGGTTGGAAACCAAGGGAGCGCACCAGCTCTGGGCGCCCACTTCCCCACTCCACCATGTGGTAATCCTCCCACGCCTTGCGGCGACCGTCATTGGGGGCGTGCACGATATAGGCCTGTTCATCAAAGATCATGGTCGCGCGCTCACCGCCCTCATAGCGCGGCCACTGCGCCTTCGGGCTGCCGCCGTGGATGAACGCGGCCCAGTGCTCCTGCATGGTGGAGGTCAATTCCTCCATCTCAGCCCGCGAGCCCCAGCCAGTTAGCAAGGAGGCGCGCGAGGATCGGGGATCACCAAAGACATTGCCCAATTCCATCGAGTGCATGGCGCCTAAGCCCAGCCACTTCAAGACGGCAGAGGCGAAGTCGAAGCGGTACATCCACGTATCGGCCACTTCAGAGTGGGCGCTGGCGATGCGGGTGGAAGGTGCCCAGAAGAGGGCATCGGCAAGCAAGTGCGCAAAATCTTCCCGGCGGACCGCACCGCGGTAGGCGGCGACGACCTCGGGGGCGTGGTGGGGATCGTAGGAGGCCAAGAGCCGCAGGGCGGCGCGCTCTCGGGCGCTTTGGCGCTGAAAGAGGAACTTGCCAAAGCTGGCTTCGTCCGAATTCGTGCCTATCAGCAGCGGGATTTTGTGCTGGTGGCCCTGCTCAAAGGCGGTGATGGGGTGCTCGGGCAATAGCTCGCCGTCCACCGTGGGCGCGTAGCAGGAGTTTAAGTGCAGTAGCTCGCCGGCGCGCCACATCATGGATTGGCCGGAGCGCACCACATCCGCACAGTCTTCCTGGCGCAGGTCATCCACGCTCACCCGGCGCGGCAGGCCCACCCGGCGTGCGAGTTCGCGGGCCCACAAGGTGGATTGGGCGCGGGAATGCACCAACGCAATGGGTGGGGACTGGGCAATGGCGCGGTGGAAGAGCCCTTCGGCGGGCGGGCTGGTCATCAGTGCCAGCACCGCGGCGCCGCCGGCGGATTCGCCCATGAGGGTGACCGAGTCTGGGTCGCCGCCAAAGGCAGCGATATTCTCCCGCACCCATTTCAGGGCCAGAATCTGATCCGCCACGGCGGGGTTGGCGCTGCACTCGCCGCCGAGGCTGCGCAGATCGAGATATCCCAGGGCGTTGAGGCGGAAGTTGATGGATACGTAGACCACGTTCATGCGGGTGGCGAGCTCAAACCCGCGCAGCATGAGCATGTGGGACGAGCCCATGATGAAGCTGCCGCCGTGCAGGTACACCACCACGGGCAGCTTTTCCTCCGTGCGGGGGCGCACGATGTCGAGGTACAGGCAGTCCTCGGAGCCGACAATGCGGTCGGTCCAGGAGTACGTGGGTTGTGGGGCAATTGGCCCGAATTGGCTGCAATCGCGCACGCCCTCCCAACGCGGTGCCGGGCGTGGGGCGCGAAAGCGGCTGTCGCCGGCCGTAGAGGCACCGAAAGGAATGCCGCGCCACGTGCGCACCGGCCCGGCGCTAATGGGGCGATCTACTCGCAGGTCTTCTTCGATGACCCCGCGCACCCAGCCGGAGGTCGTGCGCACGGTGACCTCATCCGCGTAGGCATTCTGTGCCCGCTCGTGGGCCTGACGGGCGCGCTCGTGTGCGCGCATGGCCCGCAAGCGCGCGGCAGCGGTGGACTCTTCGGAATAAGAGTCCCTACTGTCGCGTTGACCATCCTGCGGGTAAGGCATACTCCCTACCTTAGGTAGGTTGCGCGCCGGTGGCGATCTGAATCGCACCTGGCGGCCCCTTCTTTCAAGGTCAGGGCTATGCTAGGTAAAAAATCAATTGATACCACTACCCCAACAAACTAAGGATTGGTGTGGGAGAAGGCATGTCCATATTTAAAAAATCCACCCCGGATAAAGCAGCTACTGACACATATGACATCGATCCGGAGCACAGCGGCCGTTTTACCAAGGCGCTGCTGAATTCCTTGGACCGCGCCGTATCCGTGCAATCTGGTGTTATTTCCAAATACGTCACGAGCCTAAAGAAGCACCACCCAGAAGCCACTGACCAAGAATTGCAGGGCTTTATTAACAAACACTTCATCAATATCACATCCGGCACGGGCGCGGCCGCTGGTGCCTCCGCATCCGTGCCCGGCATTGGGCTATTTACGGGCGCGGCCACCATTGGTGCGGAATCCGTAGTCTTTCTTGAAGCCGCTGCGTGGTACATCCTGGCGTCCGCGTACCTGCGCGGCGACGATATCTCCTCGCCCGAGCGTCGCCGCGCCCTCGTACTGGTGGTATTGACAGGCTCGAAGGGCTCCGCGGTGGTCGATACCTTCGTTGGAGACCTCGGCACGGTCACGGGGGCGCGTTCGGTTGCCTCGCTCTCCCGCTTTTCCGGGCCCACACTATCTGGCATCAATGGCAGGTTGACCAAGGTATTTACCAAGCAGATCACCAAGCGCATGAAGTGGGCATGGGTGGGCAAGCTCATGCCTATGGGCATCGGGGCGGTCATCGGTACAAAGGCCAACCGCAAGCTGGCCAATCAGGTCATCGAATACGCCCGCCAGCAGCTCTCCCCTCTTTCCCACACAAAGGCGGGTTAGTGGTGATCGTTTAGAGCGAATTCGCTACCCCTGACATAGTGAAGGTGAGGGATTGGCCCGTATCATATAGGCAGACACTTTGGCGGGTGAGAAATGCGCTCGTACAAAGTCCGGACTAAAGTCGAATAAACGACCATTTTAAAGCAGAGAAATGAGGCGAATACCTGCCGTGAGCACATCGAGCATCTTCGGCCCGAATGCGTGGCTGATAGACGAGCAGTTCCAGCAGTACTCCAAGGATCCTAGCTCCGTCGACAAGGAGTGGCGCGACTATTTCGAAGCAAACGGCGCGCCCAAGGCGCAGCCAGAAGCTGCGGCTCCTTCTCAAGCATCTAAGCCACAGCCAAAGAAGGCACAGGCAGAGTCTAAGTCCTCGGCCAAGAAGACCGAAGGCACTACCACCGCCCGCAAGCAAGAGGCCCGCGATACCAACGTGAAAGAGTCTGTATCTAGGGCCAAAGAAAAGTCCGCGAAGGCAAAGCATTCTGCGGGCAAGAATGCGCAGTCTCCGCTGGATAACCTAGAAGATTATAAGGGCGGCGACGAGCGCCAGCTCAAGGGCATGTTCAAGGCTATTGCTAAGAACATGGAAGAATCCCTTGAGATTCCTACCGCTACCACCGTGCGCGATATGCCGGTCAAGCTCATGTGGGAAAACCGCTCCATGATCAATGACCACCTGAAGCGCACCCGCGGTGGCAAGATCTCCTTTACCCACATTATTGGCTACGCCATGGTCAAGGCCGTACAGCTGCACCCTGGCATGAACGTGCGCTACGAGGAAAAGGACGGCAAACCCTTCGTCGTCCAGCCTGAGCACATCAACCTGGGCCTGGCAATCGACCTCCCGCAGAAGGATGGCTCCCGCGCCCTCGTGGTTGCCGCCATCAAAGAATGCGAGACCAAGTCCTTCGCTGAGTTCATTGAGGCTTACGAAGACATCGTTACCCGTTCCCGTAAGAACAAGCTCACCATGGATGACTTCTCAGGGGTCACCATTAACCTGACCAACCCGGGCGGCATCGGCACCCGCCACTCCATTGCCCGCCTGACCAAGGGCGCAGGCTCCATTATCGGCGTTGGTTCCATGGATTACCCGGCAGAGTTCGCCGGCGCCTCCGCTGACCGCCTGGCTGACCTCGGCGTCGGTCGCCTAGTCACGCTGACCTCCACCTACGACCACCGCGTCATCCAGGGTGCAGAGTCCGGCGAGTTCCTGCGCACCATCGGCAAGCTCATCGTTGATGACGCCTTCTGGGACGAGCTCTTCGAGTCCATGGGCGTTCCTTATGAGCCCTTCCGCTGGGCTCAGGACATCCCCAACTCTGGCGTGGACAAGAACACCCGCGTCATGCAGCTCATCGAGTCCTACCGCTCCCGCGGGCACTTGCTTGCCGATGTCAACCCGCTCGGCTGGTCCCAGCCCGGCCTGCCTAGCCCCGATCACCGCGACCTCGACATCGCTACGCACGGCCTGACCATCTGGGATCTGGACCGCGTCTTCAACGTCGGCGGCTTCGGTGGCAAGGAACAGATGACCTTGCGTGAGGTGCTCTCCCGCCTGCGCGCTGCTTATACCCTGAAGGTCGGTTCCGAATACACCCACATCTTGGACCGCGACGAGCGCAGCTGGATGCAGGACCGCCTCGAGGCCGGCATGCCAAAGCCGACCAATGCCGAGCAGAAGTACATCCTGCAGAAGGTCAACGCCGCCGAGGCATTCGAGAACTTCCTGCAGACCAAGTACGTGGGCCAAAAGCGCTTCTCCCTCGAGGGTGCCGAGACCCTCATCCCGCTGCTGGATTCCATCATCGACACCGCTGCGGGCCAGGGCCTCGACGAGGTCGTCATGGGCATGCCGCACCGTGGCCGCCTGAACGTGCTGTTCAATATCGTCGGCAAGCCGCTGGCAGATATCTTCGGCGAGTTCGACGGCAACTACAAGGGCGGCCAGCTCGGCGGCTCTGGTGACGTGAAGTACCACTTGGGCTCCGAGGGCGAGCACCTGCAGATGTTCGGCGATGGCGAAATCAAGGTCACCCTTGCCGCCAACCCGTCCCACCTCGAGGCCGTCGACCCAGTCATGGAGGGCATCGCCCGCGCCAAGCAGGACATCTTGGACAAGGGCAAGGACGGCTACTCCGTCGTTCCCGTCATGCTCCACGGCGATGCGTCCTTCACCGGCCTCGGCGTCGTGCAGGAGACCATCAACCTCTCCCAGCTGCGCGGCTTTACCAACGGCGGTACCGTCCACATCGTGGTCAACAACCAGGTGGGCTTTACCACCACCCCGGACTCCGGCCGCTCCACCCACTACGTCACCGACCTGGCCAAGGGCTTTGACTGCCCGGTCTTCCACGTCAACGGTGATGACCCAGAGGCCGTTGTCTGGGTAGGCCAGATGGCCGCAGAATACCGCCGCCAGTTTGGCAAGGACGTCTTCATTGACCTCGTGGTCTACCGCCTGCGCGGCCACAACGAGGCCGATGACCCATCCATGACCCAGCCGCAGCTGTACTCGGTCATCGAGAACCACGAGCCGGTGCGCGAGCACTATACCAACGAGCTCATCGGCCGTGGCGACTTGTCTGCTGAAGACGCCGAGGCAGCGGCGCGCGACTTCCACGACCAGATGGAGTCCGTGTTCACCGAGCACAAGGAAGCCGAGAAGGCCGGCCCGAAGGAACAGACCGGTATTACCTCCTCGCAGGAGCTCACCCACGGTCTGGATACCTCCATCACCGCTGAAGAGATGGTCGAGCTTGGCGATGCCTACGGCAACCCACCCGAGGACTTCGAGTACCACAAACGCGTGGCCAAGGTAGCCAAGGACCGTGCGAAGTCTGTCCGCGAAGGCGGCATCGACTGGGGCTGGGGCGAGCTGCTCGCCTTCGGTTCCCTGGCTAACCAGGGCAAGGTTGTGCGCCTGGCCGGCGAGGATTCCCGCCGCGGTACCTTTACCCAGCGCCACGCCGTGACCTTCGATCCCCGCAATAGCAACGAGTACAACCCGCTCAACTCCTTGGCCGTGTCCAAGGACAACGGCGGCAAGTTCATGGTCTACAACTCCGCGCTGACCGAGTTCGCCGGCATGGGCTTCGAATACGGCTACACCGTGGGTAACCCCGATGCCCTCGTGGCATGGGAGGCTCAGTTCGGCGACTTCGCCAACGGTGCCCAGACCATCATCGATGAGTACCTGTCTTCCGGTGAGGCCAAGTGGGGCCAGCTGTCCAGCCTGGTTCTCCTCCTGCCGCACGGCTACGAGGGCCAAGGCCCGGACCACTCCTCCGCCCGCATCGAGCGCTACCTGCAGCTGTGCGCGGAAGGTTCTATGACCGTGGCCCAGCCGTCCACCCCGGCTAACCACTTCCACTTGCTGCGCCGCCAGGCTTTGGGCGAGATGAAGCGTCCGTTGGTCGTCTTCACCCCGAAGTCCATGCTGCGCAACAAGGCCGCTACCTCCTCCGTTGAGGAGTTCACCGAGGTCAAGAAGTTCCGCTCCGTTATCAATGACCCCCACTTCGTGGACGTCAATAACAAGAAGGTCGGCGACACGGACAAGGTCAAGACCATCATGCTGGTCTCCGGCAAGCTCTATTGGGACTTGGAGAAGAAGCGCGAGGCCGACGGCCGCGATGACATCGCCATCGTCCGCGTGGAAATGCTCCACCCGATTCCGTTCAACCGCCTAAGCGAGGCATTCGAGATGTACCCGAACGCCACCCAGGTCCGGTTCGTACAGGATGAGCCCGCCAACCAGGGCCCATGGCCGTTCTACAACGAGCACCTGCGCGACCTCATTCCGGATATGCCGGAAATGGTCCGCGTCTCCCGCCGCGCCCAGTCCTCTACGGCTACGGGTAACGCCAAGGTACACCAGATTGAGCAGAAGAACCTGCTTGAAGAGGCCTTCGACGTTTAACCACGTGTAACCGCTGAAAAGGCACCTAGCGCGCTGCAGCGCTGAATGCCCCAGTGAGGTTATTTCCTCACTGGGGCATTTTCATGGTTTCTGCTGCCTTCTCCTCGGTCCTCCTACCTCGCCGCCGTTCCTGCTCTCCCTACCTTCAGCTCCCCTCCTTCGCCTCACACCGGTCACCTACTCGTCCTTCGCGCTCACCGGCGAGATGGTAGGGGCATCGACAAGCTGCGCCCGTGAGCGCGAAGGGCGGGGCGGTAGCTGATGGCGACGCCGGGCGCCCTTCGCGGTCACGGAGGGGGCGATCGCATGTTAAAGGGCGGCTGCCCGTGAGCGCGAAGGGCGGTAAGTGGGTAGCACGGACCGCGCCGCTTACTTAAGAACTGCTCAGATCCGAGCCACCGGAGGAGCCGGAGTCGCTTTCTTCATTGACAATGTCCAGTCCGGAGGCTTCCATCCATTCGTGGACGACCTTCTTCAGCTCTTCGCCATCCTCTAGAGCCTCCACCATGTCAGAGATGTCTTTTTGCGTGATGAATTTGGTGACCGCGGCGACGGATTTTTCTTCTTCGCGGTCAAAGAGGCTGTCGCTATAGATGACCACGAAGTTTTCTGGCAGCTCTGGTTGTGCATCCTCACAACCGTGAGCGCCGGATGGCTCGACGGTAGCAAGTTGGGTGGGCAAGGTAGACATGAGCGCGATATGGGTGCGGGCAAGAAAGTCTTCCCCGCCCGGCTCACTGTCTTCTTCTGCCTTTTTATATTCCGCCGAGATATCGCGCGCCTCACCGGGATTAAAGTGGCTTAAAAAGTTGCCGGTGCAGCCGACGTAAAAGTTGCCTTCCGGGTTTAGGGAACTGCCCTTGCCTCCATGTGTTTTGAAGGTTTCTTCTTCCTTCAGCTCGGCTGTGCGTCCTTCCTCCAAGAGCGACTGCCGGAATACCTCGCCCAAGATGAGCTGATCTGTTTCTGCAGGGTCAACGACGATCTGCACCTGTTCCGGCTCGGATTGTGCCGCAGCGGGACTGGTATCGACTTTGTCTGAACACCCAGCAAGCAATGCAGCGCCTACCACCGCGGTAACAGTAGCGCGGGCATATCGACGGGCGGGGCTGCGCTTCACTGAGTGTGCTCCTTCTGATTCTGCTAGGTCACCGATACAAACGGATGGATTTAAGTGTCCCACAGAGTCTACCGTGCAAGCGTGTTTACCTGAGGTAGCGCCGTGACTAAGATGGCAAGAGTTATGTCTAGCTCTATTACCGAATCAGTCGTACGCGAGGCTCTTTCCCACGTACAGGATCCAGAAATCGGCCGCCCCATCACCGAACTGAATATGGTGAAATCGGTCGATATCGAAGGAAACGACGTCACCGTTGGCGTTTATCTGACCATCGCGGGCTGCCCCATGAAGTCCACCATCGAGACCAATACCCGCGCCGCGGTCGAGGACATCGACGGCGTTGGCAAGGTTACCGTGACCATGGACGCGATGAGCGATGAGCAACGCCGCGAGCTGAAACAGAAGCTGCGCGGCGGCCAGGCCGAACCCGAGATTCCTTTTGCGAAGCCCGATTCGACGACCCGCGTCTTTGCGGTGGCGTCGGGTAAGGGTGGCGTCGGCAAGTCCTCGATGACCGTCAACCTAGCCGCCGCGCTGGCGGATAAGGGCCTGAAGGTGGGCATTGTCGATGCCGATATTTACGGCCACTCCGTGCCCAGCCTGCTCGGCTCGACCGACGGCCCCACCGTGCTTGATGATGAAATGCTGCTGCCTCCCATCTCCCACGGCATTAAGCACATCTCGATTGGGCAGTTCGTGGAGGGTAACGCGCCCGTCGTCTGGCGCGGACCTATGCTCCACCGCGCACTGCAGCAGTTCTTGGCGGACGTATTCTGGGGCGATCTCGATGTTCTCCTCCTCGACCTGCCTCCGGGTACCGGCGATGTCGCGCTGTCCGTTGCGCAGCTCATCCCGAATGCAGAGCTGCTCATCGTCACCACGCCGCAAGCAGCTGCGGCAGAAGTGGCCGAACGCGCCGGTTCCATCTCCCAGCAAACGCGCCAGCGGGTGGCCGGCGTGATTGAGAACATGAGCGCCATGGTCATGCCGGACGGCTCCACCATGGACGTCTTTGGTGAAGGCGGCGGCCAGATTGTTGCAGACCGCCTCGGCGTCATCCTGGGCCACGAGGTGCCACTGCTGGCCTCCGTGCCGCTGGATCCGGCCCTGCGCTCGAATAGCGATGCCGGCACACCCATCGTACTCGAGGCACCTGACTCCCCTGCCGCCAAGGAAATCAGGGCGGTGGCTGATCAGCTCGCCATCCGTTCCGATTCCCTCGTGGGCAAGAGCCTCAACTTGGGTGTGAACTAAGAGCGCGTTGTATTAGGTAACGTCGCTCCACTCAGAGCCGCCGCCGGTGGAATCTTCCCCACCGCGCTGCGGCTTTTGTTGTTGCTGGGGCGGCTGCTGCGCCGGCTGCTGGGTCGTTTCGGTGGTATCGCCATATACCTCGGCATAGTTAAAGGTGGGCCGGGTAGCACCACTGTTGTCCTGCGCGCGCTGTTCGGGTTCTTTCGGCGCGGTGCCGGATTTGATGTCTTCGGCCATCTTCTTGGGGTTGAAGTCGTCCCAGGCGGAATCATCGCCATCGAAAAGCGCCTTGGTAATAGCGCCTTTGGGGCCTAGCCGCGTCCACTGCGCCGCCTGATTGAGCGGGCCGCGGATATCATCGAATTCCGCGGAGATCGACCCCATTTCGCCATTGAGCTCGGCCTTCGCGTTGTTGATGGCCTTGCGGGCGGCATAGATGGCCGCGCGCACGTCCTTGATGACCTCCGGCATGCGCTCCGGGCCGATGATGACGATGCCGAGGAGGACAATGACAATAATCTCAGGCCAGCCAATGGAAGAAAACACGATTAAATCCTCGCCCTCCGTTTAGTTCTGCCCGCGCTGATTGTGTTTAATCGCGCGTACCACCGTCTCGACTTTATCCAGAAAATCCTGCTCCGGCCGGTGCGCCGGGGTCGACGCATCGGGCCCCGGCGCCACGCCCTCCGTAGCCATTCCCGCCAGCTTAGCCAATAAGGACTGCGGGGCCTTCACCGCGGAATCATCGCTGCAGTGACGTACCCACTCGGAGGCGTGGCGCTGGTGGTGCACGTCGGCGCGACACTCCGCGCAGTGTACTAGATGGATGCGCACGCGGTGCATGGCTTTGGGTTCCATCTCCCCATCGACGAAGGCAACGACGGCCTCTGGGCCAAGGTGACCGATGGAATCGCTGCGCCGCGCCCGCGCCTTTGCCTTATCCCGGGCCTTCGCCTGCGCGGGGGTGAACTCGCCCCGTACGCTGAGCCTGGAGAGGGTGCGGCGTCCTCGCAGTGAGTCCATCGACACCCTCCTCACGTTCATTCCACAGACGGATTACTCACACTTAAGTCCCCCTGCCACGCGGCAGGGGAGGTAATGATTCGATTCTAGCGCGTGCGCAGCAAGATGCGCGCTTCCGCATTGGTCTGTGCCTCTTTTTCCAGCGCCGCGCGCAGTTGGGAGCGGCCGCGGTGGATGCGCGAGCGCACCGTGCCCATCTTTACGCCGAGGGTCTCGGCGATTTCGTCGTAGCTCATGCCTTCGATATCACACAGAACCACGGCAACGCGGAAATCCGGCGCCAAGCTATCCAGCGCGGACTGCAGCACCGGGTCCAGGTTCGCCACGGTATAGGCCTGCTCCGGGGTCATATCCGTCCCCGGAACGCGCTCATAATCCTCTGGCAGGGACTCCATGCGAATCTTGGAGCGGTGGCGCACCATATCCAAAAAGAGGTTCGTAGTGATGCGGTGCAGCCAGCCGCCGAAGGTACCCGGTTGGTACTTATCCAAGGAGCGGAAAACACGCATGAAGGTCTCTTGGGTGAGATCCTCGGCATCCTGCTGGTCACCGGATAAACGGTAGGCTAGGCGGTACACGCCATCGGCATGCTCTGCCACCAATTCGGCCCACGAAGGCATCGTAGCTTCCCCAGCATCGAACGCCGCGGTACCGGTCAACTCCACGTTCGCATCGGTGGAGGCAACGGACTCGGCATCGCGCTTCGTTTCTGTCATGGGTGTCATTTTTCTATACTCGGCGCGGAAACTCCAGCTGCTGCGCTGATAATATCCTGTGAGTCCGTCACATACTTCCCACAGACCACAATTTCGCTGGCTAGGCGCGTTTTTGCCACCCTTGCGCGCAACTTTACCTATTGTCTTAATCGTGACTACTACCGCATATGACGCACTGCGCTCCTATATCGATTCCACCAGTGAGCCTTCGGCGGCTCTCCGCGGCGCCCGCGACCACGCCGAGGAATACGGCCTGCCCGTCCCGGATGAATCCACCGGCCAGCTTCTCACGACGCTGACGGCGACGTCTTCCGGTGTGGTAGACCGCCCCCAGGCCGTGGCGATTACCCCCGCCGCCTCCGTCGTGGGCCTCTACCTGTTCGCGGGCATGCCGGATAACGGCATCCTCACGTGCATCGACCCTGAGACCGAGCATCAGCGCAGCGCCAAGGCCGCCTTCCGCGAGGCCGGCTACGCCCCCACCCGCGGTCGCTTCCTTCCCTCGCGCCCCCTCGACGTGCTCGGACGCCTGGCTACCGAGGCCTACCAGATCATTTACGCGGACGTCGCTGCCCTCGACCTCCCTGCCCTCATCAAGGCGGCCTGGCCCCTGCTGCACCAGCACGGCACGCTGGTGCTTGCCAATGCGCTTCTCGATGGCACCGTTGCCGACACCTCCCGCACCGACCGCGATACCGCCGCCGCGCGCGAAGCCGATGAATACCTCCGCGAGCTCGAAGGCGCCACCGTGACCCGGCTCCCACTGGGATCGGGGCTGACATTGGTGACGAAGCTTTAAGGGAGCATCGGCAAGCAAGGGCCCCTGCACGCGCTAAAAGATATCCGTATTCTGGGTGTACATGACAGCCGGACACTGGCCCATAAAGTTCGCGAAAGCACCGCGTGGCAGGTCAACGAGTTTCCTCCCCGGCGTAGCTGCCACCCCAACCCAAGCTTGTAACCCGCACCTGATTTAAGAGAGGAATGCCGTGACGACTCACCGCCCCGAACTCCACTTCATCCCCGATGCCGGCATCCTAGACGCGCCCGCCGGCGTCCTTCGTGATGGCGATACATGGCACATGTTCTACCAGTACCGCCCCACTCCCGATGCCCCGGCCCGCTGGGGACACACGTACTCGGAGGAAGTACCGTTTAACTGGCTGGACTGCGATGACGTCCTCGCGCCCGTCGGCGGCGAGCTCGCCCTCCGCGCGGGTTCCGTGGCCCAAGGTGAGGACGCCATCAACCTCTATTTCACCTCTGTGACCGCGACCGGCACCTCCATTCGCCTCGCGCGCTATTCCGGCATCGACGATGTCTGCGAGGTCTCCGATGACTCCTCAGCCCTCGACCCCAACGTCGTGCGCTTTGGCGAGGTGGCCGGCAATACCACCGACCACACCCGTTTCCGCTCGCCTTCCGTCGTGCCCGATTGGGCCACCGATGACCGCGAAGACGGCCACATGGGTTGGCTCATGCTGGCGCTATCCGGCCGCACCGAAACCCCGCAGCCGGTCATTCTAGAAAGCCACGACGGCATCTCATGGTCCCTGCGCGGCAGCCTCACCTTCGAGGGTGACCCAGGCTTCCTCGACGGCGAGGTGCCCGCCGATTCCCCCATTCCCCCAGTGGTTTCCCCGCGCATCGTGCGCCTGCGCGATGAAATCGACGAGGAAATCTACGACGTGCTTTTCGTCACCCTCGAGCGCGACGGCCGCGATGTCTCCGGCTACCTCGTGGGCCAGCTGGAAGATACCACCTTCACGGTGGTCTCCGGTTTCCGCCGCGTGGACTTCGGCCACGATTTCTCCCGCCCGCGCAATACCAACGCCACCGCAGGCACGATTCCTGAAGAAAGCCGCTACGAGCGCGCCGTCATCCTCGGCCTGCTCAACGGCAACGGCCGCGGCGATGACGCCACCCAGCACGCCTCTTGGGATGCCGAGGGCTGGTCGAATGCCCTCTCCCTGCCGCGCCAGGTCACGCTCGAGGGCGGCGTCTTGTACCAGGCACCGGCCACCGGCCTGCCCGAGGCGGTCAAGCTTTCGGATTACGCGCGCTCCTGGACCGGCGTCATGGAGGTTCCCACCGGCTCCAGCGTCACCATCACCCTTCGCGATGGCAACGGCAACCCCGCCGCCACCATCTGCCACTCCGGCGAGGAAATCAGCCTCGATCGTTCCATGAACAAGGCCTTCGATCACTTCTTCGCCGATTCCGCTCCCGCCACCGCCACGCTTGCCGATGGCGACTCCGACACCCTCACCATCATCCAAGACGGCTCCACGGTAGAGGTCTTCGTCGACGGCGGCCTCATCGCCATGGCCTCCCGCGTCTATTTCGACGGCGGCTGCTCCGGCATGGATGTCGAGACCACCGGCGACGCAGTCATCGAACAAGACTGGCAGCGCTCCGGTTCCAAGCTCTAATACTGCTACCCTCCCCCTGCCGCCACGCGCCTTTTGGCCAGCCTCTCGCCACCCGCCTTTCGGCGCCCGCCCTTCGCGCTCACCGGCGAGGCGTCGCGACATCGGCAAGCAGCTCCCCGTGAGCACCAAAGGAGGCAACGGTGGCTGGCTGACTCCACACCCACCCTTCGCGCTCACCGGCGAGCGACTCCGGCCATCAGAATGTGCTTGCCGTGAGCGCGAAGGGCGAGTATTCCTTCCATCTGTCCCTAGGACCGACCGCACGAGTCAAATGATGCCGTCCTTAGCCGCATTCTGCACCCTCGTTTTCCGTCAGCCACCGCCCTGCCGATGCCACCAGCTCTTCGCGCTCACGGGCAAGGTGGAGGGGTATCGGCAAGCTGTTCCCTGTGAGCGCCAAGGGAGGGTACGGTGACTGGCCTATTCCACACCCGCCCTTTGCGCTCACCGGAAACACAAATGAACCGCCCCGGGCGCTGCTGGTGAGCGCGAAGGGCGGTATGTATGCCGAAGGCGAGGTGAACCTGCGTTTATTAAACCGCGCGGAGGCGGTCTAGGCGAGCGCGGGCGGTGACCGTCAGCGTGGGTGGAAAGGCGGCCATTCGCTCGGCGAGCTCATCGGCGCTGATGTGGCGGGCGGACGGGCTCATTCCTACCTGTGCGGCGATGGCCGCTTTATCCAGGTGAATGGGGAAGGAAATATCGACCGGGTCGGCCGCTTGCTCGAGGTGGCCTTCTGCCTGCTCATACATGCGCTCGACCTTGCCCTCTTCCACGCCGAGGATGCCGAGGGGTTCGCGCAGCTCATCGAGGTGCCCCGCGCCCGGGGTCAGAACGATGACCTGGCCGCCGGGGGCGAGGACGCGCTGGAATTCGGATGGGTTGCGCGGGGCGAAGACCACGGAAATCGCGTCGATGGATTCATCGCGGATGGGAAGTTGCTGCCAGACATCGGCAACCACGGCACCCACGCGTGGGTGGCACTTAGCCAAGTGCTTGGCCGCATGCGGGGAAATATCGAGGCCGACGCCGCGCGCGCCGTCGATGGAGTCAAGCGTGTGGGCCAGATAGTAGCCGGTTCCGGCGCCGACCTCGAGAAGCGAGGCGGGCGTAGAGGCAGACAGCGAGCTGGCATCGAGCGCGTCTTGTACTGCGCCGGTCACAGACTCAACGAACGGCGCGAAATGGCCGGTGGCTAGGTACGCTTCGCGGGCGTTGACCATATCCATGTCATCGCCCTTGTGCTTCAGGCCAGCACCGGCCGCTAAGGTCACATACCCTTGCTTGGCCACATCAAAGGAATGGCCGGATTCCGAAACGAGGCGGGAAAAATCATCGGCGCCGGAAAGCGCCGTGCCGTCGTTTGGATCGGCCAGAATGTCGACGATATGAGAAAGCATGTATCCAGACTAGCTAGAAACCTCGGTCAACAAAGAACCGAGCTCCGCGGCCTCTTCTTTGTTCAGCTCGATAACGATGCGCCCGCCGCCGTCGGATGGGATGCGCATGACGATCTTGCGGGATTCCACCACCGCTTCCATTTCGCCGCCAGTGGTACGTGGCTTCATTGCTGCCATAGTTGGGCTCCTTAACTTTCTTCGTTTCTTTCCAGCTTAGTCCCTTTTTGCCCGCTTTTCCGCGCGGCCGCTAATTCCAGCTCCAGTTGCGCGAGCAGATCATCAACCTGATCTTGGCGGTACCCACGCGGCACGACCTCGAATTGCACGTCCTCAAAACGGCCCTGAGCTGCGGCGGCGCGGTTATTTTCCAGCACCTTCTGCGGCTCATCGGGCGGGTCCATCACGGTCCCGGGGCCAAAAATCGAACCCCACAGCCACGTTCCGATCACAATGAACGCAATGAGCACCACGATGAGCACAATCCAGGACAGCATGACTTAAATCCTACCTAGCAGCGGTGGGCGCTGAGCAATCGGCGCACTCACCCCGGCGCGCGAGAGCAGCGTGCGCGCCACGATATCCGCCATCGGCGCGAGCTCATCAAGCGGCCGATTGCGGTGGACACGAGTGCCTAGGTCGACTTCTGTCAGCCCGCCGCGCTTGCCGATGTCCACCAACAGCCCCGCTTCCACCCCATAGCCCTCCACGAAGGGCACTTCTAGCGCGGCAGAGCGGCGAAGCGCGTACTCGCCGCCCAGAGGCTGATCGATGTGGGCTAGCTCCGGGAAGAATTGCCGGATGAGCGGCTTTGCAGTCAATTCGGTCACGCGCCCGCCGCCGGTGGGTTGGCCATTGAGACTACGGCGATAGCGGGCCTTGACCATGTTCACACCCGGATCCTTAAAGGGCGCCGCGAGCGCTGTGACCATGCCGGGCGCGGCGGATTCTAGATCGGCGTCAATAAAGACGACGATGTCCCCGCGCGCGGCGGCGACCCCGCGCCACAGGGATTCCCCCTTGCCGGGGCGCGGCGGTTCGGGCAGGATATCGCGCCAATTGCGCACGTCGGCACCGGCTGCGCGCGCCACTGCGGCGGTGTCGTCGGTGGAATCGGCGTCGATGACGAGCACTTCGAGGGGGTCATCGGCAAGGCAGGCGCGGATAACGCCGGCCACGGTGGGCTCCTCGTTGAGGGCGGGGATGATGACGGAAACGCTCATGCGAGTCCACGGGTGGTGTCAAGGGGCGCGGCCGTGCCCTGGATGGCGGCGGTCATGCGGATGACGTCTATGGTTTCAGCAACCTCGTGGACGCGGAAGGCGGCCACCCCGTGCGCTGCGGCCCAGGCGGTGGCGGCGAGCGTTCCAGCGACGCGATCTCCTACCCCGCGCGCGAGGGTCTCACCCACGAAGTCCTTATTGGATAGCGCCATGAGCACGGGCCAGCCGGTGTCGACGATCTCATCAATGCGCCGCAAAAGTTCTAGGCCGTGATAGGTGTTTTTACCAAAGTCATGCGTGGGATCGATGAAGGTGAGATCTTCCGGGCAGCCAAGCCCCGCAGCCTTTTCTGCCAGGGCGGTGGTCTCAGCAATGACATCGGCAACGACGTCATCAAAGTGCACGCGGTGTGGGCGGGTGCGCGGGGTAATCCCGCCGGTATGCGAGCACACGTAGCCTACGCGGTGGTGGCCGGCGACCTCGATAAGCTGCGGATCCCAGCCGGCCCAGGTGTCATTGACCAGCCCGGCCCCGGCGGCGATGGCGGCCTCGGCGACCTCGCTGCGCCAGGTGTCCACGGAAATGAGTACCTCTGAGTGGCGCTCGTGCACGCGGGCAATGGTGGGCACGACGCGGTCGATTTCCTCCGCGCTATCCACCTCCTCGCCCGGTCCGGCCTTGACCCCGCCGATATCGATGATGGAGGCTCCCGCCGCAATGGCCTCATCGCAGCGCTTGAGGGCGGGGTCCATGTCAAAGGTGGCCCCCTTGTCATAAAAGGAATCCGGGGTGCGATTGACTATCGCCATCACGCGCGCGAGGCTCAACGCGGCTCCCTAATGCGCTTATCGCTCATCACCTTGTGGCGCTCGATGATGTGGGCGACGGCCTCATCGGGGTCATCGGTAAGCAGGAAAAGCTCTTGGTCATCTTCGTTGATGTACCCGCCAGCGGCGAGGGTATTTTTCATCCACTCCAGCAGGCCAGACCAATAATCGGTGCCCATGAGCACGATGGGATAGTTGGTGACCTTACCGGTCTGAACCATGCAGAGAACCTCGAAGAACTCATCCATGGTGCCCATGCCGCCGGGCAGGCAGACGAAGGCCTGGGAGTACTTCAAGAACATGGTCTTGCGGGCAAAGAAGTAGCGGAAGTTCAGGCCCAAGTCCACGTACTCGTTGAGGCCCTGCTCGTGCGGCAATTCGATGCCGAGTCCCACCGAGAGGCCATCGCCCTCGTGCGCGCCCTTATTCGCGGCCTCCATGATGCCGGGGCCGCCGCCGGTGATGACGGCGTAGGCGCACTCGGCGAGCTTGCGGCCGAGTTCTTCGGCCATCTGATAGCTCGCATCCTCAGGCTTGGTGCGCGCGGAGCCAAAGACCGTCACTGCCTTGGGCAGCTTGGCCAGCGCATCGAAGCCGGCGACGAATTCGCCTTGGATGCGCAGCACGCGCCACGGATCGGCATGCTGCCATTCGTGGTCCGCGCCGGATTCCAACAGGCGCTGGTCAAAGGTGGAGCCTTGTTCTCCTTCGCTGCGCAGCAAGAGCGGGCCGCGCAGGGTACGCATGTGGTCAGGGGTCATTTTTATCCCTTCAAGTAATTAAGCAGAGCGGTAGAAACTTCGGTGATTTGCGCCGTGGGCACCTGCTCGTCCTTCTTATGCGCAAAGCCCGGATCGCCGGGGCCAAAATTCACGGCCGAAATGCCCATCTCAGCAAAGCGCGAGACATCGGTCCAGCCGAACTTGGCGCGGACGTTGCCACCGACGGCATCGACAAGCGCACGCGCCGCAGGCTGCCCCAGGCCAGGCAGGGCGGCGCCAGCAATGTCGTCGATCTCGATGGTGACGTCCTCATGCTTGCCGATGACCCCCTTCATGTACTCCAGTGCCTCCTCCGTGCTGCGGTCCGGGGCGAAGCGGAAGTTGACGAACATCCAGGCCTCGTCCGGCAGGGTATTGGTGGCCACGCCGGCCTCGAGGTGGACGATGTTCAGCCCCTCGTGGTAGGTGCAGCCATCGATGGTGACCTCGCGCGGCTCGTAGTCCGCAATGCGCGTCATGACGGGGGCAAGCTTGTGCGCGGCGTTGGAGCCGAGCCACGCGCGGGCCGAGTGCGCGCGGGTGCCATGCGCCGTCACGCGCAGGCGAATCGTGCCCTGGCAGCCGGCCTCGACCATGGCGCCGGAGGGCTCACCCAGGAGCGCGAAATCGCCCTGCAACCACTCGGGGTGGTCCTTTTGCAAGTGGCCCAGCCCATTAAATTCAGTGGATACCTCTTCGCCCTCATAAGCGATGACGGTCAGGTCGTGCTGAAGCTCTTCCGATTCATGCAGGTGAGCAAAGGCGTTGAGGTATACCGCCATGCCGGATTTCATGTCCACAGTGCCGCAGCCGAACATGATCTCGGCGCCATCTTCGGCGGTGTCCATGCAATGCGGTACGTTATCTGCCAATGGAACGGTATCGATGTGGCCTGCAAGAACCACGCGGGAATCCATCCCGCGGTTCGTGCGCGCGCACACGGTATTGCCAAAGCGGGCGACCTCCACGTTGAGACCACGCAGGGCTTCTTCCACCGCATCCGCGATGGCCTCCTCGTGGTGGGAGGGGCTCGGGATATCGACGAGCGCCTTGGTCACTTCAATGGGGTCGGCATATAGATCTAAAGTCACAAGCCGCCATGGTAGCGCCCCGCTGGGTCCGTTGCATTGTGTAATGTTCACTTCACTGCAAAAAATAACCTCTCACAAGGTGGTAATTATGGCCGAAGCCACACAATTGAAATCGCGACACCTCACCATGATGGGCCTTGGCTCCGCGGTGGGTGCCGGTCTCTTCTTGGGCGTCGGATTGGGAATCCAAATCTCCGGCACCTCGGTGCTCATCTCTTATGCCGTCGCCGGCGTCCTCATCGCGCTCATCATGTGGATGCTCGGGGAAATAGCCGCGGCGCGTCCCTCCCTGGGTTCCTTTTCCACCTACGCCGGCCAAGCTTTCGGCCACTGGGCGCGCTTTACGATGGGCTGGATCTACTGGTTCATGCTCATCATGGTCATGGGTGCCGAGATCACGGGCGCCGCCGCGATCATCGGCAGTTGGTTCGATATCGCCCCGTGGATTCCCGCGCTCATCGCGGTGGCCTTTTTCGCCGTGGTGAATTTCGCCGCCGTCCGCGGTTTCGGTGAATTCGAGTTCTGGTTCGCCATCATCAAGGTCGCCGTCATCCTCGCCTTCCTCGTCGTCGGCATCCTCATGGCACTCGGCATCCTGCCCGGCATGGATCTCTCCCGCGCCGGCACCAACTTCACCGATAACTTCCTGCCCAATGGCATGCCGGGCTTCGCCGCGGGGCTGCTCGCCGTGGCCTTCGCCTTCGGCGGCATCGAGCTGGTCACCATCGCCGCCGCCGAGTCGGAGGACCCCGCCCGCAACGTGGCTACCGCAGTGCGCGCCATCATCGTGCGCATCATGATCTTCTACATCGGCTCCATCGTGGTCATCACCATGGCCCTGCCATTTAGCCAGATTCAAGATGCCGATGCCGCCGCCGATTCGCCGTTTACCTTGGTGCTCGAGGCCGCCAAGATTCCTTTCGCCGCAGGCTTCATGGAGGCCATCATCGCGCTGGCCCTGTTGTCCGCCTTTAACGCCCAAATTTACGCCACCTCCCGCTTGGTCTTTGACATGGCCAAGGACCACTGCGCGCCCAAGTTCTTCCTCAAGACCAACCACTCCGGCTCCCCCATCAACGCCGTCATCTTGTCCATGATCTTCGCCTTCGCCTCGGTGGGCCTCCAATTCTGGAACCCGCCGGGACTGCTGGCCTTCCTCTTCAACGCCGTCGGTGGCTGCCTCTTGGTTGTGTGGGCGTTTATCGTCGCCTCCTTCCTCAAGCTTCACCCGCAGTTGAAAGCGAACGGCGAGCTCACGGATATCCGCGTGCCCGGCTACCCCTGGTTGCCGTGGGCGACCGCCGCCGCGCTGGCCGCGCTGACCATCTTCATGCTCTTTGATCCCTCCGCCCGCAACCAAGTCATCGCCGTCATCATCCTCTTTGCCGCACTCGTCGCCTTGTCCTTTGTGGTTCCCGCGGGCAAGCGCGAACAAGTACGACAGTAATTGCTAAGCTAGCCACCATGACTTCTGCATCCGCACGTGGCCTGGCAACCATTACCCACGACGGCACCGTCTTGGACGTTTGGTTCCCAGCAGTTCATACCGATAAGCAAGTAGAGACCACCGGCACGACGCGTTTGGAGGAGACTCCGCAGCAGTTCTCCGCCCTCGTCGGCCCCGATGAGGAGCGCGGCGTGGCCCGCGTGGCGGTGGAAACCTCCATCGCTGACCTCGACGAGGCCCCGACCGATACCTACGACGCCTACCTGCGCCTCCACCTGCTCTCCCACCGTGAGGTAAAGCCGCACGGCCTCAACATGGACGGCATCTTCCGCCACCTCAATAACGTGGTGTGGACCAACTACGGCCCCTGCGCCGTGTCCGATTTCCAGATGGTGCGCGGCCGCCTCGCCTCCCGCGGCCCCGTCGTGGTCTACTCCGTGGATAAGTTCCCCCGCATGGTGGACTACGTTGTCCCCTCCGGTGTGCGCATCGGTGACGCCGACCGCGTCCGCTTAGGCGCCCACCTCGCAGAGGGCACCACGGTCATGCACGAGGGCTTCGTCAACTTCAACGCCGGTACCCTGGGCGCTTCCATGGTGGAAGGTCGCATTTCCGCGGGCGTCGTCGTGGGCGATGGCTCCGATATCGGCGGCGGCGCCTCCATCATGGGCACCCTGTCCGGCGGCGGCAAGGAAGTGATTTCCATCGGCGAGCGCTGCCTGCTCGGCGCTAACTCGGGCATCGGCATTTCGCTTGGCGATGACGCCGTTATCGAAGCCGGCCTCTATGTCACCGCCGGCACCAAGGTCGCCGTCTTTGGCAAGGTGGCTGAGGCCCTGGGCGTCGGCAATGGCGAGGCCGTCAAGGGCTCCCAGCTCTCTGGTGCCTCCGGCCTGCTGCTGCGCCGCAATTCCGTCTCTGGTGCCGTCGAGGCCGTGGAGTGGAATGCCGAGGCCGTCGCGCTGAACGAGGACCTCCACAAGAATTAACGCCACCCCAATTCCCGTGCCCTGCGGCCGAGAAATACCATGGAGAAGTGTCTGATAACTCTTCTGCCCTTGGTTCTGGCCTGAAGGTCCGCCACCTGACCATGATGGGGCTTGGCTCCACCATTGGCGCCGGTCTCTTCCTTGGCACGGGCGTCGGCATTTCCGCCGCTGGCCCAGCGGTGATCATCGCCTACGCGATCGCCGGCTTCCTCGCCATCCTCGTGATGCAAATGCTCGGAGAGATGGGAACAGTCATCCCCGCCTCCGGCTCCTTTTCCGAATACGCCGAGCACGGCATCGGCCGCTGGGCGGGCTTTACCCAAGGGTGGATCTACTGGTGCGCCACCGTCGCCGTCCTCGGCGCCGAAATCACCGGCGCCGCGGGCTTCATCGGCTCGTGGTTCGACGTCCCGCCCTGGATCCCCGCCGCCATCTGCGTCGCCGTCTTCGGCCTCGTCAACCTGCTGCGCGTGCGCACCTTCGGCGAGTTCGAGTACTGGTTCGCGCTCATCAAGGTCGTCGTCATCATCGCCTTCCTCATCATCGGCGTCCTCCTCATCTTCGGCCTCCTGCCCGGCCACACCTTCGTGGGCACATCCGTCTTCCTTGCCGATGGCTTCATGCCCAACGGCCTCGGCGGCGTCGCCGCCGGCTTGCTCGCCGTCGCCTTCGCCTTCGGCGGCATCGAGGTCGTCGCCATCGCCTCCGCCGAATCCGAGGATCCCGAAAAGTCCCTCGTCAACGCCGTGCGCTCCACCATCCTGCGCATCTCTGTGTTCTACTTGGGCTCCGTCCTCGTCATCACGTTCCTGCTTCCCTATTCCAGCCTGGACGCCGCCTCCACCGCCGCCGAATCGCCCTTTACCATGGTCCTCGACCGCGCCGGCATCCCCGGCGCAGCCGGCATCATGGAGGTCATCATCGTCCTCGCGCTGCTATCCGCCTTCAACGCGCAAATCTTCGCCTCCTCCCGCATGATGCACTCGCTCGCCTCCCGCGGCGAGGCCCCGCGCATCTTCGCCGCCACCAATACCGAGGGCGTGCCCACTACCGCCATCGCCTTGTCCGTCGCACTGTCCGCGCTCATGGTCGTCCTCAACTACGCCGATACCGGCTGGTTGCTCACCTTCATGCTCAACGCCGCCGGCGCCTCCCTGCTCATCGTGTGGGTCTTCATCGCAGTCAGCCAGCTGCGCCTGCGCCGCCAACTCGAGGCCCTGCATCCCCTCCCCATCCGCATGTGGGCCTTCCCCTACCTCACCTGGTTCGCCCTCGCCCTCTTCGCGGCCATCGCGGTGCTCATGCTTACCGATGCCACCGCCCGCACCCAACTCCTCTCCGCTGCCGCCATGTTCACGGTGCTCGCCATCGCGGGTGTGCTCAATTCCAAGGTTCGCGGCATCGACCCGACCTCCACGCTCCCGCTGACCTAGCGGCCGCTCCCCGCCTCCGGCCCACCATCACTGCCTCACACCCCGTTACCCCGCCCGCACGCCCTACCGCTGACACCCGTCCCTGCCCTCACGCCCCATTACCCCGCCCTTCGCGCTCACCAGCGCTGGGCGGGGCACTGCGTTTTCACCTCCCGGTGAGCGCGACGGGTGTGGGACCGCCCCTCGCGGTCACGGGGATGAGGAAATGGACATCGGAAAGCGTGGGCGTGAGCGCAAAGGGCGGGCTGGGACCACACTCGCCCTTCGCGCTCACCAGGGGACGCTCCAGCGCATCTAAGTGGCCCCCGGTGAGCGCGAAGGGGACGTCGAGGGAGGCATGGAGGGAGTTATCCACAGGGCGGCGACGAAAATGGACCGTGGGACCGTGAAATGGGACGGTTATCCACAGGCTGGCGAAAGCCGTATGGACGGGGAGGCTGCTGCTTCTTTAGGTTGAAGCCATGGGGGCATGGACGACTGCGCAGTTGCGCGAGCAGGGGCTGGGCAAGGACGCGATTCGCCGGCGGGTGCGCGCGGGCAAGCTGCACCGCGTTCACCGGGGAATTTATACCGACGAGTGGTCGCCGCTGGCGGTGGCGAAGGCGCTAGTGCATGGGCTGAGCCGCATTCATTTTACGGGGAAGACCGCGCAGGAGATTCACCTTGACCGGCCGCTGACCTTTCCGCTGGAAGCGGAGGGGCCGCGGACGCTGAGGGGCAAGAATTTCCGTGTCTCGCATTCCCGGCTCAAGGCAACGAGCCTGGTCAAGGGGCTGCCGGTAGTGCAGGTCCTGTGGGCCGCTCGGAAGATTGCTAGGGCCTGTAGCCCGCTGCTGGAGGAGTTTTATCGCGGAGAGAAGGGGCCCGGCCGGCTGGAGCGGGACCGCAAGCGAATGGGCCGGACACCGCGCGCGTTGAAGGAGACGATTCGGATTTCGGCCATCGGCGCGGATAGCCCGCCGGAGCGAAAAGTCAGCCGCGCGCTGCGCGCAGAAGGCATTTTCCCTGTTCACAACGCCCTGGTGTGTGGGTACCGGTTCGACCTATTGATGGGCAAGCTCATCGTGGAAATCGACGGCTGGACCTACCACAGCCACAGCGTCGCGTTTCAGGCCGACCGCTCCAAGCAGAACGCCGCAACCGCGCACGGGTACACGGTTTTGCGCTTTACTGCCGATGACGTCACGCACCACCTTGACCAAGTCATTCTCCTCATCAAAGCCACCCGTGACCTGCTCAAAGGCCGCAAGCCACAGCTGCCTATATCCGCCACCCAGCCATATTGGCGCTGGCATCTGTGCGTCTAACCCTTGCCATAATGTAAAGTTTGCTTTACATTAGGTCATGTAAACACGACACGAGAGGTGATGTTGTGGCCGGACAACCCAACATGGTCCGCAAGTGGCGGCGCTGGCGCGAATGGTCGCAAGGCGAACTAGCAGAGCGCGTCGGCGTCTCCCGGCAAACTATCGCAAATATCGAACGCGGCAACTACTCCCCGTCCGTGCACCTCGCATTAGACATCTGCCACGAACTAAACAAAACAGTCGAAGAAATCTTTGGAGCTGAACAACATGATTAACGCCATCGCCAACATATCCCTCAACCAGATGGAGCGCGCCTCCACCGACGAGTTCGAACGTGACATCCTCACCAAGGCCTCCGCCATCACCCTCACCCCAATCACCTTCCTCGAGCTCATCGTCGCCGCCATCCTCGCCTGGTCCCTCCCCGGCCGCCTCAGCCTCCTCGCCCCCTCGCCATCGTCCCTTCCCTCGCCGGCACGTCCCTCAGCGCCGCCTGGATGCGCAGGCACATCGCCACCCCCACCGTCCACTCCAACTGGACTTTGACCGCCCTCTACCTCATCCCGATGTTCCTCTGCTTCGCCGGCATCGCCTACCACGCCTTCACGCTTTCCGATGTCCCTGCCGCCCCCCTACCTCATCTGCTCGACCGTAGGCGCCGTCACGGCCGTCCTCATCTCCCCCGCACTCCGACGGAAACAAAACCGCCGCGACCAGTCCCGCCTCGACGCCGAGCTCGAGGACTAATGCTCACTCCCACCGCTATCACGCACTCCACCACCCGCCCTTCGCGCTCACCGCGGACGGCGGGTGGTTTCCGTTTTCTACGCCCCGTGAGCGCGAAGGGGTGCTAGCGTCAGCGGCTCCCGGCCTCCCCACCCTTGCCGCTCACGGGGAGGAGATTTCGCCGACGGCAACCGTTGGCGGTGAGCGCGAAGGGCGAGGCCTCCCGTGCCGCTCACCGGGGGCGAGCGCTGCGCACGAAGTCCACCTCCCCGTGAGCGCGAAGGGAAGGGTGCCTCACACGCACCTGCTTGGCGATGCCCCTCCCTGCCCTTGCCGCTCACCGGCGGGCACAAAAAGACCCCAGCGCCCCACGCTGGTGAGCGCGAAGGGCGGCTGGGGCGGCTGGGGCTGTGCGGATGGCAGGGCCGTGGCCGGCGGCGAAGGGCGGGTAGTTAAACCGGCGCGACCTCGTCGACGACGACTGGCTTATTGGGCTTGGAGCGGAACGTCCAGAGCTTGTTGATGATGAAGTTGATAGGCATCGCCACGACGATGGAAATGGCCTGCGCCCAATAGGACTTGGTGCGCAATCCGGTGGAGTTATCAAAGACATCGGTGGGCAGGCCCACGGGCGAGTTGGGGTTCATTAGCAGCGTCAGGATGACCTGGCTGACGATAAACGCTCCGATTCCCGCCAAAAGGAACGGGAAGAAACCGCGAATCCAGGACACTTTGGACACGGTCCGAAAGGTCCACATGCGGTTGAGCTGGTAGTTCCAGGTATTGGCCACGAGGAAGGAGATGGTGGCAAAGACGTGGTACCAGCGGATGTGGAATGCAGAACCGAAGAGGTTCATGAAGGGGTCCTCGGCAAAGATATCCGCCGCACCAAAGAGTTTCTGCGCGAGAAAATACACGAAGAGGTTAACCGCGGTACCCGAGCCGCCGACAAGACCGAACTTAAGGAATTGCCCAAAATTGGACGCAAAGCGCGCAACGCTGAGGTCTGCCATGAGCCGCCTTTCTTGCCGGAGGTTAGTAATTACCTGATTGTAGTTCCTAAGCCCCGCGAACTGAAAAACTGACGCTCCGAATGTGATAAAGGATCTCTAAAAGATATAGTTTCGTGCAGCAAGGAAAGCGGGCGCGAGAAATCGTAGAGGCTGAGCGGACGCGGCGTGGGATAGGTGTCATCGCCGATGAGCGGGCGCCCAAGATGGTTCAGTAGCACCCGCAGCTGGTGCGTATGCCCCGTCCGCGGCCACATGGTCACCTCCCGCCCCGCAGCGCGCACATACGTCGAGGTCGGCGTGCCATTATCAGCCACGAGCACCTGCCTGCTGCCCCGCGGCTTGTGCATAGGCAGCCTGATTTCCTCATCGCAGAAAAGCGGCTGCTTGACGATGCCCCTATACCTCTTCACCGCCCTCCCCTCCAGGAAGATGCGCTGGTAGGGCGCGCGGGTCGCGGGATTGCGCGAGCAGATGACAAGGCCTGCGGTGAGGCGGTCAAGGCGGTGGAGCGGCACGATTTCGTCTTCGCCGAAGTCCACGCGCAGGCGAGTTTGCAGGGTTTCGCGCTGCAAACGGCCATTCGTGGTGGTGGGAAGAAAGTGCGGTTTATCGGCAACAATGATGTTTTCATCCGCGTGGACGACGGTGTAGACATAGGGGATCGGTTCCTCCGGCGGGACGAAGGGGTGATACCACGCGGGAATGGGCCGCGAAAGTACCGTGTCCGCGGGAAGGAGGGTTCCCTCCGGAAAGGGTGAGTCCCCGGCACGGGCGGCCCAGTACTCGCCTTCTAAAGGAACGCGATCGCGCAAGACCACCTTGCGGGGAGAAATCCCCTCCCGCGCAGGCGGGCGAAACGCGCGAGGCGAGTTAGGCACTGGCGAGGCGTTCGACAGCGGCGCGCACCCGCTCGTCGGTACCGTTTAAGCCGATGCGCACGTGTTGCGCACCCGAGGGGCCGTAAAAGTCGCCAGGTGCAGCGAGGATGCCCAAGGAAGCCAACCAGTCGATGGTCTCGCGGCAGCCTTCGCCGCGGGTGGCCCAGAGATACAGGCCGGCATCCGAGTGGTCGATGGTAAAGCCCGCTTTGATAAGCGCCTGCATCAATTCGGCGCGGCGCGCGGCGTAGCGCTGGCGCTGGAGGGCTTCGGTGGGGTCATCGTCAAGCGCGGCAACCATGGCCGCCTGAATCGGGCCTGGCACGATGAGGCCGGCGTGCTTGCGCAGCTCCAAGAGCTCCGCGATGAGGTCGTTATCGCCGGCGAAGAATCCGGCGCGGTAGGAGGCCATATTCGCGGACTTGGACAGCGAATGCATGGAGATAAGGCCGGTGTTATCGCCGTCGGTCACGCGCGGATCCAAGATGGATACCGGCGGGTTGTCATCGTTCCAGCCCAAGCCCATGTAGCACTCGTCGGAGGCGATGATGGCGCCCGTCGAGCGGGCCCAAGCCACGATGCAGCGCAGCTCCTCTACCCCAGCGACGCGGCCGGTAGGATTGGACGGGGAGTTGATAAATACCAGGGAGGCGTCCTGGAAGTCGTCGTCGGCTCGCAGCGGAGTGGCCCCAGCGAGGAGGGCGCCGACCTCGTAGGTGGGATAGGCCACCGAGGGGAAGGCGACGGTCTCGCCGCGCATGCCCAACAGGGTGGGCAGCCACGCGATGGCCTCCTTCGTGCCCACCACGGGCAGGACGCGGTCCACGTCCATGTGATAGCGGCGGCGGAGAGCGGAGGCGATGGCTTCGCGCAGCTCGGGCGTGCCCTGCGTTTGCGGATAACCGGGGGTCTCGGCGGCAGAGGACAGCGCCAGCTGCACGCCAGGGGCGACCGGATCTACGGGGTTGCCTACCGAAAGGTCAACGATTCCATCTGGATGCGCCTGGGCCTTCTTCTTGGCGCCAGCCAGCGAGTCCCAGGGGAAATCTGGAAGCGATTGTCCTAGCGGTGTGCGGGCCATGAATTACTCCTGATTCTGTGGGGGCAGCGCGGCTACCATTGACGCATCGAAATCTTGCGGGCCGAGGGCTGCCGCTCCACCGGGTGAGCCCAAGTCATCGAAGAATGCTGCGTTGGCATCGTTGTAATCGATCCACTCATCGGGAACGTCGTCCTCGTAGAAGATGGCCTCTACCGGGCATGCGGGCTCGCAGGCGCCGCAGTCCACGCATTCATCTGGGTGGATGTAGAGCATGCGCTTGCCTTCGTAAATGCAATCGACGGGGCATTCCTCAACACAGCCGCGGTCCATTACATCAACGCAAGGTTGAGCGATTGTATAAGTCATGGAGAATCCTTGAATCTTCCTGATTTCATGGGTTTGGGGATGAAATATAGTATGTCACTTCTGCTTTAGGAAAGGCCAAACGCCGCCGCCGATTCCGGCCAAAAGCAGGAGCAAGCTGAGAATATTATTGCCGACGATGACATCACCGGTAATCGGAACCAGCAGCATAAGCGCGAAAAATCCCAGGCCCCACACTATGAGCGGGATGGCCACGATATAAGTTCGATCACTCCACAGCCGCGCCGTACGGGTTAGCACCACGTTAAAGGCGGCGGCGATGACGATGGTGATGGGAAACGCGATGCTCGCGCCATCAGCCAGGGGAATCCGGGCGGTAAGGTAAATGACCTCTAGGAACAGCGATAGCAGGGCGCCGAGGGAGAGCCAGATGAGGCCGGTGACCTGCTCACCGCGGCTAAAATCAGTGCGCATTACAGCTCCCCTAGGAGGTCGGTTGCGGGCTCGCCCCGGCCGAGTTGAAAGTATTCGGCGCGCAGCAACGGCATCAGTAATCTATTGGACAGGCAGTAGGCCCCTGGCACAGCGGCTGGGTCGTGCACGGCGGCCACGGCGGCCTCGGGGTTGGTGGCGGTGGTGGTGCCATCGGCCAGCCAGATTTGCGTGGCGTGGGCGCGCATGGCGGCGCGTTTGGCGTTTAGGGCAGCATCGTCAAGCGCGAAGGCCAGATCCGCGCCGGCGGTGGTGAAGTTATCCAGGTACGCGGCATCGGGCTTGCGCCAACCCGCGGGCGCGTCGAGCGTGTCCAGGCCGGCGTAATTGGCGGCGCGGTCAAAGATCGCCCACCAGATGCGCGTGCTTGCCGATGCCGCCTTCTCCACCACCCTATGCACCGCCACGTGGTCCGGGTGGTTATAGCCACCGTCTGGCCCATAGGTCAGGATGGCGTGCGGCTGGAGAACATCTAATTCCGCGCGGAGCAGGTCTACGGCCTCATCCAGGCGATTGACCAGCGCGCGGGGGTTGTCATGAGAAGGAGAACCCACCATGCCGGAATCGTGGAAGTGGCCGAATCCGCCCAGCTGTATGCCTTCTACTCCTAGAGCGGAGAGGGCACAGGCCAATTCGCGGGCACGGAAGCCACCGAGCTGGTGGTGCTCGGCCAGGCCTTGATAGGGCGCACCGATGACCTCGCCGTCCTCGCCAAGGGTAAGGGTGATGACCGTGACCTGCGCACCGCGCGCGGCCAGGGTGGCAAGGGTGCCGCCGGTAAAAAGCGTCTCATCATCAGGGTGCGCGTGCACCGCAACAACGCGGTAGCCCGCCAAGTCCTTAGTCCTCATCTTTCCTCCAAACCGGCGCTGTGACCAGCCCTTTATCCCAATCATCAATACTTTGGCCGGGGCCTACAATACCCTCCCCTAGCGCGTGCACACGCGTTTCATCTAAGAGCGGGACGTACAACACGTCCTGGGCATTGATCTCGCGGATTCGGCCCAGCGCGGTTGAGGGGCTGATTTTTCCGGAGAGAATGTCCATGCGCGTCTCGGCGGCGTTGTCGGGGCAGAATCCGGAGAGGTCCCCGGCGAGCGGCTGGTCTTCGGCGCAATTGAAGATACTCGCCGCAGAGAGCGAAGTTAGGGTGATATCCTCCCAGGTCACCACCGCATCCACCTTGCCTTCAGGAAGCAGCTTAGAGGTAATTGTGGTAAGCCTATCGGTGGTGACCTCAGCGGGGATGCCGTGGGCCTCGAGGACATCGTAAAGCGTATTTGCCGCAGCCAAAGCCGTGGGGCTGGTCGGATCGACGGCGAAGCGGATGGGCTTCTTGCTGGCGCGCTCGCGCAGCGCCGTCAGGTTTGCTTCCCCGGAGACCGGATTATGCCCGGCCTTCAGGTTAGAGGCGCGGCCGGTGGCCAGCCGGGCAACCTGCCCGGTATCGATAAGCGAGGCCAGACCGCGCCGCGCAGCCGCATCCTCTAACGCACCCTGCTCGGTGGACATGTGCAAGCGCAGCTGGCGCGGGCGGGTGACCGTCTTATCGCTTACGTGGCCCAGCAGTCCGAGCGCTTCCTGCGAGGTTTGGTCCGGGGTAAAGTCCGCGAACCCAATTTGACCGGAACGCAGCATATTCAGCGCCTGGGTGCTATCGCGTACCTCGCGCAGCTGGACGACATCGATGTGGGCGGGGTCAGCGCCCCAAAAGCGATCATTGCGGTTGAGCGTGATGACCCCGCGGCTGCGGTCCACGCTATCGACCGCGAAGCGGCCGGCGGAGGCAGGGATGTCATTGGCCAGCACCGAATCAAAATCGGCATTTTGCAGCAGGTGCGAGGGAAGGAGCTGGTTGAATAGCTGCTTCCAATCCTTAACCCGCTCGGCAAAATCCACCGTGACCACGCGGCCGCCATCGGATGTGGTCACCGCGGAAATGGCGCGGTAGCCCGCCGGGTCCTTGACGCCTGCGGTCGTGGTCATCTTCTTCCACAAGTAGTTGAAATCCGCACCGGAAATCGGGGTGCCGTCAGACCACTGCGCGGGAGAGGCAATAACGTAGCGCACCCGTTGGGCCACGCCCTCCGGCGCGGTGACCTCCGTGGCAGATTCCAGAACGTCTGTGTCCATGCGGCCCCAGTGGAATGTCGAGGGCAAGACCAGCTCCGCGATTTGATCCACGAGCTCGGAGTTATTGGCCACCAAGTGTGGGTTAAGGCCAGCGCGCAGTGGATCGACGCCGATGGAAATGGTGGGCCGCGAATCGTCTTCCTCCGCGCGCGGCGGACCATCGTCCGTCGCGGCCGTGGTTGATTCCGTTTCTTGGACGGTAGATTCCTGGTCGTCCGAATCTTCTACCACCGGCGGTGGGCCAGGATTGGCCGAACACCCGCTGACAAACGCGAGGCCGATGGCGGCAGTGGCAGCAAGTGCACGAGCCTTGAGACTATTTTTCATCGCGGACTACTTTAGTACCTACTTCCCGCCACACGAAGATTCTGCGCGCTAAACTCGGACAAAATCACTGTTGAAGGGATTACCCCACCATGCTTATCTGCCAAGAAATGTTCCTCCTGCTGACCAAGGACAACGGTAAAAAGGAGGCAGTGACCAACAACGAGACCGCCTTGAGCGCCGGCCTTTTTAGCGATTTACTCATGCATGACGCGGTTGGCATAAGTGCAAAGAATAAGGTGCACGCCACGGATAAAAAGCCAGAGCACCCAGTGCTTGCCTGGGCGTGGGATGGCCTGCACGAGCGCCGGACCAGCTCGGTCAAGACGCTACTGCAGGCGAGGTGGTTCTCCCCGCGCGAGAAGATTGCCCAGGATTTTAGGGACCACGGCCAATTGGAGATTGAGGATGCCGCGTGGTGGCAGCTGGGTGGCGACCGCTACATCATGACGGACACGGCGCTAGAAGATGAGGTGCGCGAGAGGCTCGCTGCGGTGCTTGATGGCACCCAAAACCCAAGCGTCAAAGACATGATTATCTTGGATATTCTCCGCGAGGTTAAAGGGGCCTATCCCCTGCTCAAGGAGGACGCGCCCGAAATGAAACGCCGAGAGATGCGCAACCGCATCAAAGAATTAAAACAACAGGTGGATTACGACGATGCCGCCGCCTCTGCGGTAAAAACCATACTGCAGGAGACGACGGCGATTATCACGGCGGTTGCGGCATCAACCGCAGCCACGACTTAGACCGAGGGCAGATTACTTCTTCATCTGCTTAGCGCGGGAGGCGGCGCGCTTGCGGTCGGTGGCGGAAAGCTCCAGCTTGCGCACGCGCAGCACGTCTGGGGCGACCTCGACGCACTCGTCGTTGCCACAGAATTCCAGCGCCTCTTCCAGCGAGAGCGTGTGGGCCTTGGCCAGGGTGACCGTGGCGTCTGCGGTGGCAGAGCGCATATTGGTCAGCTTCTTTTCCTTGGTGATGTTGATGTCAATATCCTCATCGCGGTTATTGGCACCTACCACCATGCCTTCGTAGGCCTCGGCGCCTGGCTCGACGAAGAAGTTGCCGCGGTCAGCCAGCTGCATCAGTGCGTACTGGGTGATCTGGCCGGTGCGGTCAGCCACGAGGGAGCCGGTGGCGCGGGACTTGATTTCGCCGGCCCACACATCGAGGCCATCGGAAATGGAGTTGGCGATGCCGGCACCGCGGGTCTCGGTCATGAACTGGGTGCGGAAACCGATGAGTCCGCGGGCGGGAACGCGGAAGATCATGCGCACCCAGTCACCCTCGCGCACGTCCATGGACTGCATCTGGCCCTTGCGGGAGGCCAGCAGCTGGGTGATCGCACCCTGGTGCTCCGACGGGGAATCGATGGTGAGGATCTCATAAGGCTCGTAGGTCTTGCCATCGATTTGCTGGGTCACAACCTGCGGCTTACCGATGGTCAGCTCGAAGCCCTCGCGACGCATGGACTCGATGAGCACGGACAGAGCCATCTCGCCGCGGCCCTGAACCTCCCAGGTATCGGGGCGCTCGGTGGGCAGCACGCGCAGGGAGACGTTACCGATAAGCTCCTGCTCCAAGCGGGCCTTGACCATGCGGGCGGTCAGCTTGGTGCCACCGCCGCGGCCTGCCATCGGCGAGGTGTTGACGCCGATGGTCATGGAGATGGCCGGCTCATCAACGGTGATGCGCGGCAGGGCCTCGGGGTTTTCTGGATCGGCGATGGTGTCACCAATCATGACATCGGAGATACCAGAGATGGCGACGATATCGCCGGCGATGGCCTCTTCGGCCGGCTGGCGCTCGAAGCCGACGGTGCGCAGCAGCTCGGCGACCTTGACGGTCTTGGTGTGCTGGTTGCCCTCATCGTCGTAGTGGATCCAAGCCACCTGCTGGCCCTTCTTGATGCGGCCGGCGTAGATACGCAGCAGCGCGATACGGCCGAGGAAGTCGGAGGCGTCCAGGTTGGTCACGTGCGCCTGCAGCGGGGCATCGACGGTAGCGGAAGGCTCGGGCAGGACGTTGTAGATGACATCGAAAAGCGCCTGCAGGTCCTCGCTATCGGGAACGTTGCCATCGCCCGGGTTCTCGGTGGAGGCAACGCCGGCGCGGCCAGAGGCGTACAGGACCGGGAGATCGAGCAGCTCTTCAGCGGCGGCTGCGGCTTCCTCATCCTCGAGGCCGGCGGCGATTTCCAGCAGCAGGTCCTGAGACTCGGTAACAACCTCGTCGATGCGGGCATCGGGGCGGTCGGTCTTGTTCACGCAGACGATAACCGGCAGCTTGGCCTCGAGCGCCTTGGTCAGGACGAAGCGGGTCTGTGGGAGGGGGCCCTCAGAGGCATCGACAAGCAGCACAACGCCGTCCACCATGGAAATGCCGCGCTCGACCTCGCCGCCGAAGTCGGCGTGGCCCGGGGTGTCGATGACGTTGATGATGAGGTCTGCGCCGTCCTTGCCCAGACCCTGGCGGCGGATGGCCGTGTTCTTGGCCAAAATGGTAATGCCGCGCTCGCGCTCCTGATCGTTGGAGTCCATGACGCGGTCCGTGTGCTCACCGTGTTCGCCAAAGGCACCGGACTGCTCCAGCATGCCGTTGACCAACGTGGTCTTGCCATGGTCAACGTGCGCGACAATGGCAACATTACGGAACTCGGTATTACTCACTAGTTGGGTTCTCCTTCGGAGGATCTACAAGCGCTGGTGCGCGAGAAATGTTCTTGAACGACGTCCTACGATACCCCCTAACAGGGCATAGTGCAGCATCGGGGAGCCAAGACGCGACCTATGCCACCCCGTAACGTCTCGCGCGCTCGAAACGACCTAGTACTTGACACTTCCCAGCGGATCACTATCGTTACTAGAGTTATTATTGTTACTGATGTGATTAATGGGGCCGTACTGCTTTCCCTCCGCGAGACAACAAGGACCTGATACCGTGAGCCACGCCCGAACCTCTTGGCGCCTAAGCGGGCGCACCGGCTATATCGCCGCTGCCACCGCCGCACTAATTGGCCTTGCCTCTCCCCTGGTTGCGCCCGCGCAGGCCTTCGCCCCGGACCTCTCCTCGCTGGCACAGCAGCACTTGCCCGCCAGCCCCTTAGATGAGCTCGGCCGCCCCACCCCGGAGACCCAGGACCGCGTGCGCGCCTTTGCCGCGCAGCCATGGATCCCTGAAGAGGCCCGCAATGCCATCCTGTCAGGCCTGGCCTTCTTTGCCGGCAACGGCGACGGCGATGGCGGCGTCGCCTTACCACAGGGCGATAACCCGCACTTCCGGCAGTTCTACTGGCCCACCGTCTCCGCGCACTGCATCGGCGGCACCAACGCCGCCACCGGCTCTGCCATCGCGGTCCCCGGCCCCACGGAGATTCCCGCCCCCGGTGCCGGCGAGGGCGAGACCGCCTTCCTCTTTACCGCCCTGGGCACCCCACCGGCAGCACCGGATCAAGGCGGCATGCACGTGCAGTGGTTCAATATCAATACCCTGCAAAGCGGTATTACCCCGCTGCACAATAACGGCATTAACCAGGATGGGCCCACGACGCTCTCCGGCACCGCGCACACGGGCAAGGGCCTGGTCATCGCGCTGCTTTCCGGTTCCGTTAATACCACCGAGGCGCGCTGCGATTTCGCCCCCACCGCCGCCTTCCTGGAGGTGAAGTAATGGCCGTTGATCTCCACCCAGTCAAGCGCGAGACCTTTAATACCGCGGGTTTTACCAATACCGATCCCAAGGGTTACCTCCGCCAAGTCGATACCTACACCGAAACCGAGTTCGGCCTGTACATGGCCCGCGGCGCCGATCACCCGCGCTTTGGCTACCTCGAATCCTGGCTGCTGCCAAGCCTCAACCTGCGCGCGAATATCTTCCACTTCCGCCCCGGCGTTGAGGTAGAGCAGGACTTTTATATCGACGTCGCCGAAATCCAGCGCCACGGCAACGAGTGGACCACCCGCGATCTCTACGTTGACCTGGTGACCACCACCGGCGAGCCCATCACCGTCCTCGACATCGACGAGCTCTCCGCGGCGACGTCTGCGGGCCTCATTTCCGCCGAGGACGCCGAGCTCGCCATCGATACCACCCTGAACGCGGTCGAAGGCATTACCCGCCACGGCGACGATGCTATGGCCTGGCTTGCCCACCACGGCATAAACTTGTCCTGGTCAGAAAACGTAACTTTAGCCCCCGAAGGATAAGCCATGGCCGGTGGCCTTTTCGCCCTGCTTGATGATGTCTCCTTAATCGCCCGCGCCGCCGCCTCCAGCGTCGACGATGTGGCCGCCCTAGGCGGCAAGACCTCCATGAAGGCCATCGGCGTCGTCGTCGATGATGCCGCGGTAACCCCGCAATACGTCGAGGGCATCAAACCGCAGCGTGAGCTGCCGATGATCTGGCGTATCACCAAGGGCTCGCTCATCAATAAGCTCGTCATCATCTTGCCGATTGCGATGATCCTGTCCTGGATCGCGCCGTGGGCGCTCACGCCCATCTTGATGTGCGGCGGTACCTATTTGTGTTTCGAAGGCGCGGAAAAGATCCTCTCCTTCTTCCACTCCAGCCCAAGCGATGCCACCGATACCGTCCAGCACAAGGGCCCCGAGGCCGAAGATAGCCTGGTGAAATCCGCCATCACCACCGATCTCATCCTGTCCGCTGAAATCATGGTAATTTCCTTAAATGAGGTCATCGATCAGCCCTTCTGGCTGCGCCTCGGCGCGCTCATTGCCGTCGGCATCATCTTGACCCTGGGCGTCTACGGCGCCGTGGGGCTGCTGGTCAAGATGGATGACATCGGACTTGCCTTAACCCAGCGCCGCGATGGCAACTCTCTTCTTGGCAATGCCCTGGTCAAGGGCATGCCCATCGTGCTCGATATCATCGGCATTATCGGTACCGCCGCCATGTTGTGGGTAGGCGGGCATATCGTCACCACGGGCCTGCATGAATTCGGGGTGGACCAGCCGCACGAGCTTATCGAGGCCGCCACTGAACATATCCACAACGGTGCGCTGAGCTGGCTGGCCGAAACCGGCCTGTCCATGGTGTGCGGGCTCATCCTCGGCCTTGTCATCGCCAGCATTGTCATAGCCGTCAAGGCCTCAACCGGCTCGCCGTCTGCCACCTCGGCAGCGCAACACTAAGAATTACATAAACAGCATGAGCGATACCGCCATAATGGCCATGCCGGCGATAAGGCCGTAGATGGCGTAGTGGTGCTCGCCAGTTTCTTCCGCGGTGGGAAGCAGCTCATCGAGGGAAATAAACACCATGATTCCTGCCACGGCGGCAAAGCTAATGCCCATGGTGGCAGGCCCCAATACCGGCATGAGCAGGCCAAAACCGATGAGCGCGCCGAGTGGTTCAGCCAGTCCGGAAAGCGTGGCCCACCAGAAGGCCTTCTTGCGCGAGCCGGTCGCCTCCCGCAGCGGCACCGCGACGGCGATGCCTTCCGGGATATTGTGAATGGCAATCGCCACGGCCACCGGCACCGCAATCTCCTTGGACTCCAGGCCCGATAAGAAGGTGGCAAAGCCCTCCGGGAAATTGTGTAAGCCCAGCGCTACTGCGGTAAATACGCCCGTCTTCATCAACCTGCCCCGGCGGGCGTCTTCTTCCGTCGTGCCCGGTTCGTGCGGGTTAATTTCTTCTGGCACCATCCGGTCAATAATCGCGATGACCGCAATACCGGCAAAGAAGGCCCCTACCGCGGCCCAGGTGCCGGGTTTTTCACCCCCGAGGGCATCGCTAAGCTGATCTATGCCTTCCGGCAGGATTTCCATGAAGGAAACGTAAAGCATCACACCCGCCGAAAGGCCCAGGGCCGCGGCCATAAACGCGGGCCCTGGCTGGCGCTTTCCCACCGCCAGCGCCCCGCCGATGGAGGTGGACAGGCCCGAGAGCAGGACCAATCCAAAGGCGAAGGCGAACGTGGACAAGGTCATGGTCTGTGACTGTACCTAACTAAAATTATCGAGCCTTAATGAGCGGGCGGAGTCTGTGCATCGTCATCGGTGGAGCCAGAGACGAACTCGCCATCGGCCACCGAAGGATCATCATCCACGTAGCGGCCAGCCTTGTAGTCGTAACCGATAGCATGGCCCTCCTCATCGGTGCGCGCGTACCACTCAGTGACCTCTGCGGCGGTGGAATCAAATTCGCCGCCGGTGGCGTAATCGGAGTCTCCCGCAGTGGGCTCGACCGACAGGGCAAAGTTATCGCCGTATTCGCGCACGCCGTGGATGACCGCATTGGACACGGCCTGGTGCTCGTAATAGTGGCGGATGGAGGCCGGATCGTGGCGCAGTTCCCTAATCAGGGCAATGCACATCAACACGATGATGACGGCAAAGGGAAGCGCCGTAATGGTGATGAGGTTTTGCAGGCCTTGCAGCGCGTTTTTGCCGCCGGAGATGAGAATAACCACGGCGATGCCCGCCATGCAAATCACCCAAAAGACAGTAACAGTGGCTTTCGGCTGTGGGTTGCCGCGCTGGGTGAGCTGGGAGTTGACCAGCGAGGCTGAGTCCGCAGTGGTGATGAAAAATACCACGAGCATGACAATGACCAGCGGGGCCATCCAATTGGATCCGGGGAAATGGTCCAAGACGTTAAAGAAGATGTCTTCGGCCGCCGGCATGGAATCGATTGTGCCATCGGGGGCGATATCGCCATCGCGGCGCTGCAGCCAAATGGTGGTGCCGCCCAAGATGGTAAAAGCGGCGATGATGATAGCGGAAGGAATAAACAGCACGCCAAGGACGAATTGGCGGATGGTGCGACCGCGGGAAATCTTGGCCACGAATACGCCGACGAACGGCGACCAGGATACCCACCACGCCCAGTAGAACGTGGTCCACGAGGATAGGAAGGAGACCATATCTTCGCCCTCGCCCATGTTGGCGGACAACATTTCGGGGGTGTTATCGAGGTACTCGATGATGACCGCGGGCATCATATTGGCCAGCAAGGCGGTTGGTCCGATGACGAAGAAGAAGATGGCGATGCCCAGCGCCAATGCCAGGTTGATATTGGATAGCCACCGCACGCCCTTAGCCACACCAGACACTGCGGAAAAGATGGTGCCGATGGACAGCACAATGATGATGACCAACGCCGCGGTATTGCCGGCGGTGGACCAGCCGCTGACGATTTCCACGCCGCGGCCGATCTGCAGCGCGCCAATTCCCAAAGTGGCCGCGGTGCCAAAGAGGGTGGCGATGATAGCCAGGCCATCGATAATGCGCGCCGGTGTGGAATCGGTGGAGCGGTTGCCAAAAAGCGGCATCAAGATAGAGCTCATCAGGGGTACGCGCCCGCGGCGGAAGGATACATAGGCCACGCACAGCCCGACGATGGCGTAGATGGCCCACGCATTAAGGCCCCAGTGCATGGCCGATTGGGCCAGCGCGCCAAGCACCGCTTCATCGCTGGCGGCCTCATAGGCACCTGGGCGCGGCGAGAGATAATGGGTAAGCGGTTCGTAGGGTCCGAAGAAGATAAGCCCGATGCCGATGCCCGCACCAAAGAGCATGGCGGCCCAGCTAATCGTGGAAAACTCCGGCTTTTCGCCATCCACGCCGAGTGGGATTTTCCCGTACTTGGAAAAGGCCAGAATCAGCAGCAGGAACATCAGGAAGGTGGCCAGCGCCGTAAAGATCCAGCCTAGGTTGCGCATAACCCAGTCCAGGGCCGTAGAGGAGGTATTAAAGACCTGTTCGGGGGCGAGCACTCCCCACACCACGAAGGCGATAACGAGCCCACCGACGACGCTCAGGATGGTCTTATCCACACCGTATTTAACCTTTTGGTCCTCGATGGATACGCCAGGGACCAAGGCGGGGTGGATATTGTGCGGGTAGATGATGTCGTGCAGGATGCGCTTGGCACCGCGCACGCGCTTTTGGCTTTCTTCCGTATTATTAACGTTTTCCAGCCCATTGGTGGTTCCGTTATCGGGCCGGGGCGATGAATTAGATGACAAAGCCCTACTCCTATTTCGTTATGCACTTTTCAACTTGAGGGAATCATTAATACGTTAACGAACATTGGCTAAAACCACCGACTAAGCGCTGTTTTACCCCCACATGCGTAAAATGAGATCCGTACGTTACGCCCCGCTTTAAAGCTTTGGAGTTACTTTTCCTATGGTGCCCTACCCGCTTGCGACCAGCTACTTCGGCGTCGAACACGTCGCCATCTTGGAACATGTCATCTCCGGCACGGTGCTGAGCATTCCTGGCGTGGGTAGTCAGCCTGCTCTTATCGATGTCTCTTTAGAGCCCGATACCTACTCCAACGGCTGGCGGGTGCGTTCGGAGTTTGGCTTCATCGGTTTTCTCGATGAGGTTGAGGCGGCCGAATACCCTGACCTGCACCGATTGAAGGCCTCACAGGCCACCCCGCAGACGGTGGCCACGGTCGGCATCGTTGACGGCGAACTCGAGGTCGCCGTCTCCCTCGGGCTGTGGCCGTGGCTGCTACCGGTCAATGACCAACCGGCCGAATCAGTACTTCTTGCCGGCGGCCATGGTGCAGTGATTGATACTGGGGCAGGCGATCTGACCGATGAGCAGCTATCTCACTTTGATACGCAGCAATTCTTTGTCACGCTCAAGGTCATCGATAACGCCGTCGTGGCCTCCTGTGGCGATACTGTGCTGGGACCGTGCGGGGCATTAAGCCAGCTGCCGGGCCTGCGCACCGCGTATGCGGCGGCGCAAGAGGCCGGTACTGTGTTGGCCGCCCGTGCCTATAGCGGCGGCGGGATGATCGCGATAGATATCCCGGTAGCGGATGCCACAGAAGCCGAATTATTCTCCCCTGCGGTACCGCCCCTGCGCGTGCCGTCCGGCCGCACCGTGCTGCCTAATGCCACCACTTCCCGTCCTACCACCCCAGCCCCGCCCGAGGAATGGGAGTTCGCGCTGGAGTCCGCCGACATTGCCGGCGATCTTCCCACCGGCTCCCGCCGCCCGGTCAGTCCCGATACCAATGTAGACACTGCGGTCACTGGTTCTGCCGAAGCCTCGCCCGCACCTCGTGCCCGCGACGAGGGCGAGGCTGCGGCACCGCCTGCTAGCAGCGGCTTGGCTGACTTGGTCTCGTCCATGCCGGGCTCACAGAACCTGAGCTGGCGCGCGCTTCCCGTAGCGGAGGAACCGGGCCGCTTTTCTTCCGAGTCCGCCCGCGTGCGCGCCCGGCGCGTGGCGCGCGAGCAGTCCCGCCCGCGCGGCGGAAACCACCGCAAATAGGTCGGCCGCCTCTGTTTAGCGCAGCGTGCGCTTGCCGCCCTCGCCGCGGCGGGTAATGCCGTGGGCATCGAGGTATTCCAGCAGAGGGATGGCCACCCGGCGGGTGGTCCCCAGCGCTTGCCGCGCGGCGGACAGGGTAAAGGGCTGCTCGAGTTCTTCTAGGAGCTCCCGTGCCTTGCCCGGTGCGTCCGGTAAGAGGATGATGCCGTCTTTGAGGCGTAGCAGGCGCCCGGCGCGCTCGGCGGCGGCCAGTTCTTTCTCGCTCAACCCCAGCTCTTTAAGTTCGTGCGCCTCTGGTGCCGCGAAGGGATCCTTATTTAACCTGCTCTCCAATTCGGCCACGGCGGTCTCGGCGGCGCCGAGATCCACGCTGTGGCCGGGCAGGCGGATAAGCCCTTCGGATTCCTCCGCGTGCGCGGCGGCTACCGCCAGGCGCAGGAGCGCGTTGTCCGTGAGCCCCAAGGCATCGAGTGCCGCCTTGCGGGGCATCCCGGGTGCGAGCGGGTTAGCCGCGGCGTGTTCCTGCAGCGCGGTAGTCAGCGCTTCTTTCCAGCGCGTTACCTGGCGGGCGGCAATCCACCACTGGTCGAAGTTAATGACGCCCTGCGGGGCGGCGTCGGTGTCATAACCATCGAATTCCAAGTCCACGCGCCGGGCATAGCCCACGCGCTGCAGGTAGGAGGAAGGATTGCGGAAGGAGCTTAACTCAGCCAGTGCGTTAGCCCGCTTGCGGGCGGCACCGCGGCGGTCTAACTCCGGCGGGCGCACGTCGATGACCTCCACGCCGGCGCTGACATGGCGGCCACCGGGGCTGCGGACAACCAAGCGATCCAGGAGGACTAGCGGCAGAGCGCGCGTTAGGCGCAGGCGGGCAAAATCCGCTGACAGCGGCCGCAGATGCGCTTCTATCCCGGCGGTGCCGCAGTGGACCACGAGGTTATCGGGCAGTTCATCAAGCGCGGTGCCAAAGGTGCGGTGGACGTCCACGGTATCGACGCCGCGCCACGCATCGGGGCTCAGCAGCAGGTCACCGCGGTGGATATCGGCGGCATCGACCCCGCGCAGGTTAACCGCGGCACGTGTTACGGGGCCCAAGGATTCCTGCGCGGTATTTTCGCTGTGCAGGCCGCGGATCTCCACGCGATTGGCGCCCTCTGCGGTGGAGAGCACCAGGGCATCGCCGGTGCGCAGCGTGCCAACGCTCAGCGTCCCGGTCACCACGGTTCCCGCGCCCTTGACGCTAAAAGCGCGGTCGATCCACAGGCGCACAGGGGCATCGGTGTCGGGTGCGGGCACGCGGGCGACCAAATCATCGAGCGCCGCGCCCAGTTCCGCCAGGCCCTCGCCGGTGTGGGAGGAAACGGGGATGATGGGGGCATCGGCAAGCGGCGTGGCAGAAAACTGCGTGCGCACTTGGGCGGTGACCTCCGCGCGGCGCTTTTCATCGGCGCGGTCGCTGCGGGTCAGGGCGATAATGCCGTGCTCGATACCCAGCGCGTGCAGCGCGTCGCGGTGGTCGGTGGATTGGGCCTGCCAGCCCTCGTCCGCGGCGACCACGAAGAGCACCACGGAGGCAGGCCCCACCCCGGCGAGCATATTGCCAAAGAACTTTTCGTGGCCGGGGACATCGACAAAGGCCACGTCCGCACCGGAAGGCAGCGACGTCCACACAAAGCCTAAGTCAATGGTCAGCCCGCGGCGCTTTTCCTCAGCCCACCTATCCGGATCCATGTCCGTTAAGGCGCGCACCAGGCTGGACTTGCCGTGATCGACGTGGCCGGCGGTCGCGATGACGTACACCTACATCACCGCCCGGATGGCCGCGATGAGCTCCTTGTCCTGGGCCTCGGGCACGCAGCGCACGTCAATGAGGCAGCGGCCTTGGTGCTGGCGCGCCACCACCGGTGGGGTGTGCTGTCGCAGTTTTGGCGCAAGTTCCTCCGGCAGCGCCACCGCAACGCCGGGCAGCGGGTACTCGGGGGCTCCTCCCCCGCCCACGCGGCCAGCGTGCTCAACAATCTCGCCGCCCACCGCCGCGGCGATGGCCTCGGTGCGCGCGCGGTGGCGCGCCGGGTCAAGGTGGAGGGCCTGCTGCACCGCATTGGCGGGCGTTGTGATTGCAGCCTCCAGGGCATTAAGCCGCAGCTTATCTATGCGCACCGCCCGCGCCAACGGGTGCTTTTTCACCGCCGCAATCGCGTCCTTGGTGCCCAATAAAATGCCGGCCTGCGGCCCGCCCAAAAGCTTATCGCCCGAGGCGATGACGATATCCGCCCCGGCCTTGAGCTGCGCATGAATATCGGGCTCGTCTGGCAGCACCGGATCGTGGGTGAGCAAGCCCGAGCCGAGATCCACAATGAGGTGTGTACCCTGCTTCTTCGCCAGGCGCGCCAGCTCGCCCACGCCCACCGAGGAGCTAAACCCCTCAATCCGAAAATTGGACGGGTGCACCTTCACAATCGCACCGGTCTCCTCCCCCAGCGCGCCTTCATAATCGTGGAGGTGCGTCCGGTTGGTCGCGCCCACCTCGCGCAGGCGCGTCGCGGTGGATTCAATAAGTTCCGGCAGGCGGAACCCCGCACCGATTTCAATGAGCTCGCCGCGCGAGATGATGACCTCCTTGCCCGGCGCCAGCGCGGCCGTGGCCAGCAATAAGGCCGCCGCACCGTTATTGACCACCAGCGCATCCTCCGCGCCGGGGCACGCCGCCAAAAGCGCCTGGGTGGCACCGGCACCGCGCCGGGACGAGCGCCGCCCGGTGTCTAGATCCATTTCCACGTCGGTATATCCGGCCGCTGCCTGCAGCGCGTCGATCGCGGCATCAGGCAGCGGTGCGCGTCCCAAGTTCGTATGGATGATCACGCCGGTGGCGTTGATGACCGGCTGCAAGGAATGGGTGCTGTGGTCTGCCAAGCGCCGCGCTATTTCTTCCTCCACGCCGGTAACGGGCACGTCCCCGCGGCGGGCGGCGGACAGCACGCCTTGAATCATGGCGCGGATGGCATGTTCGGCGATTATCTCCCGCGCGCTTTCTACCGCGGGGAGCCGCAAGAGCTCATCCATGCGGGGTAAATTCCGGCGGGGATCACGGGCATTATTCGCGGGGCGACCAGCGTTATGGCTCGGCACTCGTTTTCCTCCTTGCGCGCTTTTGGCGGAGACGGACAGGAATCGAACCTGCCAGACCGAGATGCTCGGCCTCACCGGTTTTGAAGACCGGGGCGCCCACCAGGACACGTACGCCTCCGCCTGGCTACTTTACAGATCCCGCGCGCGGCCCACCGCCGCCGCCCCACCACTTTCCGACGGGTAAAATGACCAGCATGACGGAGCAGATTAATTTAACCTCTTTCGCCGCCGGTGGCGGCTGCGCCTGCAAGATTCCCGCCGGGGAATTGGAATCGGCGGTAGAAGGGCTCATCGGCAAGGCCGATCCCAACGTCTTGGTCGGCCTCGACGATGGCGATGATGCCGCAGCGGTCAAGATCGACAACGGCCTCGCCGTGATTTCTACCGCAGACTTTTTCACCCCCATGGTCAATGATCCCTATACCTGGGGCCAGATCGCCGCGGCCAATGCGCTATCTGATGTCTACGCCATGGGTGGCACCCCCATTACCGCCATCAACCTCGTGGGCTGGCCCAATGAGAAGCTCGGCTTGGACGTCCTGCGCGAGGTGCTGCGCGGCGGCATGGATAAGGCCACCGAGGCGGGCATTTCCATCACCGGCGGCCACTCCATTACCGCCCCAGAGCCCTTGTACGGCATGGCGGCGACGGGCATCGTCGATCCCGATAATCTCATGCGCAACGATGCCGCTGAGGCCGGGCTGCCCATTACGCTGACCAAGCCCATCGGCGTGGGCATTTTGAATAATAAGCACAAGGCCACCGGCGAGGTATCCCAGGCCGCCATCGATTCCATGACCGCGCTCAACCGCCAGGCCGCCCAGGATGCGGTCGCCGCCGGTGCGCGCGCGGCCACCGATGTCACCGGATTCGGGCTGCTCGGCCACCTGTACAAGATGTGCCGCGCCTCCGGGGTGTCGGCCGAGCTGGACTTTTCCGCCGTGCCCACCGTAGACGGTGCCACCGACGCTCTCGCGGAAGGCTTTATCCCAGGCGGTTCGCGCCGCAACCTGGATTGGGTGCGCCCACACCTGCAGCCCTCTTCCCTCTCGGAGGAAGAGCTAGTGCTGCTTGCCGATGCCCAAACCTCCGGCGGCCTCCTCATCATCGGCGAGGTCCCTGGCTACCCGGTCATCGGTCGCACTACGCCGCTTTCTAACGATGCCTACATCACCATTTCCTAAGATGAAACACCGTATTTTTAGCCTGCCCCTTGCCACCCTCGCCCTCGGCGCGGGCCTTGTCGCCTGCGCCGACGAGACCACCAACCGCAGCTGCTCGCCCATCGAATTATCGGAACTGCGCACTTCCCTGCCAGACACCCTCATAGGCGCTAACCAGGATCCCGATTCCACCAGCGAGGAGGATGATTCCTTTTCCGTGCTCTACGGCGGCGATTCGCCGGAAAAGATTAGCGTGCTGGGCACGAAATACGAGTCCGATAATGAGGCCGTATGCCCCGATGACCCAGATGCGGCGGCGGAGCGCTACTTGGAACTGGTCAATGAGGACATCGATAAGCAAAATGCCGCCCAAGGCCGCGCGGGAAATGAGTACAAGCCATTCGATTTCACCGCCGCGGACCGGCATTTTTATTGCTCGGCCTGGGAGGTCGAGGATGCCATCTCGACCACCTGCGTGACCACGGTCCATGACGCGGCGGTGAACTACTACCTCCACCGCGATTCCGAGTCCTTAGAGGCCGAGCAATCGCGCATGCAGGAAATCGGCGAAGAACTCGCCGATTCCTTTGCCAACCTCGACTAAGCCTGGCTCGCCCTCGCTAGCCTGCGCTGAGCACGTCGGTGGCAAGCCCCTGCTCGCGCCGGCGCCGCTCCGCGCGGCGTTTTTGCGGGCCCATCGTGGTGGCCGGGTTCTTGACTGCTTCCAGGCCCGCGTTGAGCACGCCAAAGCGCGTGCACGCGGATCCGGCAAGCAAGGCTAGGCCCGAGGCCACAGACACGGCGCGGGACTTCGTCGCCGCCGCCACCGCGCTGCCCACGCCGCCAGCGGCGATCAGGTATTCCGAGGCGCGCATGAGCTTTCCCGGCGTGCCGTGATGCAATTCCTCGCGGGGCTCCGGCTCCATGTTGTTTTCTAGCACCTTCGTCGCCGCGATATCGCTGGCTGCGGCCGCCATGCCCAAGGCCCGGGCGGGACCGGCGTATTTCACCGGGGTGGTCACCATGGCCAGGCCGGACGCCGCTGCCGAGGCAGAGGATACAAAGACATAGGGCAAGTGCCGCTTCATGTCATTCCATACCGGGTTGGACGTATTAGACAACAATACCGCCGTATATCCGGCCAGCGGGCCACCGAGCACACCGGTGACCACTCCGGCCGGAGTCGCGGCCTTCCCTAGGCTCGCGCGCAGCCACTTCGGCAGCGGCAGCTTCCGCTTGGTCGCGTCATCCACCTCTACCACGGCAGGAATGGCCGCCGCGGTGGAAAAGCCCGCGAGCAGCCACGATCCGAGCGACATCGGCGAGGTCACCTTGAATACGCGGAACATATTTAACGCGCGCTCCGGTCGGCCCAGATCCAAAATCAAAAAGACCGATCCAGCGGCCGCCGCGCCAAAGGCCGCTACCCGCGTGGCCCGGCGCAAGGGCGCGTTGCCCGCGGCCTGTGCACCGGTAGCCAAAAGGCCCGAACCGCCGGCAATGCCGCCCAAGAAGAAATACCCACCGATGGGCCACTCCCACGGCGGGGCCTTGACTACCGGCCTGCCGTAATAGGAAGAAAACTCGAAGTCTTCTGCCATCCGCTCCTCTTTGGAGCCATCCTGCGCACCCGCCCCCGGGCGCTTGCGCTTCTTCTTGCGCTTCGGCCCGTCGAAGTTGCGGTAGCGATTCGGCCGCTCCGGCTGCGGTGGCCGGTACTCATCAAAACCGCTCATTTACGCCCTCCAATCAAAAAGGAACCCGCCACGGCCAGCGCCATCCCGCCGATGGCCTTCGCCGCGGTTTTATACATGCTCGGCAAATCCGCGGTGGGCACACGCGGATCCGGCGGCAAGCCATAGACCTCTGGCGAATCCAGCAATAAGAAGATAGAGCCGGTTCCGCCCACGCCATCGTTATCATTGGCGCCATAGAGCCGCGCCTCCGTCATGCCTTGTTCGTGCAGGACGCGCACGCGCTCCTTCGCCGCGGCCAGCATGTCCTCATAGGTACCGAATTGGATGGAATCGGTAGGACACGTCTTGGAGCACGCCGGCTGCTCGCCCTGTTTCAGGCGGTCATAGCACATGGTGCACTTCTGGGCGACGCCCACATTCTTAATCGGCATTGCCTCACCCGGCGTGTGGTCCGCGCCTTGGGGCTTGCGCTGCTTGAGCTTTTTCAGCACATTAATACCGGCGTGCGAATTATCCTGATAATCCACCGTCGCGGTCTTATCGTATTTCAGCGATACCCCGCCATCATCGCGGCGTTCGATGACGCCGAAGGGGCACCCCGCCACGCAGGTTCCGCAGCCATTGCACACGTCATCTTGGACGACCACAGTGCCAAACTCTGTGCGGAAGAGCGCGCCCGTGGGGCACACGTCCAAACACCCCGCATGCGTGCAGTGCTTGCAGACGTCCGAGGACATCAACCACCGGAACGTATCCGTATCCGGCGGAGTGGTATCGACTTCGTCCGGTGTGCCACCGATGGTAGGCATGCCAAGGGAAATAAGCTGTTTTCCCTCTTCGCGCGCCTTCTCAATGCGGTCATTGTTTTGCTCCACAAAGGCCACGTGCCGCCACGTATTAGCACCTAGCGCGCCGGTGTTGTCATAGGAATCACCGGTGACGTCATATCCTTCTACCGGGTTGCGGTTCCATTCCTTGCACGCGACCTCGCAGGCCTTGCAGCCGATGCACACAGACGTATCGGTGAAAAAGGCCATGCGGCGGTAGGAATCATAGCCGTGCCGGCCCGCGTCCTCGGTCAGTAGATTAGTCATTTACTTACCTTCTTCGCCATTACTCGCCGTATCGCCGTCACTACTTTCCGCCCCAGGCTGGCCATGCTTTTCGGGCTCCGGGTTATAGGTAAACGAGTCCGGAACCGACAACAAATCATTGCCAGAATCCACGCTTAACTGAGCCCGCTCCTGATACTGCTTGAGCAGCTTCAAGCGGCCTTCTCCCCTAGGTCGGCGGCCCGGCTGGATATCGCAGGCGCCGATCTTCGAGTTCTGAATAAACACATTCGGCTCGAGCGTAAGGCCCAAGAGATCGTTAACGCCGTCGCCTGCCACAGCGGTGGTCTCGGACTCGCCGTAGTGGAAGGGCAGGCCAATCTGGTGGAATTCTTCCCCATTGATCTTCAACATCTGCATGCGATCGGTGACCAAGACCTGCGCCTCAATCACACCGCGCGGCGAGATAATCGTCGCCCACTCGCCATTTTCCAGGCCGCGCTTTGCGGCCAAGTCCTTATCCACCTCGCAGAATAGGCCTGGCTGCAGCTCCGCCAAATAAGGCAGGCGGCGCGACATCGCACCCGAGGTATACATCTCTGTTAGGCGGTAAGTAGAAAATACGAACGGGAAAACCTCCGCACCAGGCATACCCGGTTCTGGGCGCTGCAGGTTATCCGGGCGCTTGATGGCCAAGCGCGTCGGCGATTGCTGCTGCTTATACAGCACGTTCGTAACCGGGGACTCCTGCGGCTCATAGTGGGTAGGCAAGGGGCCATCGGAAAGCCCGGAAGGCGCAAAGAGCCAACCGCGACCGTCCGCCTGCATGATGAAAGCGTCCGTGCCATCGAGGGCGTCTGGACCGACGGCATCGGCAGGTGCCTTGTACTCCGGCGACTTCGTCACAGGGAAGTCAGGGACGTCATCGCCTACCCACTTGCCCTGGGCCTCGTCCCACCACACGTACTTCTTGCGCTCGGACCACGGGGTGCCATCCGGCTTGGCCGAAGCGCGGTTATACAAAATGCGGCGGTTAGCAGGCCAAACCCAGCCCCACTCGGGCGCGACCTCGTTCTGCTCCGACCCCGGGACCTTGCGCGCGGACTGGTTAACGCCATCCTTGTACACGCCGGTGTAGATCCAGCAGCCGCCGGAAGTCGTGCCGTCATTCTTCATCTCCACGAAGGTGGGCAAAAGCTGGCCCTTCTTGGGACCATCCAAGTAGTAGCCGTTGATCTCTTTGAGGACGTCCTCAGAGTTCGGCTCGCCTTCCTCATTTTCCGCATAATCCCACGTCACCTTCTGGAGCGGGAGATCGCGCGGATCAGTGGAATCGCGCAGGCGTTCCTTGAGCTTCTTACCCAGCTGGTAGAAGAACCACAGCTCGCTCTTGGCATCGCCTGGCGGCGGTGCCGCTTGGAAACGCCACTGCAGCATGCGCTGCGTCTGGGTAAAGGTACCAGCCTTTTCCACGTGGGTGGCAGCGGGCATCAAGAAGACCTCGGTTTCGATGTCTTCCGTCTTCAGCTCGCCGTTTTTAATCTCCGGCGCGTCCTTCCAGAACGATGCGGTTTCGATTTCCTGGAAATCGCGCACGACCAGCCACTTCAGCGATGCCAAACCGCGGCGCTGCATGCCACCATTGGACTGCGCCACCGCCGGGTTCTGCCCGAAGACGAAGTAGCCATCTACCTGACCATTGAGCATGGCCTGCAGGGTTTCATAGGTAGAATGCGCGCCGAAAATGCGCGGCATGAGGTCATAGCCCCAGTTATTTTCCTTGGTCGCCGCATCTCCCCAGTAGGACTTCATCAAGGACACGGCGTAATTCTCGCCAATCTGCCAGAAGCCCTTTTGGGACTCATCCCGGATCTCATCCACAAATTCCGGCCACGTCTGCTTTTCCACGCTCGGCATGGGCAGGTAGCCAGGCAGGGAGTGGAAGAGCGTCGGAATATCGGTGGAGCCCTGAATGGAGGCGTGCCCGCGCAGGGCCATGATTCCCGAGCCCGGGCGACCCACATTGCCCATCAAAAGCTGCAGGATCGCAGCGGTGCGGATGAATTGCGCGCCCAAGGTGTGTTGGGTAAAGCCCAAGGCATAGGCGAAACACGTGGTGTGTTCCGGATCGGAATTCTGCGCAATGGAATCCGCCAGGTAGAAGAAGTCTTCCTGGGCGATGCCGCAGGTTTCTTCTACCAGCTCAGAGGTATAGCGCGCATAGTGGCGCTTGAGAATCTGGAAGACTGAATTCGGGTGCTCCAGAGTGTCATCGCGCTCGACATTCCAGGAGGAACCTTCCGGCTTTTGCACGTACTGCCACGAATCGGTCACGTACGTGCCGGTTTCTGGGTCATATCCAGAAAACAGTCCGTCCAGTTCCTCGGTGTCCTGGTAGTCCTCCGAGATAATCATCGGCGCATTGGTATATGCAACGACATAGTCGCGGAAGTACAGCTCATTTTGGAGCATATGGTTGATAACCGCGCCTAGCAGCACCACGTCGGTACCTCCGCGAATGCCAATGTGACGGTTGGAGAACGCAGAGGTACGCGTATAACGCGGGTCCACGTGAATAATGCGGGCACCACGCTTTTTGGCTTCTACGACCCACTGGAATCCCACTGGGTGGCACTCGGCCATATTCGAGCCCTCGATGACGATGCAATCAGCATTCGCCATATCCTGCAGCGGTTGGGTTGCGCCGCCGCGGCCAAACGAAGTTCCTAAACTAGGAACTGTGGCGGAGTGTCATATGCGCGCCTGGTTTTCGAGCTGCACCGCACCGGCAGCGGTAAAAAGCTTCTTAATGAGGTAGTTTTCCTCATTATCCAAGGTCGCGCCACCAAGTCCAGCGACACCCATCGTGCGGTTTAGAGTCCGCCCCGAGTCATCGGTGTCTTGCCAGCCCTTCCGGCGCGCCTCCAAGAAGCGATCCGCGATCATGTCCATCGCGGTGTCTTCATCCAGCTCCTGCCACTCGGTGGAGTGCGGTGCGCGGTACTTAATCTTGGTCAATCGCGTTGCGGAATTGACCAACTGCTCCGATGCCGAGCCCTTGGGGCACAAACGCCCGCGCGAAATCGGCGAATCCGGATCGCCCTCAATCTGGATGACTCGGTTATCTTTGACGTATACGCGCTGGGCGCAACCAACCGCGCAATATGGGCACACGGATTGCACCACGCGGTCAGCTTCTACCGTGCGCCCGTGCTTTTCCTTACTCTTGGTTGATTGCGTATTGATATCCCTGCCAAAGGGATCGCCGCTACGCAGCTGGCGCACAACCGGCCAGTTGAGAGGACTTAAGCGAGACATGACTTTAAATCTATATTTGGGCGGAAAATTTCTCTAGCAAGGTGACCCTAAGCGTTTTTCGCCACTGCGCCAATCGCGCGCTCCACGCCCTGAACGACCTCCGTAAGCTCCAGCATCGGGCTGTGTTCTTTAGCCTGTTCCTTAATAAACGGCACGTGGATAAAGCCTACCTTTACCTGCATATCTTTGAAATGGTGCAACAGGCCGTAGAGCAGATGGTTGCAGACGAATGTTCCCGCGGTAGTCGAGACCCGTGCCGGAATCTCCGCCTCCTGAATCGCTGTGACCATTGCCTTAACCGGCAGGGTAGAAAAGTACGCGGCAGGGCCACCTTCAACCACTGACTCATCGCTGGGCTGGTTACCAGCATTATCCGGAATGGAGGCATCCGCCAAGTTGATACCTACTCGTTCCGGAGTGATATGGCCGCGCCCAGCGGCTTGCCCCAGGCAGACCACCGCGTCCACGTCTTCTTCCTCGGCCACAGCAATCGCCTGCTTCAGTGCTTCACCGAACACTGTTGGCACAGGGTGCTTAATAATCTGCGCTCCGCCAATTTCGTCCGGCAGCTTATCCAGCGCGCGTTCCGTAGGGTTAATTTCTTCGCCACCAAAGGCATCAAAAGCAGTTACCAGAATCTTCATCGTTCCAGTATGGCAGCTGACGGTGCCCCGCTGCATTGATTCAGCGCTGTTCTCTTAGTTTCCTCGTGGTGCACCACCGACCTTCGCGCTCACGGGCGGCGGTCTTTAACGGGGCACCGTGCTCGCGGTGAGCGCGAAGGTGAAGTGAACGAATTCGAGCGGGCGAACAGTGTGTTCAATCGAAACCTTATGAATCGCCCCGCCGCCCTTCGCGCTCACGGGGAAGCGCTCAATCGGGCCATCCGACTTTCGCGGTGAGCGCGAAGGGCGGGTCTGCAGGATGAGGGAATAAAAGGCGGGGATGGAGGTCGCGGCTGAAGGCGAAAGCGAGAGTAGGTACTGAACTGCTTTGTCTGCAAAGCGGTCTTTGCGATTCCCCTGCTGCAAACGAGACCCTTTTTCTTTGCGGTTTGACGTGTGGAATAAAGTGAAACTAGTTGAAGTTGAACAGAACCGTACTCAACAAATAGTCAGACCTGTTCAGTTGATTTCTAAAGGACGTTCTATGACACAAAAAGTTTCCTCTCGCCCCAAGCTGCCTAGCTGGGCAACGGGGTTTGGCGCGCAAGTCATTGCGGGCCTTATCATCGGCCTTATCCTGGGACTGATTGCATCTGGAATGGATACCGATCCAGATAATCCAGGGTGGCTGACCAGCCTGCTCAGCGGAGTTGGTGGCGCCTATGTCCAACTATTGAAGGTCATGGTTCCGCCGCTCATCTTCGCCGCGGTAGTCACCTCGGTGGCCAACCTGCGCAAGGTTGCCAATGCAGCGTCACTGGCCATTTCTACGTTGGTGTGGTTCGCCATTACGGCGTTCTTCTCCGTCCTTGTGGGCATCGTCGTGGCATTAGTCTTGAAGCCCGGTGCTGGCACGAGCGTCGATGCATCCACTGCGGGGGATCCGTCTAGCGTTGGTTCGTGGACTGCCTTCTTCGAGCAGCTGCTCCCTCAAAACTTCATCGGGCTTACGGCCTCTGCTAGCGATGGCGAAGTTACCCTCAATTTCGGTGCGCTTCAGCTGCTGGTTATTTCCTTGGCCATTGGCATCGCCGCCGTACAGACCGGTAAGGCTGCCGATCCCTTCCTGCACTTTACGGAGTCCTTCCTCAAGGTCATCCAGAAGGTCCTGTGGTGGATTATCCGCCTGGCACCGATTGGTACCGCAGCGCTTATCGGTAAGGCCGTTGCTACCTACGGTTGGGACGCACTTGGCTCGCTGGGCAAGTTCGTCTTGGCAATGTATGTGGGTCTAGCCATCGTCTTCGCCGTGGTCTACCCTGCAGTGCTGAAGTTCAACAATATTCCGGTCAAGGGCTTCTACAAGCGCATCTGGCCGGTAACGTCCTTGGGCTTTGTCACCCGTTCTTCCATGGGTGTTATGCCCGCAACGCAACGCTTTAGCGAACGTGCCTTGGGCGTTCCCACCGAGTATGCGTCCTTTGCAGTGCCACTCGGCGCTACCACGAAGATGGATGGCTGCGCCTCCGTCTACCCCGCTGTTGCTGCGATCTTCGTCGCGCAATTCTACGGCGTAGACCTGGACTTCACGCAGTACCTACTCATCATCTTCGTCTCCGTCATTGGTTCCGCGGCTACCGCGGGTACCACTGGCGCGACGGTTATGCTCACGCTGACCCTGTCCACGCTGGGACTGCCGCTGGCTGGCGTCGGTTTGCTGCTGGCCGTTGAACCCATCATTGACATGGGCCGTACGGCGCTGAACGTCACGGGTCAGGCATTGTGCGCGACGGTCGTCGCCAAGCGCGCAGGCATCCAAAACCAAGAGGTGTGGGATGAAGCCGAAAACGGCGTCAAGCACATCATGGAGGAAGACTCCGACGAGGAAGTAAGCGTCAAGGCTTAATAAAACGCGAATAAAGGCCCCGGGCAGTACGCCTTGGACCTTTATTTATTGCCGGAATGGAAGTGGGCGGCGATGTGCAACGCCGGCCGGCTCCACGTGAATAAACACACTGCATCCGGGGAAAAGCTGGTCAAGGGCGACTTCGACGTCATCGGCAATCTCGTGCGAGTATAAAACGCTCCAGTTCGCCGGCACCTCCATGGTCAGGTAGACCATTCTTTGCCTGCCAGAGGCTACCGTGCGCCGGTCCGTGAAGGTCACGGACTTTTCTTTTTCCAGTTCAGCTAAAAGATCCCAAATTTGATCTTGCTCTTCTTGCGGAAGGGCCTCAGAAAGCAGGCTGCTGACAGAATCGCGCAAAATCTTAAATCCAGTCCACAAGATATTGATGCCAACGGCCAAGGCCACAAGCGCATCGAGCCACAACCAGCCCGTGAGATACACCGCAGCCATGCCCGCGAGGACGCCGGCGGAGGTCCACACATCCGTAATCAGGTGATGCCCATCCGCATTTAGCGTCGCAGACCGGTAGCGCTTACCCGCCTTGATCAAGGCTAGACCGACGCCCAGATTGAACAACGAGGACAAGAGCGACAGCGCTAAACCCCAACCGCCTTCTTCAACGGGCTGGGGAGTAAAAAGGCGTTGGACCGCGGTGTAGATGATGGCCCCTGCTGCGAGGAAGATCATCGCCCCTTCTACCAACGCGGAAATATACTCCGCCTTGCCGTGGCCAAAGTGGTGATTATCATCGGCAGGCTTAGCGGCAATGCGCAAAGCGCAATAGCCAGCGATGGCTGCCACGAGGTTCACGAGGGATTCGAGGGCATCAGAGAAGAAACCAACCGAGCCCGTCAGCCACGCCGCCAAGGATTTCAGGACAATTGTCGCCACCGCCGCGGCGATGGACAACATCATAAAGCGCTCTAAAATACGCTGCTCAGTACTTAAAGAAGACAAGGTCCACTACTCTCCCTTCGGCAACCAGAATCAGTCCGAAGGTCTCGTTCGCATCGATGCATCGATGCTGAGTGGCCGGGCTATTAAGCCAGTGTGTCGACCAGTCATCGCGGCGCGGGTGGGCACCGTAGGAACTACTCCCCTTCTGGGTTCATAGGTTAGCAGACGGCGAGAATCCTTAAACATTCAACCAAATCCTTGATCCGCCCTAGCGAGTTCAAAAATGCCGCTATAGACGAAAAATCTCCCTACGAACCAGGAGGTTTCTCACCATCTGGCGCGTAGGGAGTAATGAAGGCTCTAGCCTAATTTAGTGCTGGCCCTCGGCGAACTCTTCAACCAACTTCGCGTTGAATGCAGGCAGGTCATCCGGGGTACGGGAGGAGACCAAGCCCTGATCGCAGTGGACCTCTTCATCAACCCAGGTAGCACCTGCGTTGCGGAGATCGGTCTGCAGGGACGGGAAGGACGTCAAGGTGCGACCCTTGAGGGCCTCTGCATCGGCTAGAATCCAACCGCCGTGGCAGATGGCGCCCAAGGGGCGGTCCTCGCCCATGTGCTTGCGCACGATGCTAACGGCTGCCTCATCCAGGCGGATGAGGTCAGCGTTATTGGTGCCGCCAGGCAAGATGATGCCGTCGAAGGTCTCACCCTCGGAGTCCTTGGTCGTAGCATCAACGTTAATCTCGGTACCGTTCTTGCCCGTAATGGTGCCAGCCTTAGGCGCCAGAACCTTCACGGTAGCGCCGGCCTTCTGCACAGCCTCTAGCGGAGAGGTCAGCTCGGAGTCTTCAAAGTCATTCGTAGCAATGATTGCGATCGTCTTGTTTTCTAGCTCAGCCATTATTATGATCTCCTTATTGTTGTTGGGTACGCAAATAGGATAACTCTACATTCGCGCGCTCGCCACGTTTACTTTCGCAACCTGCAACAAGCTAGGATTTAGCCACCGATCTTGAAGTCACACACGTCGCCATCGTGCATGATGTAGTCCTTGCCTTCTTGACGGACCTTGCCGTTGGCGCGCGCCTCGGCCATGGAGCCGGCGGCAACGAGATCGTCGAAGGAGACGATTTCAGCCTTGATGAACTTCTTTTCAAAGTCGGTGTGGATAACTCCAGCGGCCTGGGGTGCGGCAGCGCCTTGCTTAATGGTCCACGCGCGGGCTTCCTTTTCACCAGCGGTGAGGTAGGTCTGCAGGCCCAAGGTGGAGAATCCGGCCTTGGCCAGGGTAGCCAAGCCGGGCTCTTCTTGGCCTACTGCCTCGAGCAACTCGCTTGCCTCGTCCTCATCCAGCTCCAAGAGCTCAGACTCGGTCTGTGCATCGAGGAAGACGCAATCTGCTGGGGCGACGAGCTGGCGCAGCTCTTCCTTCTTGGCGGCATCGGTAAGCACAGCCTCATCCGAGTTAAAGACATAGAGGAAGGGCTTAGCCGTCATCAGGTGCAGCTCGCGCACGAGGGAAAGATCAATCTCGCCGGTCTTGGCGGCGGCGAAGAGGGTGCGGTCATCCTCTAGGATTTCCTGCGCCTTCTTGGTGGCCTCCACCACAGGCGCCAAGTCCTTATTCTTCCGGGCATCCTTTTCTAGGCGCGGCAGGGCCTTCTCGATGGTCTGCAGATCCGCCAGAATCAGCTCTGTATTAATAACGGAAATGTCATTGCCGGGATCTACCTGGCCATCGACGTGGATGACATTGTCATCAGAAAAGGCGCGGACCACCTGGCAGATAGCGTCGGCCTCGCGGATATTGGCTAGGAAGGCGTTTCCCATACCCTCGCCCTGCGAGGCACCTGCGACGATGCCGGCAATATCCACGAAGGACACGGTTGCCGGCAAGATGCGCTCGGAGTTGAACATCTTAGCGAGGGTGTCCAAACGGGGATCCGGCAGCTCCACCAAGCCGACGTTGGGCTCGATGGTGGCGAATGGGTAATTAGCCGCCAAGATTTCGGAACGGGTCAGGGCATTAAACAAAGTGGACTTGCCCACATTGGGCAAGCCGACGATTCCTAGTGTAAGACTCACGGGGCTAATCCTAACGCACCTACCGCGTTATGAGGCAAGATGGTGGGGTGAGTTCTGATAAGCAACCAACACCCGAAAAGCCGCAGGCGAGCCCGGGCGATAAGATGGACGGTGACTTCGACACCAGCCAATTGGACGACGTATCGCCACATCCCCCGGGCAATCAGGTCGATCGCTCCGTCATTGCGGGCGAAATGGTGAAATCGACCTCCCTGTGGGCCGTGCGCCTGCTGATAATCGGCGTTTTCCTTTTTGCTGTATATCAGGTCCTGGGTAGCTTCTGGCAAGGCATCCTTCCAGTGCTCTTGGCTCTTATTATCTGTACAGTGCTTAACCCCATGGCGCGTTGGATGCGAACAAAGGGACTACCCGCGGGCCTGGCAGCGATTGTGACAATCCTGCTCTCTTCAGCCGCCGTCGGTGGGCTCATCGCCTCGGTGGCGCCGGACTTCATGCGGCAATCCCAGTCGCTCTACCTACAAACGGTCTCCGGCATCCAGCAGCTCCAGGTTTGGGCCCAGGGCCCACCCTTGAACCTCGATAGCGACGATATGAGCACCTATATCGACGAGGCCGCAGGCTGGTTGCAGGAGCGTGCGGGCGTTATCGCCGGGTCTGTATTTACGGGTATCGGCAATGCCACCTCATTTTTCGTCACGGTGTTCATTGTCTTGGTGCTCACCTTCTTCTTCCTCAAGGACGGCACCAAATTCCTGCCGTGGCTGCGCGATGCCACAGGCCGGCGCGCCGGCTGGCACCTCACGGAATTGCTCACGCGCGCCTGGAATACCCTGGGCGGATTCATTCGGGCGCAGGCGGTGGTCTCGCTTATCGATGCCATCTTTATCGGCCTCGGCCTCGTGCTTATCGGCGTGCCCTTGGCGATGGCCCTGGCGATCATTACCTTCATCGCCGGCTTCATCCCGTTCGTCGGCGCCATTGTCTCTGGCGCGCTCGCAGTGGTTATCGCCTTGGTATCTTTGGGCTTTACCCAAGCACTGTTGGTCTTGGGCCTCGTTATTTTGGTCCAGCAGCTTGAAGGCAATGTACTCTCGCCGTGGCTGCAGGCAAAGGCCATGAACCTGCACCCAGTTATTGTTTTGGTCTCCGTCATCGTCGGCTCCGCGCTCTTTGGACTCATCGGTGGATTCCTGGCCGTGCCGACCGCCGCCATGATCGCGGTTGCCTATCGCTACGTGCAGGACATGATGAAGCTGCAGTCCGGGGAAAAACACTCCTCCGAGCTCAATTACTCCACCGTCGCGGGCTATCTCATCGGCCGCTATACCGAAGAGCAGGCGCAATACAAGCGCGAGCAGTGGCGCAAGGTTCCAGAACACGCCAACCCCGATATCGCAGGCGCCGATGCCGCATCCGATGGCGCGTCTAACACCCTGGATGATTCCGTCGACGTCGATTCCACCCCGGACGACTATGACGATCCGAGCATGCGCTCCAACCTGCGCCGCGCGCGGGATGCCTTCGAAAATCTTTTGAACGGAGATTCGAATAAATAGTGTGCCATGTCGGCAGCACGTGTCATAGTGGATTCCATGACATCCACTTTGCCTGTGCTGCTGCTGTTCATCGGTCTCCTATTGGGCGCCGTGCTGGGTTGGTTGGCCCACTCCCATTCCGTGTCCCGCTCCGCGCCGAGCGAGGAGCACCGGGCGCTGCAGGAATCGCAGCGCCGCCAGGCCGAGCTGCAACCGCTAGAAAAGGCCATGGATAGGCTCGGATTCCAGCTACAAGAACTGGAAGAAGACCGCACCGCCCACTTAGCCTCCCTGTCCAGCCAAGTGCAGGCGGTGACCCGCACCTCGTCCCGGCTAACAGAGCGCACGGATCAGCTCGTTACGGCTCTCCGCTCGCCCAATGTGCGCGGGCGGTGGGGCGAGATCCAGCTAGAGCGCGTCGTCGAACTCGGCGGCATGAGACGGCACGTGGACTTCGATTCCCAAGTCTCTGCCCCCTTAAATGGCCGCATCGTGCGCCCAGATATGCTCATCAACTTGGCCGGTGGCAGGCATATCATCGTCGATGCCAAGGTTCCGTTCTCTTCATACCTCGATGCGCTAGAAACCGACGATCCAGAAGAACACGCCGGCTACCTGCGCCGCCACGCGCATCAGCTGCGCAGTCACATCCAGGCGCTATCCCACAAAGACTATATTGAGGCCTTCCAACCCACCCCGGAATTCGTGGTGCTCTTCGTACCCGCGGATCCTTTCCTCGATGCTGCGTTATCGGTCGATCCTGAGCTCATCGAGTTCGGTTTTGAACGCAACGTCGTCATCGCGACCCCGAGCTCACTCTTCGCGCTCTTGCGCACGGTAGCTATGGGGTGGCACCAGGAAGATATTTCCGCCAAGGCAAAAGAAGTCCAACGCTTGGGACGTGAGCTCTATTCGCGTCTCAATACCCTTTCGGAGCACTATGGCAAGGTGGGCCAAGGACTCGAAAAGGCAGTAGAAGCCTATAATTCCACGCTCTCCTCGCTTGATTCGCGCGTGGGCGTGACCGCCCGCAAGCTGCACGAAATGGAGATTCCCGGCCGTACGAACAGAGCGCCGCGCGAGCCCTCCCCCATTGATACGTGGCCGCGCGGGACAAATTCTTCTTAAAATCTAGGCAGTTTTACTGCGTGGATATAGCCATTGGCCCGCGCCAGACGGTAGGATTTTGCGACGTGTCACTAGCCAAACAACGAAAGCCTACCGCCGCGCAAAGCCTGAGCATGCCGAGCATCTCGCTGCTGAAGGGCCTTGGACTATTGGCGGCACTTTTGCTCACCGGCGCATTGATTTCCATTCTTGTCGGCTCCATAGGCTGGATGTACTTTGCCTTTCTCATCATCAGCTCCCTGCTCATAGCGCTCATCGTTGAGGAGCGAGGATTATTCCTGTCCATCGCGTCCATCCCCATTTTGTACGCGGTAACCGTGGTGACGGCGGGAATCTTCATCACCAAGTCCAATGCTCCGGAAGGCACCAGTTTTTCTAAAACGTCCCTGCTGACCTCCGTGTATCCGCTGGTCCAGAACTTCCTGTGGTTGCTTATCGCGGTTCTCGGCGCGACCGCAATCGGCGTCTTGCGCTGGATGCGCTTCCGCAAGGCCGCCCAACGCGCTGTGAATCAGCAAAAGGTCGCGCGGCGCGCGGACATGAAGCGGGATCGCCAGAACCGCGCTGAACGGCTTTCCGTGGCGGAACTCATGGCGCGCAATAGATCCGAAAACCCGCAGGCCCCCTCTCCACGCGCCTCCCGCCGCAGATCACACGCACAGGCGCAACCTCCGCGGAAGCCGCAGGACCGCATCCGTGGCCGCGACCGAGAAGAGCGCCGTCGCGAGCAACAGGCGGAACGCGAAAATCGCTTGCAACCGGATCCGCACCGGCGCGCAGGGGACGTGATACCACCGGCTCCCGAACCAGATCTCGCTTCCTCGACAAAAGACACTGCCAAGAAACAGCGTTGGGACGATAACCTCTACGAATAAACTAAACCGTGAGCCCCGGCACTCTTTAAGAGGCCACCAGGCTCACGGTTGTTGTCGTTTTAGGCGTTGCAGCGCTAGGTGCGGGCAGGACGCAGATCGCGCGGCAGCGCGAAAGTAATGGATTCGGTGGAGGTGGTCACTTGCTCCACGTCATTAAAGCCGCGCTCATCCAAGTATTCGAGCACCTCGCGCACAAGAAGTTCTGGCACGGAGGCGCCACAGGTCACGCCAACGGTCTCTACGCCGTCTAGCCACGATTCATCGATCTCGTCGGCAAAATCCACCAAGTGGGAGTCGCGTGAACCCGCCTCGAGCGCGACTTCTACGAGGCGCACGGAGTTGGACGAGTTCTTAGACCCCACCACGATCATAAGATCGCACTTCGGTGCAATGGCTTTGACGGACTCTTGCCGGTTTTGAGTGGCGTAGCAGATATCATCTGACGGCGGGTTTTCTAGGTGCGGAAAACGCTCGCGCAGCTTATTGACGATGACAACGGTCTCATCCACCGAGAGTGTGGTCTGCGAAAGCCAGATGAGTTTCTCATCCTGCAGGTAGTCTGGCAGCTTGTCCACGCCGTCGACGCCATCGACCAGATGCGTAACATCGGGGGCCTCGCCCGCGGTGCCTTCTACCTCCTCGTGGCCTTCGTGGCCCACGAGGAGGATGTGGTAACCATCGCTCTCGAAACGCTGGGCTTCCTTGTGCACCTTAGTCACCAAGGGGCAGGTAGCGTCCAAGGTCAATTGCTTGCGCTCCTGTGCCTGATTGCGCACCGCCGGGGAGATGCCGTGGGCGGAAAAGACGAGGTGAGCACCCTCCGGGGCCTCGGCGGCCTCTTCAACGAAGATGACTCCGCGCTTGGCCAAAGATTCAACGACATAACGGTTGTGGACGATTTGCTTGCGCACATAAATGGGTGCGCCGTATTTTTCTAGCGCCTTTTCTACGGTCTCGACGGCGCGGTCCACTCCAGCGCAGTAACCGCGCGGTGCCGCGAGGAGAACATTTTTACCATCAGTCATGCCTCCCAGAGTATCGAAAGGTAAAGCAAAACAATAGTAAGGGCTATCCAGCAGGGAAAGCGCCCATCTAGGCCACCCAAGCGGGGCGCCACGTGCCTTGAGCACCTACACTAAAGGGCACCGTATGGCGCTGTAGATGGAAAGGGTGGCTGCGTGAATCAACCGGCAAATACTCCAGAGACCCCGTGGCCCGTGGGCCAGGTCAATGACCAGGTGAAGGGATGGATCGAGCGCCTTGGATACCTGTGGGTGGAAGGCCAATTAACGCAGATCAATTACAAGCCCACCTGGAAGCTGTCCTACCTCACCCTGCGCGATGTGCAGCAGGAAAAGTCGGTGCAATTGACCTGCTCTTCCTCAATGCTGCACAACTTGCCCACGCCGCTAAAAGACGGCGACCGCGTCATCGTGCACGGCAAACCCGCCTTTTATGCCGGCCGCGGATCCTTTTCCCTGTGGACCACGGAGATTCGGCACGTGGGCATCGGCGATTTATTGGCGCGCATCGAAAAGCTGCGCGCGCAGCTTGCCGCAGAAGGCCTCTTTGATCCCGCGCGCAAGCGCCCGCTTCCCTACCTCCCGCAGAAAATCGGCCTGATTACCGGCCGCGGTTCTGCCGCCGAGCGCGATGTCGTGGCGGTAGCCCGCGACAGGTGGCCGGCCGTGCAATTCCGCGTCATTAATACCGCTGTTCAGGGGGCGAATACCGTCCCCGAGGTGATTTCCGCCTTGCAGGAGCTCGACGGCGATGCGGAGATCGATGTCATCATCATCGCCCGCGGTGGCGGTTCCGTCGAAGATCTCCTTCCCTTTTCTGAAGAAGCCCTGCAACGCGCCGTCGTGGCCGCCAGCACCCCGGTGGTCTCCGCGATTGGCCACGAGCCGGATAGTCCGGTGCTCGATAACGTCGCAGATCTGCGCGCGGCTACCCCGACGGACGCCGCCAAGCGCGTGGTCCCGTCGGTGGCAGAGGAACGCGCGGTCATCGCTGAGGCGCGATCCCGCATGGCGGCGGCCTTGCGCGGCTGGGTAGAACGCGAGCGCCGTGGATTGGATAATATCCGCTCGCGCCCAGTGCTGGCCGATCCGATGACGCCAATCCGCGCTCGGCGCGAAGAGGTCGAGCGCATGCGCACGAGCATGCGCCGCGAACTGCGGGTGCTCTTAGACCGTGAGACCCGGCACGTGGAGTCCCTTCGCGCGCGGGTTTCTGCTTTAGGTCCTTCGGCGACGCTTGCCCGTGGGTATTCTATTGTCCAGGTCTTGCCCAAAGATGGCAGCGATCCGGAGGTCGTTAGCTCTTATGAGCAATCACCGCCCGGCGCGCAATTGCGCATTCGCGTGGGCGATGGTTCCATCACCGCCGTGTCCATGGCCTCCCAGGCCGCCGATTAGCCAGAAATAGTAGGAGAATGCTGATGTCAGATGAAACCATTGGTTCCGGCCAGCCAGGCCAAGATGCCTTTACTCCCGTAGAGGAATTGAGCTACGAACAGGCGCGCGATGAGCTCATTGAAACTGTCAAGATTTTAGAGCTCGGCCAAATGGGCCTGGACGAGTCCCTGAAATACTGGGAGCGCGGCGAGGCGCTTGCTCGCACGTGCGAGTCCCACTTGGATGGCGCCTCCAAGCGGGTGGAGGATGCCCTTGAAAAGGCGGAACACAGCGAGCAGCAGGCTGAGGAGGGTGAAGAGTAATGCAGATTTATGGTTACCCGGGAAGGCGGATTGATTTCGTCTCCAAATCGGCATCGGCAGGCTCCATCATGGGCGGCGATTCCCGCGCGCTGGTAGAGGAATTTTTCGGGCCGGCGCATACCAGCACCCAGGTTTCGGCCACAGAAGAGGAATTGAGTTACTTTTCCCGGTCCATCGTGCTGCTGCTTGCCGATGCCAAAGTGGTCCAAGTCTCCATCTACCCGCGCCGTTCCCAGCGCGAGCGCGTGGACGTCTACCTAGAAAAGACGCGTTTGAGCGGGCTGGATGCCGCTGCCTTGGACGAAGCCACCGGTGACACTGAGGGAATCACAGTGGAAGCGGACGCCGAGGGGCTCAGCGAGGTTACTTTCCGCTTATAGGTTTGGCCTCGATAAAGGCCTCGGTGGCGGCGGCGAATTCTTCATCGGGGGCTGCACCGGAGATGATGAGGCGGGCATCGCCCAAGTCGGCGATCCACAAGCGGCGCACAGAATCGTCGTCACTTGCCAGCACGCGCACCTGATGGCCGGCTACCTCGCGCATTGAGTTCAGCCCGCGATAGTTAGCGTCGTATTTTTCGCCCGCCTCTTCTGCAGAAACCTGGGTTTGGGTGGATTCCACGTAGTTTCCATCCGCGGTAAGCCAGCTGACGACGGTGACTGTGTCGCCGCCTAGCTGCGAACGGCGGGCCGCATTGGCCTGCCAGCCTTCGGGCATCTGGGGATCTCGGATAGCACCAATACCGGCGCGAGCCTGCGTATCCAGGAAGGTCTCCTCGTCTACCTCTTGAACTGGGCCTTGCTCTGTTTCCGGATTCACCGAGCAAAGCCCCGTCGCGCCCACCACGAGCAACATCATGACCACCACTACGGAAAGGGACAAAATGATGTCGCGAGCGCCTTCGAAAATCTTCGGTCTTTGTTCTGCAGCCACGCGCCTTAGTATCGCATGAGCCACCGTGAAAGTGCCACATGCCTCCCGCGTGCGCACATTCGCGCCGATAATGCTGCCTAGAGAAAGGAAAAACCCCGCAAAAGGGGCCCCAAATCGGACCTATTGACGCCAAAAAGTGCCAGAATAGGACAAGTAGAACACTAATCGCGTGGGAATTACCCCCACGGTGAGAAAACATGGAAGGCAACCACTACACATGTCCGAAAATACTTCTTATTTGCCCGACCGTAACTTGGCCATGGAGCTGGTGCGCGTGACCGAAGCCGCCGCCTTGGCCTCTGGCCGCTGGGTTGGTCGTGGCATGAAGAATGAGGGCGATGGCGCGGCAGTCGATGCCATGCGCAAACTGATTAACTCCGTGGCGATGAAGGGCGTTGTCGTCATTGGTGAGGGCGAAAAGGATGAGGCCCCGATGCTCTTCAACGGTGAAGAGGTCGGCACGGGCGAAGGCGCGGCGATGGACATTGCTGTGGACCCGGTAGATGGCACGCGATTGATGGCCGAGGGCCGCCCCAATGCCATTTCCGTAATCGCCGCCGCAGAGCGCGGCACCATGTATGACCCATCTGCGGTCTTCTACATGGAAAAGATCGCCGTGGGCCCAGAAGCCGTCGGATCCATCGATATCAACCAGTCCGTGCAATGGAATATCGAGTCCGTGGCCAAGGCAAAGGGCCTGCGCACCGCCGATATCACCGTGGTGGTATTGGACCGCCCGCGCCACGAAAAGCTCATCCAGGAGATCCGCGAGGCAGGCGCAAAGGTGCGCCTCATTATGGATGGCGATGTGGCAGGTGCCATCGCCGCCTGCCAGGATTCCAACTCCATCGACATAATGATGGGCATTGGAGGTACCCCTGAGGGCATCATCACCGCCTGCGCCATGCGGTGCATGGGTGGCGAGATCCAGGGCAAGCTGTGGCCGAAGGATGAAGAAGAAGCAGAAAAGGCCCGCGCTGCCGGACACGACTTGGATAAGGTCTTGGGCACCAATGATTTGGTTTCGTCGAAGAACTGCTACTTCGCCGCTACCGGCGTGACCAATGGTGACATGCTGCGCGGTGTTTCCTACCGCAATAATGGTGCCTCCACCCGTTCGCTGGTCATGCGTTCCAAGTCCGGCACCATTCGCTACGTCGATTCCTTCCACAAGCTGGCTAAACTGCAGGAATACTCAGTGGTGGACTACTCGGACCCCACCAAGAACTAAACCTCACCCCCAAATGGCGGGGCAGGCTCGGGCTTTTCACCCACTGACTTTTAGCTTTTCGCCATACTGGGGGTAGGTGCACACAATCAATCAACCGAGGTGATTCTCATGACCGAATACCGTACCGAACATGACACTATGGGCGAGGTTAAAGTTCCCGCTGATGCCCTGTGGCGCGCACAGACCCAGCGCGCGGTAAACAATTTCCCTATTTCCGGCCGCGGCTTGGAAGATGCGCAGATTCGTGCGCTTGGCCTGCTCAAGGCTGCATGCGCACAGGTCAACAAGGACTCCGGCAGCCTGGATGCAGAAAAGGCAGACGCCATTATCGCCGCCGCACAGGAAATCGCGGATGGCAAGCACAACGATGCCTTCCCCATCGACGTATTCCAGACCGGCTCCGGCACCTCTTCCAATATGAACACCAACGAGGTCATCGCCTCCTTGGTGCATAAGCAGGGCGTAGAGGTTCACCCGAACGATGACGTCAACATGGGCCAGTCCTCCAATGACACCTTCCCCACCGCCACCCACGTGGCGGCTACGGAAGCGGCTGTCAATGACCTCATTCCGGGCCTAAAGGTCCTGCACGAGTCCTTGACTAAGAAGGCGAAGGAATTCGCGGACGTCGTCAAGGCCGGGCGCACCCACCTCATGGACGCCACCCCAATCACCTTGGGCCAGGAGTTCAGCGGCTACGCCCGCCAGGTGGAGCTCGGCATCGAGCGCATCGAGGCTACCCTCCCGCGCTTGGGAGAGCTCGCCATCGGTGGTACCGCCACCGGCACCGGCCTGAATACCTCCGCTGATTTCGGCGGCAAGGTGACCGAGGAGCTCAAGAAGCTCACCGGCGTTGAGAACCTGAAGGAAGCAGAAAACCACTTCGAGGCACAGGCTAACCGCGACGGCCTCGTAGAATTTTCCGGCGCCATGCGCTCGGTGGCCGTATCCTTCAACAAGATTGCCAATGACCTGCGTATGCTGGGCTCCGGCCCACTGACCGGCCTGGCAGAAATCCACCTGAAGGACCTGCAGCCTGGTTCCTCCATCATGCCGGGCAAGGTCAACCCGGTTATCCCTGAGGCGGTTACCATGGTGGCCGGCCAAGTTGTGGGCAATGACGCAGCCGTTGCCTTCGGCGGCGCGCAGGGACAGTTCGAGCTCAACGTCTTCATCCCGATGATGGCGCGCAACGTGCTCGAGTCCGCTCGCCTGCTGGCCAACTCCGCCCGCGTCTTTGCTGAGAAGTGCGTCGACCACATCGAGGCCAACGAGGAGCGAATGAAGCACTTCGCGGAGTCCTCCACCTCCATCGTGACCCCGCTGAACTCCGCCATCGGCTACGAGAATGCCGCCAAGGCCGCAAAACACGCCCTCAATGAGAAGATCACCGTCCGCCAGGCCGTAATCGACTTGGGCTTTGTTGACGGCGAGAACCTCACCGAGGAAGAGCTGGACAAGCGCTTGGACGTATTGAGCATGACCAACCGCGAGCGCGACAATATCTAACTTCAGCCGCCTTTAGCGCTGCAACCCCGCTCGGAAATCGCTTCTGAGCGGGGTTTTGCATGCCCGGGAACATGACCGGGTACGGGAAGTGCGCGCAAAGAAAAGGGGCATCGGCAAGCACATGCCGTGACTTGCGCCATAAATTCAGCGTACACATCTACAAAATCACTCATTTTGCACTTGGTGCAAGTTTGCACCGAGTGTAAAGTTGCATTCTGTGCAAGAAGAACTATCACTACGCGAGCAGAAACGCCTAGAAACACGGCTACGCATTGAGGATGCCGCCACCGAACTGGTGGATAAGCATTCCTTTGGCGAGGTCACTATTGAAGAGATCTGCGAACTAGCCGGTATTTCTCGGCGCACATTTTTTAATTATTTCGATTCGAAGGAATCCGCCGTGCTCGGGGCACCAAGCGCTGACTTCACCGCGGAAATGCGCGAGTATTTCCTCCACGAGCCCACCACCAACATCATGGAGCTCGTCCTTAACCTGGTGGAGCAGCACATGGAGGGCCATCACGTTAATCCCACGATTCGGGAGCGACGCAAGCGCATTGCTAATGACCCGGAGGCGGCCGCCGCCTCCATTAGTCGCAAGCGGGCGAAATCCATCGAGCTTATTGGACTCATTGAGGAGCGCCTTGACCGGGAACCGGAACTGCGCATCCTGGAGGGTCATTCCACGGCAACGGAGGCCATGGTCATCGCCGGTGTGGTCCGCGAGGCCCTGTGGCTTTCCATCGCCGCCCCCGATAGCGATTGCAGCGACGCCCTGAGTTCGCGTCTGAATGATTCACTGACTTTGATTAATGATGTTATGAAAGGAATCCGATGGTAGATACAGTCGAAAAGGCTCCTGCGCAGGGCCAGTCGCGGGCGGATAACCTGGGGCTCATCTTCTCTGCGCTGGTGCTCACCATGTTGATGAGCTCGCTGGGCCAGATGATTTTCTCTTCCGCTTTGCCAACGATTGTTGGTGAGCTTGGCGGCGTTGACCACATGAGCTGGGTCATCTCCGCATTCCTGGTCACCATGACCATCGCCATGCCGATTTCCGGCAAGCTGGGTGACATGCTGGGCCGCAAGTGGCTCTACATTGGCGGCATCGCCGTCTTCGTCGTGGGCTCCGCCATCGGCGGTTTCGCCGATTCCATGACGGTGCTCATCATCGCCCGCGCCGTGCAAGGCTTCGGCGCCGGGTTCATGATGATCTCCTCGCAGTCCATCATCGCCGAGGTCACCTCCTCCCGCGAGCGTGGCAAGTTCATGGGCATTATGGGCGGTGTCTTCGGCCTGTCCTCCGTCCTTGGCCCCGTCTTGGGCGGCTGGTTTACTGATGGCCCCGGCTGGCGCTGGGGCATGTGGATGAATATCCCGCTCGGCCTGCTGGCCATGGTGGTCTGCATCCTGGTGCTCAACCTGCGCGTGGGCCAGGCCGATATGAAGCGCTTTGACTGGCTCGGCGCCACCTTCATCGCCATTACCACCGCTTCCCTAATCCTCATGACCACCTGGGGCGGCACCGAGTACGACTGGGATTCCTCCATGATCCTCACCCTCGGCGCCATCACCCTCGTCGGCGCGATCATTACCACCATCGTGGAATTGCGCGCTGCCGAGCCGCTCATCCCGGTTCGCCTCTTCAAGAACCGCAACATGGCCCTAACCACCCTGTCCGGCGTCATCTTGGGTCTGGCCATGTTCGGCGTGCTGGGCTATATGCCCACCTACCTGCAGATGGTCCACACCCTATCGCCCACCAACGCTGGCCTGATGATGATTCCAATGATGGTTGGCCTTATCGGCACCTCCACCGGAGTTGGCTTCATCATCGCCCGCACCGGCCGCTACAAGATCTACCCCCTCATCGGCCTAGCCATTACCGCAGGCGCCCTGTTCTGGATGTCCCGCCTCTCGGTAGACACCTCGCTCACACAGCTCGGCTTCGAGTTCCTCGCCTTCGGCATCGGCCTGGGCATGGTCATGCAGGTGCTCGTGCTCATCGTCCAGAACTCTTTCCCACTGTCTCAGGTGGGCACGGCCACCGCGGCGAATAACTTCTTCCGCCAGATCGGTTCTGCCCTGGGCGCTTCCCTGGTCGGTTCCATGTTCATCAACAACATGCAGGATGAGATGGCCAACCGCCTGCCGCGGGCCATCCAGCAGCTGGGCCCCGAGGGCGCGGCCTATGCTGAAAAGTTTAATAACGCCAATGGCAATGCCAATAGCCTCACCCCGGATATGGTTTCTTCCCTGCCAGAGCCCCTCGAGCAGGCGATCCTCAATTCCTATAACGATGGCCTCACCCCGGTCATCGCGCTGATGGTCCCGCTCGTCATCATCGCCCTGATCGTCCTGCTTCCCCTGCGCGAAGAGCGCCTGAAGGAGACGATCGATTAGGGGAGCTGCATGCGCTGCGCGATAGCCTGCTGCTTGCCGATGCCCCCATCGAGTCCGCCCTCGGCTACCCACCCGGCGGCCTCGCGAAGTAGAAAACGACTAAAGGCCGTAGCGGCCGAGATTATTAATTCCCTCGGCATCGCTACGGCCTTCGTGGTTACTAGGCACAGTGTATTTAGCGGTTCTTTTCCTCCGGCTTGGGGAGCAGGAGCTCGTAGACATCGGTATCGCGCCACTGACCGGCCAACTCGCCATAGGTCATCTTGGCCATGTGGGAGTAGGTGCCGACCTTTTCAAAGCCGCGGGACTTGTGCAGGCCCGCAGAGCCTTCATTTTCCGGGAAAATCCAGGAGTGGATGGCCCACTTGTGCAGATCCTTGCACACCTCAATGAGGCAATCGAGCAAGGCCCCGGCGATGCCACGGCCTTGGGCATCAGATCCCAAGTAGATGGAATCCTCCACCACGCCGTGGAAGACGGTGCGCGATGAAATCGGGGCGGCCGAAACCCACCCCAATACCTTGGAATCATCGTCCGCCTCAACGGCTACGTGCACCGAAGCCATGATTTTGGAGTTCGTAAACTCCTCATAGGTCAAGGAACGGGTCTCATAGGTGGCATGGCCGGTTTGCAGGCCCTGCTCGTAGATCTCCCGCATCTGCGGGTAATCGGCCGACGTGAAAGGCCGGATACGGAAATCCTTTTTCTTTTCGTCCGCAGACGTCTGCTTGGCGTTCTCGCTCATAGGCACCATTATTACTGGTCTTAGGTGATTTTTGCCATATAAATTTGATTAAATTCGCTGTCTGCGAACACGCTTTCATCTCTCCCTTAATCATTGCCCTCCAATAGATCCGTTACTAGCTCCGCAATGGCAGAGCGCTCCGATCGCTGAAGGGTAATGTGCGAGAAAAGCTCATGGCCCTTGAGCTTTTCGATGACCGCCTGTACCCCATCGTGGCGGCCCACCCGCAGGTTATCGCGCTGGGCAACGTCATGGGTGAGCACTACTCGCGAGCCTTCCCCCAAGCGCGAGAGCACGGTAAGCAAAACATTGCGCTCCAGCGACTGCGCCTCGTCCACGATAACGAAGGCATCGTGCAAAGAACGGCCGCGAATATGGGTTAGGGGCAGGACCTCGATGAGCCCGCGTTCGTGGATCTCCTCCAGCACGTTGTCAGAGACTAAGCCTTCCAAGGTGTCATAGACCGCTTGGGCCCACGGGTTCATCTTCTCTGACTCAGAGCCCGGCAGGTAACCCAGCGACTGCCCGCCGACGGCGTACATCGGCCGAAAGACCACGATGCGGCGATGTTCACCGCGCTCTAAGACCGCCTCCAAGCCGGCGCATAAGGCCAGCGCGGATTTGCCGGTGCCTGCCCTACCACCGATGGACACGATGCCGACTTCCGGATCCAACAGGAGATCGAGGGCGATGCGCTGTTCCGCCGAACGCCCCTGCAGGCCAAAGGCATTTCGATCGCCGCGCACCAGGCGCACCGCCCCGTCCGGCAGAATGCGGCCCAGGGCAGATTGCGCGCCGCCGACCAAGGTGATGCCGCAGTGCACCGGCAAGTCTTCCACTGGGGTGTCATCGTCCGTGACGACCCCATCGAGCAGCACTTCCCCATCGCTGTAGAGGGCATCGATGACATCCGTGGTGGTATAGGCGGTGGCCATACCGGAGTACCCGGTCAAAATGACGTCCTGAGCGTGATATTCATCGGCCTGCACGCCCACGGCGCCAGCCTTAACGCGCAGCGGCACGTCCTTGGTAACAAGAACCGTGTCCTTGCCTTCGTGTGCCAGGTTCAAGGCGCAGGCCAAGATGCGGTGGTCTCCTTCCGGCCCGCGGAATGCGGCCGGCAAGAGCGATTGGTCTTGGTGGTTGAGCTCTACCCGCAAGGTACCGCCGTCCACGTTGACCGGAACGGGCTGGTCGAGCGCCTCATAGGTAGCGCGCAGCTCTTCCAAAAAGCGAAGAGCTTGGCGGGCGAACCAGCCAAGCTCTGGGTGATGACGTTTTCCTTCCAATTCAGAGATAACCACGACGGGAAGGACGACCTCGTGTTCGGCAAATTTTCGCAGCGCCCACGGGTCAGATAATAAAACCGAGGTATCAAGCACGTAGGTCTTGGTAGCGACGTCATTTTCCGTGGTGCCTAGTGCAGTAGAAAGTACAGAGGGGCGAGTCATGATGGCAGGAATCTTCCTTTGTAAAGCGGTAGAAAGCTGTTCTTCCTTGTCTGCCCCCTAGAGCCGCTAGTGCTGCGAACTCTTAGGGGCTGCCACCCAACCTAAGCACCCAAGGTTGAAATCACATGGGTGGAAGATGAACTTTAAGAAAACGACAGATCCCTGCGGGAAAGCCGCAGGGATCGTGGCGAGAGGTAATCGACGCGCCGCGTGGGCAGGGCGCCGACTTTTAGCTTTTAGGCGTTGATATCGGCCGCGAAGGTGCCGTCTTCACCCTCAGTCCAGGAGATGGTGCCGTTGCTAAACTCCTGGGTCCAGCCGTTCGCCTCGACTGCGTCAGCCTCTGGCTTGGTAGGCAGGCCAACGGAGGAAGCGAGTCCGCCCTCGTTTACCCAGGTTTCAGCAATCTTGCCGATGACCGGCTGCGCACCAGTCTCCTCAGAGTATGCCAAGTACTTGCCACCCTCGAAGGTAGCCAGGGTGCCTTCATCGGAGGACTCTATGCTCTGCACGTCGCCCCACTCGGCCTGCTTTTCCTCGATGGCAGCTGCAAGATCAGCGGGAACTTCTTCTTCGCCATGTGCAGTGGTGATGGTCTGGGTTTCGCCCTTGGCGCCCTCTGCATCACCGTCCTTGGAGCCGGTTGCCTCTTCGGCGGCGGAACCAGCGGCGTCGGTGGCATCGGATGCGGCAGAGCCGGCAGCATCCGAGGCGTCTGCGGCTACGGAGCCAGCGCTATCCTTAGCGTCATCGGCGGCGTCCTCTGCGTCCGAGCATGCAACGAGAGCAACGGAAAGGGTTGCGGCCGCGAAGCCACCTGCAATACGACGAGTCATCTTGCGCATTTCTGGATCTACCTTTCGATTTTCAGCTGAAAAATTAGTTCGTTGTAGGTTTAAGCCGCCATTGTGGCGAGCGCAGCCAACGGTATACCCCAAATGCACTTCCTTGCCACCGTGTGCAACGGGGTTAGCGCGGATCAACCCTCATATCATCGTCGTTTGCGCTGCTTAGGGCACTTCTTTTGTTTCTGTAACGGATTGTTAACAATCCTTCGAGACTGTTTGGCTTTAGCTTTTTCACGGGCGGTGCGCTTCGGCTTTTCCTGCCTGGAGGAGCGAGCGGTGCGGCCCTTAGCGATGCCCACAAAGTCCTGGATGGCCTCGCCATCCTCCGCCTTCCGCCAAACCAAGGCAATTTCCGTCACCGGCACGCCGCTATCCTTGAGCGCGAGCGGAACCACCTGTTTCTTGCTGAGGATTTTTAATAGCGGCAGCGGTGCGATGGCGATGCCCACATTGGCCGCGACCACCTGCAGGGCCTCTCGTACGGCGGCGATATCGACCTCGCCGGCATCGGTGAGGCGGTAGTTGAGGTGCTCATCGGAGACATCGGCAAGCGCAAGCGCCTCACCCACCTCCGCATAGACCGAGTCTTTTGGAACCGCAAGGCCGGGGGCCTCCTCATAAAGGCGCACCACGTGGAAAGAGTCATCCACCCGCGGATCCGGCAGGCGCGTTAGCGCCAGATCCACGTGACCTGCGAGCAATTCTGCCATGCTGTCATCCGCATCGACGGTGGATAAACCGCCGTGGGCAGTATTGTCCTGAAATCTCTGAAACCATTTTCCAGGTTCCGTACCGGTCACAAAGGCTAAGCGCAGCATGGAGCACAGTCTACTGAAAGTGCTACGGTTAAACCGTGAGTGAACAACATAACCAACAGCAACCGTCCGGTACCGCGATGCGCGCGCAGACCGCCGCTAAGAAGCTGAATATCTATCTGCCCGCCGCGCCTGAAGAATTTCAAAATAGCGCGGTCAGCCACGAGGAACTGCGTGAGCTGCAGCACAATCCCCCGCAGTGGCTGCAAACGCTGCGCCGCGAAGGCCCCCACCCCCGGCAAGAAGTTGCCCACAAACTGGGCATTTCCGTTACCGCGCTAAAGAAGAACGACATGGATAAGCCGCTGACCACCGCGGAAATCAGCGAGCTTTTGGAAAAGCAGCCGGAGTGGCTGCAGCAAGCCCGCGCCACGCTGGCGCAGGCTCGCGGCCACGACGTTCACAAGGACGCCGCAGAGGATGCTTTAGAAGATAAGGACTAAACCAGCTTCCAGTCCTCGAGGCCCTCATACAGCGGGTAGTCCTCCGCGATCTTGTCGACGCGCCGGCGAAGTGCCTCGACATCGGCGTTATTGCCCTGCGCCAAGGCGGTACCGATGACATCGGCAACCTCGGTGAAGGCTTCCGCATCGAGGCCACGGGTGGCCAGGGCGGAGGTGCCGATGCGCAGGCCCGAGGTGACCATCGGCGGACGAGGATCGTTCGGGACCGCATTGCGGTTGACGGTGATTCCTACCTGGTGCAGGAGGTCTTCTGCCTGCTGACCATCGAGCTGCGAGTTGCGCAGATCGACCAAGACGAGGTGGACATCGGTGCCGCCGGACACAACGTCCACGCCAGCTGCCTGAGTGTCTTCTGCCAAGAGGCGATCGGCCAGAATGCGGGCGCCCTCAAGGGTGCGCTCCTGCCGCTCCTTGAATTCCTCGCTGGCCGCAATCTTCATGGAAATGGCCTTTGCCGCCACCGCGTGCATCAGCGGTCCACCCTGCTGACCCGGGAAGACGTTGGAGTTCAGCTTCTTTGCGTACTCCTGCTTGGCCAAGATCATGCCGGAGCGCGGACCGCCCAAGGTCTTGTGCACGGTGGTGGAGACGATATCGGCGTGCTCGACAGGGTTCGGGTGCAGGCCCGCGGCAACCAAGCCCGCGAAGTGGGCCATATCAACCCACAGGTAAGCGCCCACCTCATCGGCGATTTCGCGGAAGGCCGCGAAATCCAGGGTGCGCGGGTAAGCGGACCAACCGCCGATGATAACCTTTGGCTTCTCCTTAAGTGCCTGCTCGCGCAGCTTATCCATGTCCACGCGCATGGTCTCTGGGTCCACGCCATAAGCTGCGACATCGTAAAGCTTGCCGGAGAAGTTCAGCTTCATGCCGTGGGTCAGGTGTCCACCGTGGGCCAAGGACAGGCCGAGGATCTTATCGCCCGGTTCCGCGATGCTGGACAGGACTGCGGCATTAGCCTGCGCGCCGGAGTGCGGCTGCACGTTGGCAAATTCCGCGTTGAAGAGCGCCTTCGCGCGGTCGCGGGCAAGATCCTCAACGACGTCGACGTGCTCGCAGCCGCCATAGTAACGACGCCCTGGGTAGCCCTCGGCGTACTTATTGGTCAGGACAGAGCCCTGTGCCTGCAAGACGGCGCGCGGCACGAAGTTTTCAGACGCGATCATTTCCAGGGTTTCGCGCTGGCGGGAAATTTCTCCCTGGATAGCACCGAAAACATCTGGGTCAAGATCGCGCAGGTCAGTATTAAAAGAAGCCATAAAAGACTAGTCCTCTTCTCGGTAGGAAGCAGTATGAACTATTACATATCATAACCTTTCGGCTACCTTACAGGGGGCAAATTTTTCATTCCCTTATCGCCGCGTGCGACAATTAAGTTATGGCGCGCAACCTGGATTCAAGCCCCTACCTCGACTTTGACCGTGAAACCTGGCGTGAACTCCGCAAATCCATGCCGCAGGTGCTGACAGAAAACGAGCTAGAAGAGCTACGCGGCATCGGCGACCGCATTGATTTGGACGAGGTGGCAGACGTCTACCTCCCCCTCTCCCGCCTTATCCACATGCAGGTCACCGCCCGGCAGCAGCTCACCGCCGCCACCGAGGCCTTCTTGGGCAACCCACCCACGCACGTGCCCTTCGTCATCGGCGTGGGCGGTTCCGTGGCCGTGGGTAAATCCACCACCGCCCGCCTCCTCCAAGTGCTCCTACAGCGATGGGACTCTCACCCGAAGGTGGACCTAGTGACCACGGACGGGTTTCTCTTTCCCACCCAAACGCTTAAAGACCGCGGACTGATGAAGCGCAAGGGTTTCCCCGAATCCTATGACCGCCGTGCACTTATGCGCTTTGTTACCGACGTCAAATCCGGAAAACCCGTGGTCAAAGCGCCGCTGTATTCGCATATTACCTATGACATCGTCAAAGATCGCTATCAAGAGGTCAATCAGCCGGATATCTTGATTTTGGAAGGCCTCAACGTCCTCCAGACCAGCCCCACCTTAACCATCGCGGATCTATTTGATTTCTCCGTCTACGTCGACGCCCGCACGGACGATATTGAACAGTGGTACATCGACCGCTTCCTCACGCTGCGCCACACCGAATTCCGCCGGCCCAATGCCCACTTCGCTGCTTATGCCGATATGAACGACGAGCAGGCGCGCGCCCAGGCCCGCGAGATTTGGCAATCCATTAACCTGCCAAACTTGGTGGAAAATATCCTACCCACCCGCGTGCGCGCATCGCTGGTATTGAAGAAGGGATCGCATCACCTGGTTGAACAGGTCCGCATGCGAAAAATCTAGCCGCTACTTACCAAAGCGGCGCGAACGCTGCGAATAATCACGCAGCGCGCGCAGGAAATCTACCTTCCGGAACGCCGGCCAATAGGTATCGGTGAACCAGATTTCTGAATAGGCCGCTTGCCACAGCAGGAATCCGGAAAGACGCTGCTCGCCGGAGGTGCGGATCACCAAGTCTGGGTCCGGCAGGCCCTTGGTATATAGGTGTTCCGTGATCGAGTCTGCGGTGACTCGGTCCGCCATCTCGGCAGCGCTGGTGCCCTTTTCAGCCTCGCTGCGCACCAGCTTCTGAACGGCATCAACGATTTCTTGGCGCCCACCGTAGCCCACAGCCACATTGACGATGACCCCTTGGTTATCCTTGGTTTCCTCGGCGGCATCGACCATGCGCTGTGTTACCGGCGCGGGCAACAACCCTAAGTTACCCACAAGACGAACCTGGCAATCCAGATCTCCCTGGGACAGATGCGTGACCACATCAGAGATGATGTCAAAAAGTAGCTGCACTTCCTGCTGGCTGCGCTTCAAGTTCTCCGTGGATAAGAGGTAGATGGTGACTACCTCAATATCGGTATCGCGGCACCACGCGATCATCTCTCCAATTTTCTTCGCCCCTTGGCGGTGGCCGTGGCTAATATCTGTAAACCCGGCTTCCCGCGCCCAGCGGCGGTTGCCGTCAGCCATGATCGCCACGTGCTTCGGCTGCGGTCTGCCCTTGATAAGCCGCACGAGGCGTGCTTCATACAAGGGGTACATCAGCCGCTTGAGAAATGTCACGTTGATTACTCCAGCCGCTTAGAAAATCGACTTCTTGCGGTTATCGTAAAGGCCAGCTTCCTTGAGCGCCGCATCCACTGCTTCTTCGTCGAATGGATCGATTCCGTGGTCTTCAGCGAACATGGTGCGCCGACGGAAGCGCGAATAGCGGCGGTGGAAGTTCCAGCCCGCTACCAGCACGGCAACGCCCAAGATGGCCAAGATGAGCAGTCCGATGGGCGAGGCTTTGCCAAACTCGGGCCCCATTGGCCCACCCTCAGCACCTTCTGTGCCTTGCGCAAGGACAGTGACATCGTGCGCAGCCAAGAAAAGGGAGTCATAGACGCTCATGCTTTAAGTCTCCTCGTTCTTTTCAATGCCCGCAAATAAATCATTTTCCGGCAGCGACGTCGATACTCGGGTCTTAGCTAATTCAAACTCTTCTGTAGGCCACAGACGCTGTTGAACCTCCACGGAGGTGGCCAAGAATGCGCCCGCAGGATCGATCTGCGTCGCGTGCGCCCGCAGCGCATCGTCGCGGTTTTGGAAGTAATCGGCGCACTCCACCTGCGTGGTAACGCGAGCCATGATATCGCCAAAAGCCGTATCCCAGCGCGCCAGCATAGGACCATACGGGCTGGGTTTGCCCTCCTCAAGGAGGAGATCGTGGAACATCTTCATGCGCTGGTACACAAAGCCATGCGAGTAGTACAGCTTCAGCGGCTCCCAGGGCTCGCCCAATTCTGGGTGGTAGTCAGGGTCACCGGCTTTTTCCCACGCAATCATAGATGCTCGGTGGACCATGAGGTGGTCTGGGTGCGGGTAGCCGCCATTTTCGTCATAGGTAATGATGACCTGCGGGCGGAACGAGCGAATAACGCGCACCATTTCCTGGGCCGCCGCATCATCACCCATCAGGGCAAAGCAGCCTTCCGGCAAAAGGTCTTCCATGCTCTTGCCTTCCTCAGGATCCGGCAGGCCGGAATCAACGTGGCCTAACCACTGGTGTTGGACCCCAAGCGCGCGGGCTGCCTTAGCCATTTCCTCGCGGCGTACCTCAGCCATGTTTTCCTTAACGCCAGGACGGTCCATAGCCGGGTTAATAATGTCACCGCGTTCACCACCGGTGCAGGTCAGCACCATTACATCCGCACCTTCTGCAGCGTAACGGGCCGTAGTCGCAGCACCCTTAGAGGATTCATCGTCCGGGTGTGCGTGGATTGCTAGGAGGCGAAAGTCGCTCACTGAAAATCCATCCCCTTTAAAACTAGCTTTTAGAACAGATCACTATCTTAGTAGATAATGGGAAAATGGTACTCCTCGGTTAAAGTAGGGCTATGACTTCCGCCGGAAATTCTCGCTCCGCCGCGCGCTACGGCTCGCGCGATAAATCACAAAAGAACTCTGGTAGCTGGACCAATAAGGCGCTGGTGTTGATTTTCGCCGCCATGCTCGTCACCCTTCTTTATTACGGTTTCCAGTATTTTCGGGAAAAAGAATCCGTCAATGCTCAGATCTCTATGGTCACCCAGGAGGTTCTCAGTGATGACACCACGCGCGTCTGGGTCGATGTGACCCGCAATCACACCGATGAAGACGCCTATTGCATCGTGCAGGCCTACGATTACTCCAAATCCGAGGTAGGCCGCCGCGAATTTGCCGTTCCCGCCGGCGGAAAAGAAACGCATCGCATTGCCGTCGATGTCCCCACCAATGCCCGCGCCGTCGCCGGTGGCGCCTATGGCTGCTCCGGCAATATCCCGGATTACCTGGATATGGACAACCCCGACTACGCGGAAAGTCGCTAGCTCCATGTGCTAGGATTTGTACAGCCTAGAACTGGGCATTTGCCTGGTTGCATACTTAACTTCGGTCCCGCCACCATCGCGGGGCTTTGACCACTATTCCACAGCACGGAAGGTTTTAGAATGGCTGAGCAGCAAAAGCAGTACATCACCCCAGAAACCAAGGCAAAGCTCGAGACCGAGCTGCAGGAGCTTATCGATCACCGCCCTGAGGTTGCAGCGGAAATCAATGAGCGCCGCGAAGAGGGCGACCTGAAAGAAAACGCCGGCTACGATGCCGCCCGCGAGATGCAGGACCAGGAAGAGGCCCGCATCAAGCAGATTTCTGAGCTGCTGGCTAACTCCACCACCGAGCGTGGCACCATGCAGGAGGGCGTTGCCTACACCGGCAGCGTCGTTCACGTGTACTACAACGGCAACAAGGACGATAAGGAAACCTTCCTCATCGGCACCCGCGCTGCTGCGACCGATAACAAGGACTTGGAGACCTACTCCGAGCAGTCCCCGCTGGGCGCCGCCATCATCGGCGCACAGGAGGGTGAAACCCGCGAGTACTCCGCACCAAATGGTAAGACCATCTCAGTAACCATCGAGTCGGCCGCCCCGTACGATTCCGCCAAGGCTGCCACCCCGCGCGAGTCCTAATTCCCTCCATCTACCCCACTACCGCCTTCACTACTCTGGAGAAAGAGCACATCCCCATGAAGAAATTCTCCCGTTTCGCTACCGCTGGATTAGTATTTGCCGCCGGCCTTTCCTTGGCCGCATGCCACCCGCCGAATCAGCAAGATTCTGAATCCGGCAAGATCGACAATGCATCGACCTTTACCGGCGAAGCACCGGCGCAGAAGGATGCCGAGACGTCCTCGTCTGCTGCCACCACCGAGACCGAAGTGGATCCGGAGGGCCTGCAAAACGGGGTCGAGGAACCTGAGCAGCAGCCAAAGGCCACCGCGACGCAACTGCCGCAATAAAAGAAGTGGGCTGAAGGATTATTTCCTTCAGCCCTTTTTCTTTCCACAATTCACTGGCTAGGATTCTCGCGCCCAATTGCCGATGACCCCAGGCACGACCGCCGGCGGCTCGCCCAACAGATCCCGCTTATTCGGATCGCGCTCCACCTGCGTGGTTACCGCCTTCACCCGGTTCTTGTCATTTCCCTGACCCCGCGTTCCCATCATCGGCGCAAGGGCGCGCATGCCAGCGGCCGGTCTCCCGGCACCGGTTTTAGCACCGGTACTATTGGCGGCGCCTCCCCCGCGCACCACAGCTTCACGCGCAGCGCCCCTTTCTAGGTGTCCGCGGCTACCGTTACCGCCGCTGCTATTGCCAGCAGCTTCACCTGCGGCCCGAGGAAGCGCGCCTCCCACGCCGCGGGCGCCGACACCCTCACCGGCACCGCCGCGCATTCCTACTCCGCCGCGCGCAGCAGTTCCGCCAGCTCCCAAACCTGGGGCGGAATTTACGAGTGCACCCATATTTCCACCTGCCCCAGAACCAGGCCTTCCGCCCGTACCGATGGCCCCGCTGCCGAGCCCGGCCAGCGAATTGAATCCGCCACCACGAAGCGCACCAGTGTTTCCACGTCCAGTTCGCCCGCCGACGCCAGGACCACCTGCTGCACCGGCAATACCGGTTCCTGTGCCGACCCCGGATCCGGCTCCGTTACCAGAACCAGTTCCACGTCCAACACCAAGCGGTGCTCCCATCCCGGTAGAACCGAGTCCGCCGCTACCGCTGCCAGCTCCAGCACCAATACCCGAGGTACCGGGAGCGGCACCTGCCGTTGGCATAGATCCTAAGTGGCCATGCGATGCCGTCGCCCCAGGAAGTGAGGCCCCACTGGTTGCGATATCGCGACCGCTGATATCTATACCGTCGCCCACGCCTAGCTCAGAAAGCGCCCTTCTGCCATCTGCATGCAATTGCTCCTGGAACGCGGCAGTTTCCTCAGGAGTCATGCCGACGGATTCCAAATCGTGGACCGTACCATTAGCCACGTCGAAGTTTCCCGGGCCCACATCGCCGCGAGCAATAGCTTCCTGAATTGCACGCGGCCAGACGACGTTGTCGGTGTTATATTTCTGGCCATCGCCCTCCACACCTGACAAGCCAGCATCTACGCCGCCGCCTCCGGATGCCGGCGACTGTTCCATCAGCGGATGTTGATTAGGCATGGCGTCGATGGCAAACCTCTGGAGATCCGGCTGCAGCTTTGCCAACGCCGCCTTCTCTGCAATTTTTCGCTTCGCTGGATCAGGGATTTTCATAATATCCATCGCCATGGCCATCGCCGAAGGCTGAATCATCATCAACCGCGAGTGGAACCCAGTAAGCTTTTCTCCCATTGCTGCGGCATTGGCCACAAAGTGTTTCCCGGAGGCTGCCACTTCCCTAATCTTCGCCGCCGCCCGCGACGTGGTTTCGCTGTCATTCTCACTTTCCAAGGAGCCTGCGGCTTCTTCAAGACCGCTCACGATCTCCCGAACCTCAGAACCTAACGACGCCCAACGCGCATTAGCTTCAGACACACTCCAAATCTGCGTTGACATCAAGTCCGTTGCCAACTTGGTAATCGACGTGCCGACGTTAACTACCGGAGGAGTAAAGGCGAAGGGGCTATACCCCGGCTCCGGCTGATCCATAATCGGCATTGATTCAACGCCAATCTCACCACCCGCATCAGCGATATCCATCGCCCTACTATTTGCAGTTTCTTGGGCTTCAAAGCCTCGAGCTTCTCGGGCAAGAGCCTGCGACAACCATTCGACTTGCGAGGCATAGTCCAGGAGCGTCCCTTTAGCCGACCCCGGGTCGGTGGTAAGTGTCCTTTCGTGCACACCCCCTACGTGATCAATTCCCGACACATTCGAAAAGCCCGAATTAAGAGGGCTATTTACTCGGTCCTTTAGTGACTGAGCTCGACGGTATAGATCAGATATTATGCTGGTATTTCGTTGTAGATTTTTGACACTAACAAGCATGTTTCCCCCAAAACACGACTATTGTTTGAGATTAGTAATGAGTTCAGCAGCCAATTGACATCTCTTCATTGCACTTGACTGTGGTGTGACATCATTTATGCCGACGGTAATCGTTCCTCGGCTGGTAGAAAGATATCCATTACACTGGGAATCTTTAAAAAGCTCAGAGTTAAATAGGTGAATACCTTCGATATCTGCTGTTTCATCTTTTTGTCGAAGATCTTCATTTAACTCTAGCCCATCAATAGCAGTTGAATCGCTAGCTGCAGAGACTAGAATGCTTTCAGAAAAATTCCTCCCATTCGATGCAAAATTGCAAAAATAGTGCCCCGGCTCTTTTCGATAATCGAGTATTCGTGGTTCTAAACCAATTTCCTCCAGCCTGTCCGGCGGAATTTCCGTACATGGATCGAATAGCTCGAAATCTGGATCAGCAGGATCAAATTCTCCCGGTGGCGGTAGTGCCCCGGAATCCTCATCTCCCGTGGCGCCGGTCTCCCCCCGAAGACCGGCGCCGGCCCTCGAATGCTCGCCTTCGGGGTGTTCCGAATCCCCCGGATTGTCTTCCACATCATCCCCCTGGCTCCCGTTGGCATTACCCGCGCCATCGACCGAACTAGTGCCATCAGTTTCTGCCGTCATCGCGGCATCTTCTGATGCGCTCTTCGAGCCGACTTCCGCAGCGCAGCCACTCAGCGTGACCGAGCTGACTACCAGCGCTGCTACGGTTGCCTGACGTTTCACAACAATCCTTCGGTTACTCCTTTTAGACGAGCTGGAACGAGAAGAAAATAGAGGAGAGAACTCTCTACCTTCCGGTTTCCCGTTCCCGCCACATAGCATGCATGAATCGTGCAAGAATTTCTCGTTGAGAGCGCAAATTAGTCAATATTTAACTATCTCATTATCCTCATTCGCCACATTTAAATCTTTTCAAATGGTGAAATTAACTGCTCATTGACTGTCTTTGACCTGAAAGCCCGCTCCTACCCGCTTAAAACCTAAAGAACGGCTTAATACCCCCTGAATTACCCCAATAATTACACGCCCGTAAGCCAAAGGAAAACACAAAAATGGCCCGCACCGAAGTGCGGGCCGAAAGCGTAGAGAGGCTTAGTTGCGCTGAACGTAGCTCAACAGGCGAAGGATTTCGGTGTAGAGCCAGACCAAGGTCACGGCCAAGCCAAGGGCTACGCCCCATGCCTGCTTGGCAGGAGCGCCGGCACGGATAAGGCGGTCTGCTTGGTCAAAGTCGGTCAGGAAGGACAGAGCAGCCAAGACAATGCAGACCAAGGAGAAGATGATGGCGAGGGGGCCACCATCGCGCAGCGGGTTGAAGTCGAAGAAGATGGCGCCCAAGAAGTTAGCGAGAGCCATTACCGCGACACCTGCAATGAGGCCGACCAAAATCTTAGTGAACTTTGGAGTGACCTTTACTGCACCGGTCTTGTAGACAATGAGCATGCCGATGAACACGCCGATGGTGCCAACGATTGCCTGGCCGATCAGCGCCATGCCATTAGAACCACCGATGGTGCTGTTAGCGAAGACGAAGGAGAATCCACCAACGAAAAGGCCTTCGAATACCGCATAGATGAGGGTCGCAGCCGGGGAACCCCACTTACGACCAAAGGAGGCCACCAGTACGGTGATGAATCCGCCGATGCCGCCGACCAGCATAAGCATCATCGCGGTGCCTGGGTTCATGGTGCCTAGGTAGAAGTTGATAGCAGCGGCCACGATAATAACGCCGAGGGTGATGCCCGTCTTGGTGACGACGTCATCCACGGTCATGGGGCGAGGGGCTTCGCTCGCGTAGCCGGGGTTCTGCTGCTGGTTAGTTTCAGTCAGCGAGGTCATAACCGGATTGCTTGAACGCACGGTTGTCCTTTCTCAGTGATGTACGAATCATCTTTCTCATGGAGATCAACGTCATCACGCCCCACAAAGTTCCTCATTTAGAATAATTTGTTCAAGATTCCAAGAAATTTATTACTGAACAGGTCTCTCCTGACGCGCGACGCTATTTAGTACCGGTAGGGCGGTATCGAGTACCGACCGGTGCGGATATCGGGTACCGGGGGTAGT
>NZ_JASPGQ010000029.1:0-5527 GCF_030229885.1 Corynebacterium sp. MSK204 | reverse complement strand
CAAAATGGTAATAAGAAGGCCGCTGCTTAACCCCTAAGCAGCTTAACTACGTGTCCACGATTTGCGGGCAACCCCATGGAACGATGGCTTCGTTAGGAATCCCTTTGAAGTCTGTGATGAGCGGGAGTTTCATTGCCACTAATCTTCACCTTCTCCGAGGCTGAGATCGCTTGCTAGAGTGCGCAGGAGGTCAGCTGCTTCGTCAAGAAGGGTTGCGGCTTCGAGCGTGGATGCTGCTGGGGCAAAGTTTTCCGCGTCGAAAGTTTCTACTTCAACACGCATGAGGCCCAGATCTAGAGAGTCCTCTTTAGCGTTAATCTCGCTGCGCTTGAAGTAGGTTAGCCGCTCGTTTGCCAGCTGAGTTCGATCTTCAGCCAAATACGCTTTCTCAAAGTCAGCGAAGTGTTCAACGGTAAGTGGCGTACGCTTGCCGAACGAAGGCATCTGAGAACGAAGGTCGTAGAACCAAACTCCGCTGGTATTTCCTTTGTCGGTGAGTCCACGTTCGAAGAAGAGTACGTTGGTCTTGACGCCTGGGGCGTAAAAGATACCGGTTGGAAGCCTGAGGATAGTGTGTAGGTTGCATTTGTCCATCAGGTCTTCTCGGATGCGGCGGCCATCACCGTCAGCGAAAAGAACATTGTCTGGTAGTACAACCGCAGCGCGTCCACCTGGCTTAAGGCTTCGATAAATATGCTGCAGGAAGTTCAGCTGCTTATTTGATGTCGGGAAGGTTAGATCATCACGAGTTGCACGTTCCCCTCCCTTTTTCGTTCCAAATGGCGGGTTAGTCAGAACAACATCAAACCCAATAAAGCGCTTGCCGTCAGGCGAAAGCGTATCTCCTAAATGGATAGGGGATTCGATGCCATGAAGCATAGCATTCATCAACGCAAGTCGATGAGTGTCATGGACAAGCTCCACACCGGTAAATGCCTTCTTTACTTGGAAGTCGGCTTGATCTTCGTCCAGATCGAACAGGTCGTCTGTGTTGGCGCATACGTGCTCACTCGCAGCAATCATGAAGCCAAAAGTTCCACATGCGGGGTCGTTGCAGAGCTCACCAGGCTGTGGGTCAATAAGCCGCACCATAACGTCAATAAGGACACGCGGGGTGAAGTACTGACCGGCACCAGACTTTTTCTCGTTAGCGTTTTTCTCAAGCAGCCCTTCGTAGAGGTTACCGAGCCCCTCCTCACGAGCGGAATACCAATCCAGAGCATCAATTGACTTGATAATCTTCTCAAGGTTTTTCGGCTCATCAATATTTGTAGATGACGCAGCATAGATTTCATGGACTCGACCAGTTGCTTCTTCGCCGAGGTGTTGGAGCAGGTCACGGTAGAACCGCTTGAGTTCGATGCCGGACTTCGTGCGCAGTTCATTCCATCGGTATTGTTCGGGAATCCCGTCTTCTGCACCGGTTTCCTTGGCCATTTTCAAGAATAGGATGTAAGTCAGCTCGGTGACGTACTGATGGAAGGTGATTCCATCATCGCGTAGGACGTTGGACAGGTTCCAGAGCTTCGCAACGATCTCTTGATTGTTCATGCGGTTAGGTCCTCATACATATAGTCCTTAAGTTCAGAGACTATTTTGGCGAATTCGCCATCAAATGCAGCCTGCACTCGATTCAGTCCTCCCTGTTGTCTAAAGCGAGAGTCTGTATCGAAGGTGTCTGTTGAGATGAGTAACTCGTTTTCGAGGTACGCCTCAACGCGAGATATCCAGCCCTGCTGAACTCTAGTAAAGTCATGTTCTCTTTTCAGTTTGTCGATAGCAAGTTTCACCCGTTCCTTGTGGGTAAGGAGCGGAGATCCGAGTGCAAAACGGCGAATGAGTGAGATGATGTCTGCAGTAATCTCTTTGTTAGACACTTGCGACAAGGCTGAAGAGAGTTTTTGCTCGGTATAGCCTTTGCGGTCGAGCATGAGCCTTAGTGATTTCAGTTCCGCTCGGGTGAGTTCAGAAGGGCGAGTACACACTATTTGTAAGGCTGCAATCTCATCACTGTTTTGCTCCAGGAAGGATTTGAACTCTTCTAGATAGTCCTCAGGCTTTTGGGCGTTTCCAAAGTCCCTGGTGTGTGAGATGAGTTCATCTTCAGCCTCTGAAATCACTAGTTTTCGTGGGTCGCCAAAGGTCGAGTTGTCGAGGAAATCGAAGAACTGCGCGTGTTCTTGAATCCATGCGGCTGCATCTGCTGGTGAGGCTTCACGAAGTTCTTCAATCACTTCGGAGATCGTGTTTCCACCGCCAAGGTCTTTAAGGTGTTCAGCTGTAGTTTCGGCAATCTTGCGTCGTCTACGTTGGAGCTTAGCCACTACCTGTTCGATTGCTCGAGTAAGTTTGTCAGCATTAGTACCGGCGCGATCAATGTCCTCCATGAGATCTTTGAAGCTGGTATTGGGGTTCGCAACCAGTGGTTTCATGGTAGAAACCTTTTCAAGGGCTTCGTACACTCCTACCGGATCGTAGATTTCGAAGCGGTCTTTTGAGATTTCTGGGCATAGTCGCGTGGCTCGACCGAGCATTTGCTCGAAGAGGATACGCGACTTAACTCGCCTCATGAAAACCAATGACGTGATTGCTGGTACGTCAATACCGGTGGTGAGCAGGTCAACGGTGACAACTATTGATGGAAAACGCTCGTTCTTGAAGCGCTTAATTGTTTGCTCGATCTTCTTCTTGTTGCCGCCTGCGACTGAGCCGGTGATCTTCATAATCGCTTTTGGCTCAACCCCCTGGTCGGCATAGATGTCTTTAAGGAGATCGACGATGAGGTCAGCATGAGCGTCATCAACGGCATAAATGAGGGTTTTGCCGAATAATTCAGGCATGCTCGGATCAAGATCCCGAGCGATTTCTTTTAGAACCGTCCGGTTGAAGTTTTCGGTAATTACTGACCGGTTGAAGTCTTCCACTTCAAAAGTAACCTCGTCAGCCAATTCAGCGCTGTTGGCGATTTCTCCAGTAGCAGTGTCGTAGATCGGAAGAGTGTCGCCCTCGGCAAATCGAATACCTTCAGTTGCAAGCTTTGTTGTGAGGCGATGTGGTGCGTCGTGGTCAACGAGATAGCCATCCATGACTGCTTCACGATAGGTGTAGGTGTACACCGGTTGACCGAAAATCTCAGTTGTGTGTAACGCAGGTGTTGCAGTGAGCGCGATTTTCGTTGCATCGAAATAGTCAATTACGGACCGGTAGGCGGATTGGTAGTCAGATTGGTCCCGGTAGAGAGCTTCATCTTCGGTCATTTCTTTATCAAGCAAATAACCTCGGTGAGCTTCGTCAACAATGATCAAGTCGTAGTCAGTAACGGATGGTTTGCGTGCCTGAGTATCTTCAGTAGAAGGTTCTGGGTAGAACAGGCGCTTCACCATTCCTTGGACCGTTGAGACATGCACACGTGTCTCAGGGTCAACGTCGGAATCGTCTAAACCATTAATTGAATAGAGTTCATCCAGCGTCAGCAATTCCTCTAATCGGACATCCTTAAAGGTATCCAAAGCCTGAGTGCCTAGTGACGTACGGTCAACCAAGAACAAGATTCTGCGGAACCGATTAGTCTTCAAGAATCGATAGATCATCCCAAGCACTGTTCGGGTTTTGCCAGTGCCGGTGGCCATGGCAAGTAGCGCGTGGTGGTTTCCTTCGCTGATCGCGTTCTCAGCAGCGTGGATTGCATCGACCTGATATTTACGCAGATTTAAGCCAGTACTAGATGTGAGCAGATCATCGTTCAGGTTGTCGAGTGCCTCCTGCGCAGCTTGTTGATCAGCATCAAGCATTTCGAGAAGACCCTGTGGACTTGGCCATCCAACTAATGCGCGTGGAGAATTTAGTGGGTTACGCACATCCTGAAACCAGACGCCAGATTGAGTCTTGTATTGCTCTATATATGGGCGACCATTCGTTGCAAAGAGGAATGGTACCTTGAAGGCACCCCACTGACCCATCGTAAACTCTACGTGCTCATCTTTAATAAGCCGCCCGTAATCGGCAGCCTGAAAATCCAAAACTGATGGGATTGCAGAGTGCTCTGCCTTTGCTTCAATCACACCAACGAAATTCAAACCTACGAACAAGGCATAGTCAGCTCGGCCTTGCCGCCCTACCGTGGAATCAGTAGGCCACTCAGCAATAGCCTGATTTAGTCCCTCAACAGGGCGTGTGCCCTTGCTGTACCTTAGGTTTTCAGTATCAGCATCCCAACCCACTTGACGAAGCTGCTCATCAATGAGGAGCCTCGTTTCAGCTTCTGTTTTTGGACGCTGATTCACCGCAGCAGTAGAACGCTGGGAACGTTTCGCTTTTGACACCGCTGGTGCCTGTTTAGCCTTTGTGCCATCGTCCTTTGCAAGTGCGGCAGTCTCTTGCTCCAGCCAATCGGTAGCCTGATCAGTTAGGGATTTTTCAACTGGGAGTACATATTTTGATGCCTCCACATTTGGGTCACCATATGTAGCTTCAAACCACCAAGCAAGGGAATGAACCATTGGCAAAAAGCGCTTTGCATCTTCTGTTGTTCCCCAGTCCTTATGTGCCGCCTTGTTTCGGGCTTTGCGAACCAGATTCAAAATATCGACAACTTCGCGAGGCAGCAGACCTTCACGAGAGAGCATGTCAATCCGCTTGAAAGCTGTGCTTTTATTTGGAGGAGTCAAACGATCGAACTGGAATATCAGCTCTACAATGCTTTCGCATAGAATGCCGAGCTTCATCACAGAGGTACTCGGGTCGGTATAAAGGTATGATTCAGCTAAAGTTCCCAGGTTTTCCAATGAAGGGAAACTATTTTTTAGAAATTCGAAGTTAGTCACTTCCAACCTCCTGGCTATTTCCGATTGTGCAGATATCTGAAATATCGCATTCGAGTGCTTCGAATATTCTTGCGAGTACTTGTGTTGACACTGTCTCATCCCATCCCATCTTGGTGATAGTGGCGCTTGAGAGGCCGGTTGCTTTACGTAGGTCTTGTTTTGTCATGTCTTTGTCAGTGAGAGTCTTCCAGAGAGGTTTGTAACTGACCACTGGTGTCGTCATTCGAAATCTTCCTCTTCTGCAACGTCTATGACGCCTTTCAGGTAGCCGTAACGGCCGTTTTCGGTGTCTTTGGTAAAATCAATGATATTCCCCATAATGGTGCGGTCAACCCCGGGAACTTCGTCGGTGTTCTCCAGGATGATGATTTGCTGGGTGTATTGCCTCTTGCGTCAGATAGGTGGAGAGTCCCTCACGCATGGATCCTGCTGCTTCTGCACGACCTTGGTCGAAACCTTTAAGTGCAGAGTCGATGACCAGGACTCCTGGGTAGTGCGGTGAGCTCCGTTCCCGAGCGTGTCAAGTTGTTTGTGTGTGGAGCTGGGTTTATAGGTATTTGTCGAAGCGGTCGGGGTAGGCCACGGCCATTTGGTTGATGGCTTGTGTCCAGCCGGAAACTCGGGGGACCTGACCCCTGTTTGGTGGACACCTGATATCCAGCCCAGTCGGGCTGGAAAGAAAGGTAATCTACCACCATGTCCAG
>NZ_JASPGQ010000028.1:0-7084 GCF_030229885.1 Corynebacterium sp. MSK204 | reverse complement strand
AAACCGGCTACCGGGCGGCTACCGCCACCCCGGTACCTGGTACCGCCTTACCGGTCCCTAAAACAAGCCCGCGTCATCCCGGCACGCGAATTTCACATCTGTAGCGCCAGGGCGGGGTTCTTAAATGTCGAGCATTTGCTGAACTGGAAGATTTCTTGAGTGAACGCGCTCAAAAAGATTCTCAAACTGAACTTTGTCATCGGATGCTTGCATCAGCGTGACTACCTGGTTAATCTGGCGCTCTAAGTGGTTGACCCCAATGTCATCAGTTAAATGCTGATGATGCTTCCGCGGCCGGTTACCCTGCTCATTTTTAGGGTTTAGATCTTTAAGACGGTCTAGGATGCCAGTCGGCATTGGCGTATAGATGTACTTGTTGATGAACTTTCCGACGTACTGCGGGTGGTGATGGTTGCCGGGGACGAATTTCCAGCCCTGCAAGCGGTATATTTCCTTGAAAAACGCCTCGGGAAAAGTGCGAACCCAGGGGCGGAATTCTTCTGCAATGTAGGCATCAAGGAGTCGTTGCAGTTCGTCTTTGGCGCGAGTTTCCTGGTAGCCAGTTGCCTCATCGACTAGAGCGGTGATTCCTACCAGTGCTAGGGCTTTGATGATTCTGCGGGCGGTTTTGGCGATTGGTTTTTGTGTGGTTGTAAGCACGCCGGCTTCTTCTGCGTCGAGGTAGACGTTGCAAATTCTGGGGAGGATTTCGGCGTTGTGTCCGTTGATGACGTTCGGGTTATCCCCGACGCGATAGTCGATTCCAGCGACTGCTTTTTGGAGCTCGGGTGAGATGAATGCGGCTAGGTTGTTTGCTTCTAAGAAGGGTGGTCGATTGTCGTGGCTTGCGCGTCGTCCGCGAGGGGTACGTCCCATGGCGTTCATGATTGAGGATTGGCTGATTACCCGGCGTCCGTCTTCGAGTACGTAGCAGGATAGGTCTGTTCCGGCTATGTTTAGGGTTCCTTGGTGGGTTGCTCGTTCGATTTTTCGTCCCCATCGGGTGTCGGCTGCTTTTTGTCCGGCTATTTTTCGGTAGTTTGGGCGGGGTAGTTTCCCGCTGTGCGTTTCCATAATCGCATATTATCATGCTGGATTTTGTACTGCTTTGGTCATGCTTGTGAAATGATGTTTTGTTGGAAAGTCCCAGTTGGGTTTCTGAGTTTGATCTCGATGCGTTTTTTAGTTCGCATTGCCGATTGTTGGGCCCTCAACCCCCTTGGTGTTCATTTCAGTGAGCACCGGGGGCGGGGATTGCGTTGAAAGCGCATGGCTCCTAATAGATAGAGCCGTTTGGGTCCGCAGCCCGGACAGCGCCCTCTGCTTGAGAGCACAAAGCAGGGTCGTTGATGTATCCGTCTTGGCAGCCGTGATAGGTCTGGATTTCACCCGAAGTCGGATTTCGGGCGCCGTTGGCTGCGGTGCCGTATCCGCATTCTGCCGCCGGCCCTACGCATTCTCCGTTTTCTACTAGACCGGCTTGGCTTTCATTCTCGAGGTACTGCTGTCCTCCGCGGTTGTCAAAACACCATTGGGAGAAGGAGACAGTGCCGTCTGACCATCGAGCGGGCCCAGGGGTGCCTTGGAGGCACTCGACTACGGTCGGTTGTGCCATTTGCGGATTCGCCTCGGGTAAGGCGCTATTGGCAGCAGCAGGTTCCTGTGTTGTGGTTAGGGGTGTGTTGGAGGGGTCCGCGGTTTTGGTCGAGCTGCTGCGTTTGGTACTCGAGGTGCTGAATGTGCTTGAGGTGTTTGAGGACGGCTTATCGGTTGCCGTGGGTTCCTCGTTGGAGGTGCAGCTCGCTAGTGCGAGGACTGCGATGAGAAGAATTGAGAGCTTTTTCATACTGCTGTCTTTTCGTAGATGTTTTGCCAAGTTTTGAGGACTTTGACCGTCACCCCGAGTTCGTTGGCGAGGGTGGCCGGGTGTGGTCCGTAGATTGCTTCTGTGGTGGCGTATTCGGTGGGGGAGACCAGGAGGCGGGCGGCGAACCTGTCGGCGCGTATTTCGTGGGCGCCGTGGTGGCCGGGCGGGTCACCATAATGCGCGTGGCCTAGTTCGTGGGCTAGGGAGCACAGGGTAGTTGTGTCATCCATGCCTACGCGGAGGGTGATGGTGGACCGGTGGGGGAGCCATGCTGCTTTTGGGCCGCCGCGGTGCCAGCGGATTCTATAACCCCGGGCCTCAGCGGATTGTATAAGAGATTCAATCATCAACGATTGCCTCTGATTTGTTCCAGTTTCTTCTGAAGCTCCGGCGAACTAGCGTCAAGCATATTCTGCATCATTTGGTTATTTCTTTGATTTTGCCGGTTTTTCTTAGCTTCGGCTCTAGCTTCAGACTGCCAAAATTTGGTGGTTTTCACTAACTGGTTTGGAAAGCATCGAGAGTCTTTGCTGGGGGAGTTAGACCAGATAATTGAATTGTTAGTCGTTTGGCATAGTGGTGCGAGGTTTTGCCCCATGTCTACGGCCCAACCAAAGGCGGAAGTTTCTGCAAAATGATAGTCCGTTAGTCGGCCAAGTATCGCGCATATCCAATCTGCCAATTGGATTGTTCCGTATAGTCTGCTATCGGCCTGAACAGGTATCTCAATGATGCTTCTATTTTCCTTGTTCTGGCGATAATATATCGTTTTCCCTAAAGTGGCGACGGCCCGTTCACGGTTGTCTGTGTCGGTGGCATCCATGATGACCATTAGTTTTTGGTTTGCTTTAGAAGCGAAGGTTCCGAGTCGGTTTATTGATTGAATGAGACAATGCTCTTCGCGGGCTTGGGAAGTCTCATTGGTTTCTTTGACTGTTCCGATGGGTTTTTGTTGACCGAAGAAGAATATCCTTCCGTCTAATTCTCCTAGCTTTCGGAATATACGGTTCATCGCGGGGTTTATTTCCTCGCCATAATTCTCGATGTTTGTTGTGGTGAGAAGTTTTGAGCCTTTCTTCTCCCATCGTTTCGGGTGAACCTTCAAGCGTTCGATTTCCCAGGCAAGTAGGTGCTCTTTTACATATTCGAAGTAGCCACCCATCTGGCGTACATTTTCGGCGGGGAGTATGTATCCGGCGTAACCGAATACGGGGTGTGTGTTGAATTTAGGGTGGTCGTGTCTGATGTAGGGGCCTTGGTGGCCGAATTCACCCAAGTAAGCAATAAGCATAACGTCCTTGAAATGACTCAGCGGCTAGAACATTAAATGCTCTAGCCGCCGGAATGAGCGCGGTACATGTATTTCAATGCCGCCACTGTGTTTACTGATTGTAGCTGACTCCGGCGTTTTCGCTAACTATGTGTTAGTCAATCAAATCTTCACCTCGTTTTTCGCGTTCTTCTTGTTCGTTTATTGATGAGTCTGCGGCGTATTCGTCGGGGGAGTAGTCAAATTCGCGGACAATGCCGTCATCATCATCTGGCATTGAACCATCCGCGTCGGACACGGGGGCACCCGCACGACGAGCAGCCAGGTCATCGCGTTCGAGCAGGGCACGTGCTGCACCGCCTAGTTCTATCTTGTCGGCGTTGCTTAGGGTGTCTTCGGCCAGGCGATAGACGAGTTCTTCAATGCTGGCTAGCGATAGGAGTTTGGCGCCGCCGTCCAAGAAATCAAAGACTTCATCGCGGGTCAGATTCCCCAGTTCTACTAGAGCTTCGACGGGATTGATGTTTAACCCACGGGATATGGCGATTATGTCCTCCGCTACCAATCCATTTTTCAATCGAAGGTTCACGGTATTTCGTGAGGTTTCGAGAATATCTGCCATGTCTTGGGCGGTGACGCGGTGTCCGGCGAGGCTGGCGAATACGTCTTTTACGTCTGCTGGGGTTGTCATGACTTAAACCCTAGTGCATAAAAATCTTGTCGGCAAGTGGGTGTGTAGCTGGGGAAAGACAAAATGGGTGCCCCCGTGTGAATTGCAACCTTGTCAATCTGGTCAAGAATGACATGCTATGTTGTCACACCCGATAAACAGGAGAAAGAAAAGACAATGTTTCTTATCAGTCTTGACGAGTTGGACCGGGTAAAGCGTATTAACCACCTATCAACCGCAGTAGACCTAGCAAACCGCACGGGCCTATCGCGAAACACGTGGAACAGTGCAATCAAGAACCGCCGCCCAACTCCACAAGTGCTCAACGCACTAGCAGAACTAGGAGCGGCACCAGACCGCATCCTCGTCAAACACGACCCAGAAGAACTAGCCGCATAAGAAATGGCCCGGTGCTGGAGCACCGAGCCAAAAAGCAAAGAAACCTATTTAGGAGAGTAACACAATGGATAACGAACTGGTGACTATCCCGGTTCCCGGAACTTCTAACCCCATCATGGCTGTGCAGCACGATGGCACTGAATGGGCAGCAGCAAACCATGTTTGCGACGCCCTCGGAATCAACTGGGAACCACAGCACCGAAAGCTCAAGGACAAGAACTGGGCAACCATGATCATCATGACCACGGTTGGCGCGGACGGCAAACAGCGCCAAATGAGCATGGTTGATCGTCGTACTCTCACGATGTGGCTGGCCACCATCGACACTAACCGCGTCTCCGAAGCGGCCCGCCCAACGCTTGAGGCCTATCAGCTTGAAGCTGCTAACGCCTTGGACGCTTACTTCCATAAGGGTGGTGCTATTAATCCTCGCGCCGAGGAGCACCAGTTGAATGCTTTGGTGCGTGAGTCGCAGATGCGGATGGAGTTGTGTCAGGCGGCTAAGGGTTTGATTCATCCTGACCATTTGGAGGCGAAGGCGCGGATTGTTTTGGCGCGTGGTTTGGGTGAGGTGCCGGAGTTGGATCCGGAGACGCGGCCACTGTATACGGCGGATTTTTTGAAGTCGAAGAACCTCTCTAGCAAGAAGATGAAGTCCGTAGCCCCGATGTTCGGCAAGCGCATGAAAGCACTGTACACGCTGGAAAAGGGACGCGAACCAGAAAAGTACGACCTTACCTTGCCTAATGGTCAGGTTCGCCAAGTCAATGGCTATACCGAAGCCGACCGGCCACTCATGCAGCAAGTGTGGGATGAGTACTACGCCTAGGTGTGAGGAAAGCCCCGCGTGTGGGCGGGGCTTGTCGGACCTATTCGACGGTGTCGAGTGTATCAGATTATTCAGGTTTATTCCGGGTTTATTCGGTTTAGGAAAAGGTGTTGTTGATGTCTCGGGAGTTGTGGGATTTGTCAGTCGATGAGACTGAACGTGTGGCTGGGGTCTTGGAAGACTCTCTCGTGTTGTGTACCGAGTGGGGTGTGCCATTGGATGGTGACTGTGACATCGAAGGTGAGGGGGATGTAGATGGGGTTGACCTCAAGGAAGGGGGTGTTGAGGGTGGTGCTTTTGGTGTTGTGGGCTTGTCTTCTGGTTTCGAAGTTCCTTTGTTCGGTTCGGAATTCTTCAGCGTGGTTGCGGACTTGGTTGAGAAGTTTCGGAAGCGTGATGTTGATTCCGTGGCCTGGTTTGATGTCAGTCCTGGGGTGAGACATGCTTTCCCCATTTACGGTGACGGTGATGTGGGTGTTGAGGGCTTTATCTTGTCCAGTGTTGATGATGTTGCAGGTCGTCGTGTTTTTCCAGTGGTAGTTCCAGCTGACGTAGTTGAGTTCAGTGTCTCGCTTTTCGGCCCTGCGGCTAATCGTGTTCGCTTCCTTTGCGAGCTCGCGGGCATCTATGGCGATGCTGTTCGATTGTTGGGCGAGGGTGATGGATTCCGCGGCTCGCTTGTGGCTTCTTTGCGCAATGTTGTTGGCGTTTTTCGAGTCGAGTTTGGCGAATATTGCGATAAGCATGCTGATGATGCCGGTGGTGGCGCTGATGCTTGTCAGTAGGGTGTCGAGGTTCATGTTTCGTTTAAAGGAGTGTTGTTGATGTTTACCAGTCTATGGTCTTGGCTGCGGGGCCGTGGGGCCAGCCGGGGAAGTTCTGTTGGTCGGTTGGGGGATTATGAATTGCCTTCCACTTTCCGAGTGGCGAGTGCCGGCGCCGATGGAGGTGTTCGAATGGACGCCATCGCCATTGTTGAGCCTCTTGAGCCAGGTTCATCCGGAGTGCTTGATACCGAATCTTGTTTTTCAGAATGGCAGGATGTGGAGTCTGCCATGCGACATGTAGGTGTACTTTATCCAGGTCGCTACACGGTATTTTTAGAACCTTCGGGCCGAATTTTTCTCCAGGCTGAAGATGGGGCTCGGGGTAGAGGTCCCAGTGTTCGCCATTGTCCCAGAGGAGGGACATCTTTACTCCGTGGAGGGGTTGGAAGCCCTGGTAGTGGAGTTGTATTTCGATTTCGTCAATGGGTTCTTTCATTCCTGAGGTGACGGTGGGGGTTCCGTAGTTGCTGAAGCCCATTGCTATTTGGTGTGCGCCGTCGTATTGGCGGGCGTGTTGGAATTGTTTGATTCCTAGTAGTAGTGCGGCAAGTCCGGTTATTGCGCTTATGAGTGCGGTTATTGCCATGTGTGTATTTTAGCCCGACTTAGCAGGCGGGGGAGTGCGAGCCTCCCCGCGGGCACTGGGGGCAGTCATGTCCCAAAATTTCGACACAGTGACAATAACCCCAAGGGGTATTGGTTGGGTCGAAACGCTGTACAGAGAACTGAATTAGTGAATTGTCCTGATAGAAGATACCGGGCCAAGAACCACGTTGACATGTCCGTGAAGCATTGGCCAAGCCGACAGGCAGGAACCCCGCCGTAAGCGGGAGGGAACCACCAAGGACGTAAAACACCAGGCCGTGAATTAGTTACTCCCCGGGTGCGAGTCCCGGGCGCGGCACTGGCCTCACAGTGTGTGAGGCGGATAGTTGAGTGTAGAGGGGAGGTGTTTCGGTATGGTTGCTCCGATTGTTATTTCGGTGTGCGCCTTGGTTTCTGTGGGGTGCGCTATTTATGTCAGCTACATCAATCGGCATTAGCGGTTGTTGTCTTTTGTTGTTCTTCTCCGTCGCTGTCTGTCCAGCATAGGATGTATTGCCCGCGGTAGCCGAGGAGCGCTTCGAGGGAGTCGCCGTGGTGGAGTGGGGTTGCCCGCAAATCGTGGACACGTAGTTAAGCTGCTTAGGGGTTAAGCAGCGGCCTTCTTATTACCATTTTG
>NZ_JASPGQ010000027.1:0-8092 GCF_030229885.1 Corynebacterium sp. MSK204 | reverse complement strand
GAACTCACAATGAACATCCTCTCCTACGGACACAAGATCCGCACTAATCGGGTGTCCACTAAACGAGGGTAACCTCAACGACGTCTCGGTTTTCAATCGCATCGCGCACATCGGCATCGGATTCATAAACCCTTAAATCGGGTCCGCCCTCGCCTGCTTTATCGGTCATGTGCTTAACCATCTGCTCGGGCCCGGCCACAGCAATGGGCACGCCTTGCGGTCCGGAAGAAAAGTTGGGAGCAAGGAACGCAAATAGCATTAGCCCGATAATGACTGGTACCCCAATCACGGCGGCAACGATTTTTACGGTCGTGTTTTGCCGCCTGCGAGTCGCAGTAGAACTCATGACAATCCCCTTATCTGGAACAGTGTATTTCAGTTACTTAAATAAAACATAGTGTTCCATTTGTTAAGATGTCAACCATGAGACAAGATGCAGCCAATAATCGTGCGGCGATAGTCACCGCCACCAGGCAACTACTCACCACTGAGGGGCCTGGTATTTCCATGCGGACCATTGCGAAAGCCGCTTCAGTGGGTGTGGCCACGGCCACCCGGTACTTCCCCGAGCGCATCGAACTCCTCGATACAGTAAGCGCGCAAGCATCGGCCGATATCGCCGCAATCATCGAAGCCCACAGTGGGGAATTTGCTAGCGATGCACGTACCGCGTGGCGCACCACCGTCCATTCCATAGGAACTTTGCAGCTAGCAACCCTTGCCCAAGCAATATATGAAGATGCCATGCGCGATCCGGAAACCCGGAAACAAAAGGACCGGATCATTGATAAGCGCGCCCAGGAATTAACCGGCATTTACGACAAACTGCTAATCCCCGCTAAAAAGGCACACCTATGCCCGGAAAGCCTCAATGCGCTGGATTTTCACATGGGCCTTGGGATAATCACCCGCCCCATCCCGATAGAGCCCAAGCCCTCACTCGCCCCTGACGCACTTACTCCACGGCTCATAGACCTCATGCTTGATGGGCTGGAGGCACAAGCCGAGGCCGACATTTGACCCTGAAAGCCCATTCATCGAGGCTGCACACCGGAAACAACACATTTTGCCGTTTAGGCTGCAGCCTTCCCCCATCCATGAATCCCCACACAACGAAAAAGTCTCGAGCCACCGTTCTAGGAACGATGTCTCGAGACTTGAAAAATGGTGCGGCCTGAGGGGATCGAACCCCCGACCTATTGGGTGTAAACCAATTGCTCTTCCAGCTGAGCTAAAGCCGCATGCGCCCTTGCGCTGTTATGTACAGTAGCGCAGGATTGTGAAGCTACACAAATCAGCTGGTGAGGGCTATTTTTTGGTGTATCCGCGCGGTACCAGGCAGGAACCCTGCCACTCGCCAAATCGCTCAGCTTTGGTCTGCACCAAGCCGGCCAGCTGTGCGGATTCAGAAATGAGACCAGGCTCCACGGTGCCGGGCTTGCCAGCGCCTGGGGTCAGCAACCACACGGATCCGTTATCCGCGAGGGGACGGCTGGCATCCACCAGGCCGTCCACGAGGTCACCGTCTTCCTCGCGCCACCAAAGAAGGACTACATCGCACAGCTCATCATTTTCCTCTTCGAGGAAATCCTCACCGAGTACGGCTTCGATAGATTCAGAGATTGTGGTGTCACAATCCTCGTCCCAACCAAGCTCTAGAGCGATTTGCCCTTCCTTGATTCCGAGCTTGACTGCAGCGTCAGCCACTATGCATTTCCTTCCTCATTCGGTGAATTCTTGCTCACGCCCAGCCCGTGCTTGGCAGGGAGGACGTGTGTTATTACATGTAGTTTAACGTCCCAGGGCGTCTTTTACTTGCTATAGCACCCCTTTCCCCCAATTTGCAGGCCCTTTTCTGCTCACACCGGCGTCTGTTTTGTGGGACAACTAGCGCCGTTTAGGGGCCTACTACCCACGTTTGCACGCGGGGTTGGGGCAGCAAACCGCAGGTGGTAGGGGGTGCATCGGAAAGCGCCGCGTTTTAGACGGCCTAGACTCCCACTCGCGATCTGGGAACGCGTATCGTAGGAGATAAACTCTGCAGACCCTTAATTAGGAGGTTTACATGGCCGAGAAGGACCCTGCCAAGGGCGATTCCAACTTCCCGCTTATCCGCGATGGTGTTGCATCGTACCTTCACGACAGCGACCCAGAAGAAACTCGCGAGTGGATGGATTCCCTCGATGGTCTGCTGGACCATTCTGACCAAGAACGCGCACGTTACCTGATGCTGCGCCTTCTAGAGCGCGCCACCGCCAAGCGCGTGGAGCTCCCCTCGTTGACGTCGACGGACTTCGTCAACACCATCCCCACCAACATGGAGCCGGAATTTCCTGGCGATGAAGAACTAGAAAAGCGCTACCGCCGTTGGATCCGCTGGAACGCTGCCATCATGGTGCACCGTGCGCAGCGCCCCGGCATCGGCGTTGGTGGCCACATCTCCACCTATGCGGGTGCGGCCCCGCTGTACGAAGTCGGCCTCAACCACTTCTTCAAGGGTAAGGACGATCCTTCAGGCGGCGACCAGGTCTTCTTCCAAGGCCACGCCTCCCCGGGCATGTACGCCCGCGCCTACATGGAAGGCCGCCTCTCTGAGGAAGACCTCGATGGCTTCCGCCAGGAAGTCTCCCTTGGCGAAGGCAAGGGTCTGCCCTCCTATCCGCACCCGCGCCTGATGCCATGGTTCTGGGAGTTTCCCACCGTGTCCATGGGTCTTGGTCCAATTAACGCCATTTACCAGGCACGCTTTAATAAGTACTTGGAAACCCGCGGCATCAAGGACACCTCCAAGCAGCACGTTTGGGCCTTCTTGGGCGATGGCGAAATGGACGAGCCAGAATCCCGCGGCCTGCTGCAAACCGCTGCTCTGTACGAGCTGGATAACCTCACCTTCGTGGTTAACTGCAACCTGCAGCGCCTCGACGGCCCCGTACGTGGTAATACCCAGATCATCCAGGAGCTGGAGTCCTTCTTCCGTGGCGCCGGCTGGGATGTCATCAAGGTCATTTGGGGCCGCGGCTGGGACAAGCTGCTGGAAAAGGACACCGAAGGTGCCCTCGTCAACGTCATGAACACCACCTCTGATGGTGACTACCAGACCTTCAAGGCCAATGACGGCGCTTATGTGCGCGAGCACTTCTTCGGCCGCGATGAGCGCACCGCAAAGCTGGTAGAAGACGTCTCCGATGACGAAATTTGGGCACTGCGCCGCGGCGGCCACGACTACCGAAAGGTCTACGCAGCGTATGCCCGCGCCTTGGAGAACAAGGGCTCCGGCAAGCCGACCGTCATCTTGGCCCACACCATTAAGGGCTACGGCTTGGGCCACAACTTCGAGGGCCGCAATGCTACCCACCAGATGAAGAAGCTGACGCTGGAGGATCTCAAGAACTTCCGCGATAAGCAAGAGATCCCCTTCACTGATGAAGAGCTGGAAAAGGATCCTTACCTGCCGCCGTACTACCACCCGGGTAAGGATTCCCCGGAGATCAAGTACATGTTGGAGCGCCGTAAAGAGCTTGGCGGCTTCCTGCCAGAGCGCCGCACGGACTTCACCCCGCTGGAAGCACCTGCCTTGGACAAGCTGCGCTCCGTACGCAAGGGCTCCGGAAAGCAGGAAGTCGCTACCACCATGGCCTTGGTGCGCACCTTCAAGGAAGTCATGCGCAATAAGGAACTGGGCAAGCGCGTCGTCCCCATCATCCCGGATGAGGCCCGCACCTTCGGTATGGACTCCTGGTTCCCCACCATGAAGATCTGGAACCCCCGCGGCCAGAACTATGTGCCGGTGGACCACGATCTGATGTTGTCCTACCGCGAGGCCACCGATGGCCAGATCCTGCACGAGGGCATTTCTGAGGCCGGTGCTGCGGCATCCTTTACCGCCGCAGCTACCTCCTATGCCACCCAGGGTGAGGCCATGATCCCGCTGTACATCTTCTACTCGATGTTCGGCTTCCAGCGCACTGGCGATGCCTTCTGGGCCGCCGGCGACCAAATGGGCCGCGGTTTTATCATCGGTGCTACCGCCGGCCGCACCACCCTGACCGGTGAGGGACTGCAGCACATGGACGGCCACTCCCCTGTCCTGGCAGCCACCAACCCAGCGGTCATTTCTTATGACCCAGCCTTCGGCTTCGAGGTCGCACACCTGGTAGCGCGCGGTATCGAGCGCATGTACGGCGAGGACAACGAGCCGGTCATGTACTACCTCACCGTGTACAACGAGCCGGTCCACCAGCCGGCCGAGCCGGAGAACTTGGACGTGGAAGGCCTGCACAAGGGTATCTACCACTTCAATACCGCCGAGAATGGCTCCACCCCGGCCAATATCCTGGCATCGGGGGTTGGCGTGCACGAAGCTCTTCGCGCACAGAAGATGCTGGCTGAGGATTACGATGTCAAGGCTTCGCTGTTCTCCGTGACCTCTTGGAACGAGCTGGCCCGTGACGGTGCCCGCCGCAATAAGGAAGCGCTGCGCAAAGGCGAAGAGCCCACCGAGGCATTTGCTACCTCCCAGCTCAAGGACTTCGAGGGCCCATTTGTTGGTGTCTCGGATTTCACCACCGAGTTGCAGGAGCAGATTCGCCCCTACGTCCCAGGTACCTACATCACCTTGGGCACAGACGGCTTCGGCTTCTCCGATACGCGCGAGGGTGCCCGCCGCTTCTTCAACAACGACGCGGAATCCATCGTCGTCGCCGTGCTCGATGGCCTTGCCCGCGACGGCAAGATTGAGCGCTCCGTCGTAGAAAAGGCGGCCTCCGAGCTGCAGTTGGATGATCCAACTGCACCTAATAGCGGCGAGTAATATCGCCCGCACCTCCGCCATGGAGATGTAGCTCAGGCGCTTCCGGCTTAATGCTGGAAGCGCCTGAATTATTTTTCACCCAATCCCCCTAACCAGTACCGCGTGAGCCTATTTCTCCTATGTCACGCACCAATCGCTACTACACTGGTCACTATGGCAAATGACCTCAGTGCCCAATTGCAGGCAAAGTTTCAGGGTTCTGCTCCGGATAAGAACCAAAACCAGGCTCGTGATACGTTGAGCGAGCTCATCGCCCTCATCGTCAAAGTCACCGGAACCGAGGCCGAACTTGGCAGGGACACCGCGCTTTCCGATGTCGGCGTGGAATCCCTCGAGCTTATAGAGCTCACCGTGCGTGCCGAAGAGCTCTTTAAGGTACGGCTTACTGAGGAAACAATGCTTAACTGCGAGACCATCGGCGATATCGCTGACTATTTGGAGGACCACCAATGATTTCTTACCTATCCGATATGGACGGCGTACTCATCAAGGAAGGGGAAATGATCCCCGGCGCTGATAAATTCATTCAAACGCTGAAAGATAACGACATTGAGTACATGGTGCTCACCAATAATTCCATGTCCACCCCGCGCGACTTGGCGGCACGGCTACGCAATACCGGACTTGATATTCCGGCCGAGCGTATCTGGACCTCCGCCACTGCGACGGCAAACTTCTTGGCCACCCAGGCCAGCTCCAGCAAGGCCTACGTCGTGGGAGAGTCCGGTCTGACTACTGCGCTGCACGAGGCCGGTTGGATCCTCACCAACGATGACGCCGATTTTGTGGTCCTTGGTGAAACCCGCACCTACTCCTTTGAGGCGATTACCACCGCTATCAACCTCATCCGTAATGGCGCCCGCTTCATCGCCACGAACCCAGACGTTACGGGTCCTGCTCCCGAGGGCGTGCTCCCAGCAACCGGCGCGGTGGCCGCATTGATCACCGCCGCTACCCACCGCGAGCCCTACTACGTGGGAAAGCCTAATCCTGTCATGATGCGCTCAGCGCTCAACCACATAGGCGCGCACTCTGAGAACACCATCATGATTGGTGACCGCATGGATACCGATGTGAAGGCGGGCTTAGAAGCAGGTATGCGCTCCATTTTGGTGCGCTCCGGCATTTCCGATGACCGCGAAATCTCCCGCTATCCTTACCGCCCAACCGCCGTGTTTAAGTCGGTTGCAGATATTCCCGATAAGATCATGGATCCCTTCGCCGACGAGGAATCTTAAGCGATGCCCCGCCGCGCTACCTAAGTCGTGCGGCGGGGCACATGTGGATTCGCTCGAGCCGATTCCATTCGAGCCAACTAACTCGTACGTTTTAGCTAGAACTGTGATGTCTAGTGACTTTTTGGACTCGGAGTCCATTGACTTTTTGGACTCGGAGTCCAGTTAGTTTTTGACGCGGAGTCCAGGAAGTTTATGGACAGGATGTCTAACGACTTTTTGGACTCTGGCTTCTTGACAATGTGGGGATGGCAATTCCCATTACTCTCCGCAAGAAGATAGCGGATTTCGACCCCATCCGTGAGGGCATCACGGTCCAGCAGTTCTGCAAGAACATCGGCGTATCGAAGCAGACGTACTACAACATCAAAGCACGTATCGCCGAACGCGGGCGGGCTGGCATCGTGCCGGACAGCACGGCACCGCTGAACCCGCGACGGGTCTACGATGACAAGATTCGACAACAGGTCCTGCAAGCTCGCGGTACGTTACAAGCCCGCGGCCAAGACTGCGGCCCATGGTCAATCTTCTACTTCTTCATCGACGAACTCGGCTACGACCAACCACCGTCACGAGCTTTAATCGCACAATGGTTGCACGAGGCTGGCGTCGCTGACATCAATGCACGTAAACGACCGCGTAAGTCTGGGGTTGCCCGCAAATCGTGGACACGTAGTGGAGCTACCTAGTGGTTAGGCAGCGATTTCTTTTCTGCTGGTGGTTAGGCTGGTGTGGTTTTCGAAGTCGACGGGGCTGACCATCCCGAGAGCGGAATGCCGGCGTCGACGGTTGTAGACGACTTCAATCCAGTAGGCAACGGCCTTGCGGGCAGCATCGCGGGTTGGCCAGCGCTTCCGGTCGTAGAACTCGGTTTTCAGCGTCGACCAGAACGACTCGGCCATCGCGTTATCGAAGCACACCCCGGTACGCCCTACAGATTGAGCAATGCCCAGGTTGCGGCACACCTCCCAGAGCTTCTCGCTGGTAAATTGCGTCCCACGGTCGGCGTGAAACACCAGCCCGTCAGGAACGTCACCGCGGAAGTGTATGCGCCATCCGTAGGGCCCTTTCGACCAGGGAAGTATCTTGCACGCTATCCATAGCCCAGCCCAGTACCCTGCGGGAATGACCATCGCGGACCGCACATAAGTACAACCAGCCCTCGCCGGTGCGCAGGTAAGTAATATCTGACATCCACACCCGGTTAAGCTCACCAGCATCAAACATGCGCTTGACCAGGTCAGGAAGACTTGACTTACGTTTAGATTGAATCGTTGTCACGGGCACAAAAGCACGCGGTGAAATCCCTTCAATGCCCATCAGACGCATCCGCTTGGCCACAGTCTTACGATTTACACTGATCTGGTAGCGCTCGGCGAGTTCTGCGGTGATCCGCGGGGCACCATAGACCTCGTCGGAGTCTTTCCAGATCTGATGAATCTTGCGATCAACATCATCGTAAAAAGATGTCCGATCATCCTTACCGGTTAAGCGTTGCTGCTGTATATGGGCCCATTTGTAATATCCAGACCGAGACACCTTCAACAAGCGCGCCATGCGCTTGATACTGAAATTCGCCTTCTCCTGCTGCATCAATTCGAACTTTTCTGATCGCGTTGCTGTGCGGCGAAGAAGGCTGTCGCTTTTGACAAAAACTCGTTATCCATCTTGGCTTCTGCCAGCTCACGACGCAGACGAGCGTTCTCAGCACGAAGATCCGCCTCACTTAGCCCATCGGAGGATCCTCGGCGTTGACGCTCATTTTTCACCCACCGACCTAAAAGGCCAGGTGCGACACCAATCTCCTTAGCCACATGAGCAATCGGGCGTTCTGACTCGATTACCAGGTTCGCGGCTTCACGCCGGTACTCCGGCGTGTATTTCTGACGTTGTTGACTCACAATGAACATCCTCTCTTACGGACACAAAATCCGCACTAATCGGGTGTCCACTAAACGAGGGTAACCTCAGTGGTGAAAATCAGCGTCAGAGATTCCTCGACCAGTTAGACAGGAAAATTCATGACATCTGGGAAGATTCTGACGAA
>NZ_JASPGQ010000026.1:0-9814 GCF_030229885.1 Corynebacterium sp. MSK204 | reverse complement strand
AACTCACAATGAACATCCTCTCCTACGGACACAAGATCCGCACTAATCGGGTGTCCACTAAACGAGGGTAACCTCAGGAGCGTGGTGGCGGGTTCGGCGTGCATGTGGGCTGCTTGGTCGTCTCTGGTTGCGTTGATGCTGACGTTGGTGATGGTTTCGCCGGTTTCGTTGGCGATGACGTAGAGCTGTTTGCTCTCGTGGCGCAGGGTGACGTTTCGTCGGTTTGCTGCGGCGAGTTTCTGCGTGTATGCGGAGATTGTTGCTTGTGCTTCGGCGATTTTTCGTTGTTCTTCTGCGGCCTTTTCGGCGCTGCGGGCGGCTCGGTCGGAGCTTTCTGCGGCTTCGGCTTGTGCAGCCTCTGCTGATTTGCGTGATTTGGTTGCTTCTGTTGCCTGCCAGATTGCGATTATGGCGGAGATTACGGCGATGACTGTGGAGGTGATTTCGAAAGCGGTCATTCTTTTATTCTATCGAGCGTCTCCGACGGTTTTGGAGGCGTTGTTGAGCGCAGAGTAGTACATGTTTCACTTTCATTTTTACCTACTACCGGTGGGTTAGTGATTGTGTGATTTTCAAAAGCTACCAGGGTGCAACTCCCTGGCTGCGCACTAGGGGTTGTCAACGGCGGGTTGGACACTGACCGTCTTAAGGGCAGCATCCCAGGCTTTTGGTGGTTGAGCACTTGCCGCTGCTGCGCTCTGCTGTCCTGCAGCTCCTTTATTTTTACGTGAAAAGAGGGAAAGCCTGGCGGTGTTTATCCGGGCTTTCCCTCTTCAATCTTCTCACCTCTGAAAGGACGATATGAATACTAGCACATCGTGGCTGACTGCTAAAGAGGCGGCTGACTATATGAGCGTGCATCCGGAGACGTTGTATGTGCATTTGCAGCGTGGGGAGCTTCGTTCGGTGAAGGTTGGTCGGCGTTATCGGTTGAAACCTGAGTGGTGCGATGAGTTTTTGAGAGGAGATGCTTTGTGAGGTTTTTGAGGCAGATTTTTTGTTGTGGGCGGCGTCGGCGTCGTCAGTTCAATGTTTTCACGATGATGTGGAGGTAAGACCGTAGTGTTTGAGATTAGTCATGACCATGCGGTTCGGACTTTGAAGGATATTGAGGGCCGGTATATCGCTTTGTATCGGTATGCGCGTGTTCCGGAGAAGATTCGTCGTCAGATTAAGGATAGTGCGCAGCAGGCGCATGTGATTGCTTCGTTGGTTGAGTCGTATGACAGGAGGGTTCGTAATGTGCACCCGGAACACAAGTAAGGTGCCGGCGCGGGGTACGCGGGAGTTGCGTGAGTTGCATTATTGGAAGGATGCGGCTGCTAAGCGTTTTCGGTTGTGTTGGGCGACTGGGGCGTTGGGTGGTGTTGCTGGGTTTGTTTTCCATTGGGTTATTTCGGTGCCGCCTGTATGGATGTAGGCCATGGTTCGGAGGGGATTGAGCCTGTTGAGCATGGTGGTCGGTTTTGGGTGGAGTTTGATGGGCGTCTTATTTCTTTTTTGTCTGAGTATGATGCTTGGAATTTTTTGGGTCGGGTGTTTGATTTGCCCGGCCCTTGTTTATTTGAGGGCTGTCATGTCCCAGGTGGGGAGATTGATGGTTTGGGCGTTGGTTTTCGGTTTTGTTCGTGGCATGCGCCTGTGGCGCGGCGTGTGCTTTGGCGTAGGAGAAGGAGGAAGAAATGAAGCTTTTTAAGACGAAGGATGATGATGAGTGGTTTAAGTATCGACGCCAGCATTTAACGTCGACGGAGTTGGCATCGCTGCACCTGATTCATACCGCTAGGAATTGGCAAGAGTTACGTAGGCAGAAGGAATCGGGGGAGCGTTGGGGTGGTAATCAGTATACGGAGTGGGGGAAGGCCCGTGAACTGAAGTTGGCCCCGCTGTTTGCGGATATTGATAGCCGCTTGAACTACAACGAGGACCCTCAGACCATCATCATCAACGAGGCTGATGAGCGCTTGTGTGGCACCCCGGATTTGTTCAGTGAGGACGGGGCAGTGATTGGTGAGATTAAGACCGCGAATCACGAGTTTACGGGCGGAATGTTCCATGATTGGTGCCCTGACCAGTATTACCTGCAGGTGCAGGCGAACATGTGGCACGCAGGTGCTGAAGCGTGTGTCCTGCTCGTTGAGTACTACCGGGAGGAAGACGGCCAGTTCACCCCATTCGAGTGCGAGACTCGAGTGATTGAATACGACCCCGAAACGGTAGAGACCATGCGCCAGACCGCTGCCGAGTGGTTTGCGTGGCTTGATGGGCAGACTCCGGAGTGGATGGTTGAACTATCCAGTTTGGACGATGTGGACGAGCTCGAGGACTTGGTTGCTCAGTATGCGGATGCGGACGCTAAAGCTAAATCCTGGGCGGAGTTGAAGGAACAATATCGCACAGAGATTTTGGCCAAGGTTGGGCGAGACTACGCCGGTCAGCATGGTGGCTTTAAAGTCAGTGTTTCTACAGCTGCTGACAGTATGGCGTTCGATTCGACCAAGTTTAAGAAGACTCATCCTGACTTGTACCGCGAGTATGCGACGAAGAAGCGTCGTGGTGCGACGCGGCTGATACTTACGAGGGTAAAAGAGTGATGCGACTGATGTATGAGCCTGAATATCCCAGTAGGCAGGCCCGCAAAATTGCGTATGCCCGCCTCGAAATAGAGGTCATGGATTGGGTGAGGGACCACAGTGACCTTTCACCAGAATTGCGGGATTTATGCCTCCAGATTGAGCAGCAGATAGACAGAGAGCGAGCGAACCTATGAATCCTATTCCGAGTGATATGCCGCGGCGTCGACTCGAGGTCGCACGCACTTCGATGGAGGAAAACTATGCGGCGTTGACTGCTTTTGCAGACCAGGCGCATTACCTCACAGAGTACTTCACCGTCCGCGGCCATGATGAGGAAACCGCCCTCACACTCACAGAAATCACCCTCGACCGATTCGACGACGAAAGGAACATCTAACAGTGAATAATCAACTTGATACTGTCAACGCTTCTATGCCTGAGCTCAGCGATAATGGGCTCAGCGGTCTCATGCGCCAAGCTGAGGCTATGGATGCCGCGCATAAGCTGGCGACGGTGTTGTGCAATACCCAGATGGTGCCGCAGACTTTTCGCGGTAAGCCTGATGATGGCGCCGCCGCCATCCTCTATGGTGCTGAGCTTGGATTGAAGCCTCAGCAGGCACTGCAGCAAGTATTCGTCATTCATGGGCAGCCAGCTATTTACGCTCGAACTATGGTGGCTTTGCTTAAGGGCAAGGGCTATAAGTTCGAGACCGTGGAGTCCAGTGATGAGTCTGTAACGGTGCGTGGCGTGGCGCCGAGCGGGGAGCAGGAGTCTTCCACGTGGACTATCGACCGCGCTAAGAAGGCTAACTATACCTCTAATAAGAAATATCAGACTGACCCGCAGGCCATGTTGTACGCCAAGGCTGCTTCGGAAGTGTCTCGCCGCCTTGCCCCTAACGTTCTTCTGGGCATTAAGTACGCTGCAGAGGACCTGGAGTTGGAACCGGTGAATATGAGCGCCTCTCGTCAGGATGTTGCTGCGCAGGCGTTGGCTGCTCCTGTGCCGGCGGTGAGGGAGTCGCAGCAAGATGGGCAGTCGGACCAGTTTGTGGAGGACGTCAAGCAGGCTTTGGCTGAGCTCACTACTGCTGATGAGGTCACGAGTTTCATGCAGGAAATCCGCAATGACGGTGATGTTCCCGAAGAGGTCATTGACCTTGGGCGCCGGCGTTGGAATGAGCTGCAGGGGGAGAAGAATTAATGATTGATGTCATCACTCTCACCGGAGGCTTGCCGCGGGATGCGGAGTTACGATACACGCCGCAGGGCGCTGCGGTTGCGAATTTCACGTTGGCGAATTCGGATAATCGTTATGACGAGAGTCAGAATCAGTGGGTTAAGACTCGCAGCATGTACCTGGACGTCACCATCTGGAACGAGCAAGGCAATAAGCAGAATCCTACGCCGTGGGCGCAAATGGCTGCTGATTTGAAAAAGGGCGACCAGGTTGCGGTGACTGGCAAGCTTGTGACGCGTTCGTGGGAGACGAAGGATGGTGAAAAGCGCAGCAAGGTTGAGTTCAGTGCTATGCGTTTTTACCAGCTTCCTGCCGCGCCGCAGCAGCAGCCGAGCCAGGCGCAGCAATCGTGGGATACTGCCGTCCAGCAGGGGCAAACCGCGGCTAGTGGGGCGTGGTCTCAGCCGCCGGCGCAAGCAGGGCAGCAAGACCAGGCACCACCATTTTGATGGGCTACGTCAAGATTCAAGCCGCCGACCTTCCCCAGTACAAGGGCAGGAGAGTAGTTCTTTTCCCGGCCGCGTTTGACCCGGAGAAGATTGCTGACCGTGTCACTTTTGCTGCTCGTGTCGGCGATGTGGTGCATGGCGCCACTAGAGACGGACGATTTGCCCTCAACGCGACATCAATCGTCCTTGTAGACCCAACCACTTAACCCCGCCAGTCAGGACCTCCATAGTCCACAGGGGTTAAATTATTGCTATCTAGCTGAGATGCTTATATCATGTTCCATGTAGTGATTGTATGGGTATACAACACCACATCGCCTTGAGCCGCTGTCATTCTTTGACGGCGGCTTTCGTGCATCTTAAGGCCAAATTCTAATTTGTCCAGCTTCTCTTATCGTTCTGATTCGATTCCACATATCATTCTGGAGGCGTACAGCCTTGGGATTTGTAGACGGTTTAGAAATGACTCTGTTGGCTATGTAAGTGCATAAATCAGCTGCCTGTAAGCCCCACCTAGTTTTGGAATCGTAGAAATCGAAAGATGTTACTCGGTCAAGTTTGGATGGTTTGTAGCCGAATGTTCCATCGGTTCGGTATTTCATGAAGTTCTTTCTGGATTCTTCCGCTGTGTAGTGGTCATCTAGTAGAACATGGGAATTTTCCGCGTTCCCGGTGCAGAACTCATTAACCCGCTCGAGAGTGAAGCTAATCGCTAAATCTCGGGGGTCAAACGGGCGGACGTACCGCTTTTCCTGTTTGCGCCGGTTGATGCATTCTACAAACAGCGCAGAGGCAGAATCGTTGATGATGCTAAGCGCCCGATTGTAAATATTGATGCTTAGACGAAAGGGCACGTGCGACCAGTCGCCCTTCTGTTGCATTATTTCGTAGCCATGCAACTCTTCAATTCCCCAGAGATGACCTTGTTCAGTCTCTGCGGCTAGCAAATCTGACAAGCCTTTTTCTAGCTGAGATTTACCTTTTTCATCAAGTATGAGCGCAGACAGTAGGTAGTAGTCATCATTCTGGGAGGCTGATTCGTCAACGTAGGAATATAACACTGAACATTCAATCTTTCATTTGGGGCTTCTGCAAGGATACCTGCAACTTTTTGCGCCTTGTAGAAGCCCTTTCTATTTTCCTTAAGGACTTTTGAAATTGCTTTTTTATTCTCTTGATGATGGTGCGGCTCATCCGCGTCAGGCGTATAAGGATGATGCTGGTATTGACCTGGCGTTGAAGCATGACGTGAGTGTTCCGGTGGGTGCTCACAGGGTGGGGGATACTGGTGTAAAGGTTGCTGTGCCGCGGGGGCATGTGGGCATGATTTTTGTGCGTTCCAGCACCGGAATTAAACGAAAACTTGTTCTATCCAATGGTACCGGCATTATTGATAGTGGTTTCACCGGTTCCATCAAAATCAGTCTCCACAACACTGGCGACACCACCCAACACATCACTGCCGGCGACTACATCGCACAACTCGTCATCATCCCCATCGCCACCAACGACATTGCAGAAGTACGCGAACTGCCACACACCGAACGCGGCACCAACGGAATCGGAAGCAGCAACTAATGCCCACCCACCAGCAGCGTGAGGACATGCGCGCCTACCTCGAAACCCGCGACCTGTACTGCGCCCGGCCTGACTTCCTCGACGCGCTCATACGCCTATTTGAATCCATAGAAAAGGAGGTGAAAAAAGATGCGTGACTTTGCCCAGATTAAGCTTTCTATCTGGAATGATGACTCATTCCTGGATTTAAGCAATAACGCGCAGCTGCTTTACTTTGTGCTCATCTCGCACCCAACCATGAACCGCGCCGGGGTGGGGACCTGGCACGCGGGCCGCCTTTCTGGCCTGTGCTCGTCGTGGTCCCGCCCGGTTGTGGAGTCTGCGGCCTGTGAGCTCGTGGACGGTCTTTTCATCGTGATTGATGAAGATACTGACGAGTTTCTGGTGCGGACTTTCGTGCGGCATGACGGTTTGATGAAGCAGAGGAATTTGGCGACGACGATGGCGCGTGAGTTTGCGGCTGTGGGGTCGCGGACGATTAAGGGTGTGGTCGTGTGGGAGCTTCGGCGGCTGCATGAGGAGCATCCGGAGTTTAAGGGTTGGGAGTCGGATGAGGCGTCGCGGCTGTTGAAAAAACGCGCAATTGACCCCTCGGTTCACCCTTCCATTGACCCTAGCGTTGACCCTAAGGGTGAGGGTGCCGTTGACCCTAAGGTTGACCCCTCCAGTGACCCCTCCAGTGACCCCTCGGTTCACCCTTCCATTGACCCTAGCGTTAGGGGTGAACCTAAGGGTGCCATTGACCCCTCGGTTGACCCTAGCGTTGACCCTAGCCCTACAACCGCAACCACAACCACAACCTTTTCTAGACGCTCGCAAAGGGGGGAAACGTCGGATGGGGTTAAGGGGGTTCGGGGGAGAAGGGGAAACCAGACAGGCGCTGACGACGGCTCGGAATCGGAAGCATCGAACCCCACCCCTGAAAGTCTCGACGAGTTGGCCGCGGCTCACGCCGCCCGGCCCCTCGCCGTAAACGGAGTCTGCCAAAAGCACCCAGACGGCAACCCCAGCCGAGAGGCGTGCTGGGGATGCGCCGACGCCAAGAAGCAACGCGCCCAAGCCGAAGCCGAGGAGAAGAAGCAACGCCGCGCCGCCATCGACGCCTGCGACCTCTGCGACCACAACGGCATGCGATCCAAGGACGGCGAAGCATGGCACTGCGACCACAAGCCCGAAACAAGCCCAAAACCCGCCCAGAAGCCCCACAGAGCGACAAACACGCCACCGACGGGCAATCACCCCAAAACAACACCCAAACCCGCCAGAAACGAAAAGAGCCACCATTTTGAGCAGAAACAGAAACACCGCCAAACAAGCAGGCGCACGATTCGAACGCCTCATAGCCGACCACCTTCGAGACAACCTCGACGACCGCATAGACCGCCGAGTCAAAACCGGGGCTAAGGACTGCGGCGACATCGCCAACGTCCGCGACTCACACAACCGCCGAATCACCATCGAATGCAAGGACTACGGCGGCAAACTCAACCTCCCCCAATGGACCAAAGAAGCCCACCAAGAAGCCGACAACGACAACGCACACGTCGGCGTAGTCATCGCCAAGCGAAGAGGAACAACAGACCCCGGAAAACAGTGGGCAATTATGGAAATCGAAGACCTCATAAAACTACTTAAAAGCCCAGGTGATGTGCTATAATTGGAAGAATAAGAACGGCCCCTGGGAGCGCGCCAACGCTCACCAGAGGCCTAACCCAAACAACGCTAGTAAGGAGCGTGAGGGCTATGAATGAGCGTACCCTCTGCACGATTCAAGAATGCAACCGACAGGCCCGTTCAACATCAAGCGAATATTGCTCAATCCACTACAACCGCATCCATAAAACCGGAACCCCATACCGCCATTGCAAAAAATGCAAAACCAAACTCCCCGAAAACCACGGGAGAAAAGTTCTCTGCAACCAATGCGCCAAACCACAGCAGTGCTCAATCGAAGGATGTGAAAAGCCCGCCAAAGGACGCGGCTGGTGCGCAGCACACTGGGTGCGTTGGCGAAAGTATGGCGACCCGCTTGGCAAGAGCGACTACAAGCAGGTAAAACGCGACTGCGAAGTAGAGGGATGCGAACGCCCCTACCATGCAAACGGCTACTGCTACTACCACGAATACCGGGCCAAAAAATACGGTAACCCACTAGCCCAAGGCCCAGGACGCGGTGTAGGTCGCAAGCGAATGGAAGTACCAAGCTATGACGGAATGCATAAGCGCATTTTTTATGACCGGGGCAGGGCATCGCAGTACAAATGTGTCGACTGTGGAAATCAAGCTAACGAATGGTCATACAACGGAGGTTGCCCAAATGAGCACTGGGACCTCGTTGAAAACACCTTCATCATGGCGTATTCCACCGACCAAGACAGGTACTCACCCCGCTGCACCTCGTGCCATCGAAAGCACGACCGCAACGCCCATCACAAGCTAACGCCACCTGACTATGTCATCGATGAGTTAACTCCCCACCCAGAAATTAGCTGGGAAGAAATCTAATCCCGCCGGCGCCCACATCACCATCACCTGGAAGGACTAACCAATGGCTAAACCATTCCCGTTCGATGACACGAACGAACCAGACGAAGGAGAATTAGAAAACAATTTCGACAGCCAAGAACGCTGGTACGAACAACTACACGACATGCAGAAAGACGACCAACTATGGGACAACTAAACCCCACCCGCCAAGAAATCCTCAAAGCGTACGCCTCACTTTTCGGCCTCGCAGACTTCGCAGTCACCCAAGCAGAGGACAAAGAACAAGCAGACATGATGCGCGCCTACAACAACCACATCCTCAAAGCCCTCCCGCCGAAACCACGCCCCACCATGGCCGAAATCGAATGGGACACTGATAAGCACTTTCTTGCAGAAGCGGAGCACGAGGACGGCTCCGACACCATCATGCTCTGGAAAACCACATCGGGGTGTATCAGCATCATCAGAAACGGGCTTGTGGGCGCTGTGTACCCCGACTCCTTCACCCCGACTGGCCGCCGATACGTACTCCAGGAGGGAGAATAATGACCCCAAAAGAAACCGCAGCCGCAACCGTCGAAAAGTTCTTCAAACTACTGGGCTGCAAAGCGCTATTTTTACACTCCAATAAGGAATACAAACTCATATCTGCCGTCGTGTATGACTGCCAAGGCCGCTACTCGATATTCGCCACAGCATTCGAATGCAAACCAGGCCTCATCTCCGTAAATGTCCACGACTTCGAGGATGATGCCAAGCGTGACTACATACTAGATGTCAGCAGAACCACCCCGGAATTGGCGGCGAAATTCACCAAGGAAGCAATCAACGCCTACGAGCAAGAGCAAGCGGAATAAAGAAAACCGCGTCATCAAAATCTTGAGCGGACGCGGTGTGCGTACCCACCAGCCTACAACATCAGGAAAACCATGAACGACCCAATCCTGCTGCCGCAAGACCAACACATCATCATCAGCGCACTACGCCACTGCCGAGAAAGCCAATCCCTCCTCCTTCGACGCACCACCAGGTGGGTAACGGAGCACTGGGAGGAACTCAACATCAGAACCCGGGCGCAGCTAATTCAGGATGTAGAACTAGACCTCCACATACGTGCCGAATTAACGCTGGAAGAAAGAGCCCTGCTCGCCCGCGAACGCCCCGACTGGAATAGCTACCTCAACTTCATCGAATGGAAAATGAATGAGTAAATACGGAATCCAAAACGCCCTATTCACCGACGCAATCCACATAGGCGAGCTCAATAAGACTGGCACCGCATTCACCTCCAAAGAGGACCACAAAGACGGAGCCATCGCCGCCGTCGCCGACTACATCACCCAAAAACACAACGGCCAATTCATAGCCGAATACGCCGACGGCACCACCTACACCATCACCGTTCTGGGGTTGCCCGCAAATCGTGGACACGTAGTTAAGCTGCTTAGGGGTTAAGCAGCGGCCTTCTTATTACCATTTTGA
>NZ_JASPGQ010000025.1:0-10099 GCF_030229885.1 Corynebacterium sp. MSK204 | reverse complement strand
GAAGTCGCGTGCGCGACTTCCGGGGCCCGTGTGATTGTCACATCCTGACGCTCGCAGTTACCGCTAGCGATTGCCTGACACGACCAGCGCCGTCGAAATGACTGCTCCTCTCCTCGCTCAACTAGAGCGCAAGCGATTTAGTTCATGGTACATTTGCACTAGAAGTGCTTAGGGGTGTTCAGATGCTCACCGTGCTGGTTAGAGGAGGTGGTGTGCGTGCTGACTATCGCGAAGATGGGCGCGCATTCTGTGGCCTATTATCAGTCCACGGTTGATGAGGATCGAGGGCCGGATTCGTACTATTCCGAGGACGGAAAGCAGCCAGCTTCGGTGTGGCTTCGGGGTGAAAAAGTGGCCGAGGTTTCGGCGTTTTTGGGTGCCGAAAACGGCGCTGTTGTGTCGGGCAAAACAGTTGAGAATTGGTTCAATAAGGCGGTTGCTCCGAGTGGTGTAGGGCTTGGAAAAGTTCTCGGGGATAAAGGGGTTCCGGGGTTCGATCTGACGTTTTGTGCGCCGAAATCTGTTTCATTGTTGTGGGGCATGGGTGCTGATTCTTCGGTTCGTAGCATCGTTGATGAAGCCCACCAGGCGGCAGTAAGTCAGGCATTGGATTACTTGTCAGAGCATGCCGGCTATACGCGAAAGCAAGACCCTGCTGCGTCAAAGAAGCGTCTGATCCTTGAAAAATTGGCGGGTATTTCTGGCGTGAAATATGAACACCGAACTTCACGTGCGGGTGATCCTCACGTCCATTCCCACGTGTTGTTGGCGAATAAGCAGTTGTGCCAGGACGGCAAGGTTCGCACTCTGGATGGGGTTAGTTTGTATCACGAAGCGCGTGCGGCAGGCATGGTGTATCAGGCCACGGTGCGCGAAATTCTGAGTCGAAAACTTGGTGTGGAGTTCGGTGATGTGGTCAATGGGTGCGCGGAAATCGTCGGTCTTGATGACCCAGAATTGCTTGCGTCGTATTCAACTAGGGCGCGCGAGATTGACCAATGGCAGGCCGAGAATGGTTTAGAGACGCGGGCGGCGTATGAGCGCATCGCGCAGAAAATCACCCGCCGCACTAAGGACACCGAGACTCCACTAGACGAGTTAGAAACCGAGTGGGCTAGTGCCGAACATGGCGCAACGGTGCGTGCGTTTGTGGACGGATTGGAGCCAAGAAGTAAAGCGGCCTCGCGTGAATTGGGGGAGGATTTCTGGCCGAAACCTGCCCAGATTTTGGCCGAGGTTATCGCAGAACGCTCCACGTTTACTCGTGCCGATGTAGCTGAAAAAGCAGCGGAACTTATCCGCCCTGGCGCAGTTTCTCCGCTGGATATGGCTGCCACTGTGGAGCGGCTTGTCGATGCCGCGTTGGGTGAAAAAGGAACGTGGTCGGTGACTCCGGAGAAATCCCGCGAGCTGGATAATACCCAGCGCGAAGGTTCGCAGAAGTACACCACTGTCGAGGTTGTCGACGAGGTTGAACGAGTAGTTGATATGGCTACCGTACGGGTTGAGCGCGGGGTTAATTCCGAGTCGATCCAGCCGGTTGAAGGCGAACTATCACCTGCCCAGGCGGACGCTATGCGGGCGGTTGTCAGCTCTGACTATCTGGCTTCTGTGGTAGTCGCGCCTGCCGGTGCCGGTAAGACGTCTTCACTTAAAGCAGCGCACAAGGCATGGAACCAGGCCGGTAAACACGTCGTGGGGCTGGCACCGACTGGTAAGGCTGCTGATGTGATGGTGGGCGAGAATGTGGCTGATGAATCCATGACGATTGCCCGCGCATATGTTGGCACAGACGAGCTGACACCGGAGCAAACAGCGGTGAAGTTGGGGTGGGGCCAGGACACTGTCCTAGTTGTAGATGAAGCCGGCATGGTGTCTAACCCGGATATGAATCGCGTGCTGGAGACGGCTAGTGCCGCAGGTTCGCGTGTGGTTTTTGTCGGTGATCCAGAGCAGTATTCGGCGGTTAAGGCACGCTCTGGTCTGCTGGCTACCTTGTCTCATGAGCTTCCCGACGCGGTCGAACTAACCGAGGTGTTCCGTCAGCGTGATTCCGGTGAGCGTGAAGCATCGAAGTGGTTGCGCGGTGGAGAAGAAGCAGACGTTTCCCGTGCCGCCGAGTGGTATATGCGCCATGAGCGCCTGCATGCTGGTTCGGTAACGGCCATGATGGACGATGCTTTGGCTGGGTGGCGCGAGGATACTGCCGCAGGCAAGCAGTCATTGCTGGTTGCTTCCACTCGCGACCAGGTCACCGCGCTTAATGCTGCGGCACAGAAGATTCGCGCCGAGCGTGGTGAGATTAACGCCGAGAACCGATTGTGCTTGTCTGATGGTCTGGAAGCTGGCGTTGGTGATGTAGTCCTGACTCGTCGCAATGACTCGAAGCTGATTACTAGCAGCGGGGATATGGTGCGCAATGGTCAACGCTGGGTTGTTGATTCCATCGGTTATGACGGCTCGATTACTGCCCGTCGATGTGACGATACTTCTGCCACAGTGACGTTAAATAGCGACTACCTGGAAAAACATGCCCAACTTGGTTATGCCGCTACCGGGCATAGTTCCCAAGGCGCGACCGTGGATGTGTCCCGTGTCGTCGCTGGTGTCGGAAACCTGGATAAAGCTAGCGTTTACGTGCCTATGACCCGTGGACGCGAAGGTAACTTCCTCTACATCGCCGAGGCTCAACCGGGAGATACCGAGACCGGGCACGGTCAGATACGCCAGGTTTCTCGGCGTGAGTCTGCCGAGTACGCCCGCGACCTCTTGGTGTCTGCAGGTGTGCGCGCCCAAGGTGACCGCACACCTCAAGCGCTATTTGGACAGGCCAAACAGGACTGGGAACTGGCCAAACTGGTCAATCACCCTACCCATATAGATACTGTCAATCACCCTACCCATATAGATACTGATAGTCCTTTTGCCGGCACCGAGATGGGTGCCTACATGCAGGCGTTTGCCGCTAAGCGCGAAGCCCGCTTCGTCGACTTCCATGCTCGCGCTCAAGCCGACAGTACCGATGAGGTGGCACAGCCAGAGCTCGCATCCCCTTGCGAGCAGCAGGAACAGGACTTTGGCGATGCTCTGGAGCACCTCGATACTGAGATAGACCGAGTCAGCGCCCAGCTAGAGACGCTGCGCGGTGAGTACGACCAAGCCAACCAGGCGGTTGAGCAGCTCGGGAAGCAGTGCGAACAGCAAGAGCAGGTGGTTCGTGAGTCTGCAGAAGAAAAGAACGCGAGGGGCTTTTTCGGCAGACTACGCCACGGCAAGGAGGATCAAGCAATCCTCGATGAAGCAATCCGACTGCGCGATAAAGTCGTGCAGCACTACGACCAAGCTGTGGACTATCGCGACAGCTTTACTACCCCGATTCGCCAGTTGGAGACCGAACTCGACACACTGTCTACCCAACGTCGCGATATGCAAGGCCTGAAGAAGTCTATGGACTTCCTCGACTCACTCGGCATGAGCGCTACCGCAGATGACGAGATGGCATTCCGCATCCATCAGCAAGCTGCCGCAGATAACGACTACGGCAATGACCAAGACAACTGGATAGACAACGCCCCCAGCAACGAAGGGCCGGAGCTTTAGTAAAAATCCGTCCCCTCCTCACCGACTCCGAGTCTATGGTAAACAATGTTTACACAGTGGAGAGATACCGCTGCGGAAAATATATACACTGCCGCAAGACAAACTGTAAACATTGTTTATCAATAAATGAAAGGACTCCCGGCCATGGTTCAAGGCCCCCACAAGTCAGGACGAGTGGTATCTGTACGGATGCCAGAAGACATCATCGAGCGCTTAGATACTTTGTGTGCCCGTACTGGTCGCAGTCGCGGCTTCTACCTCAAGATGGCAGTTACTGCGATGCTGCCCCAATTAGAGGAATATCACTGGGAACACGTCGCAGCGGACTTCGAAGACAAGAGCATTGAAAACGAGTTTTACCGCATCATGCTCGCCGGTTTGTCTGTAGAACATGACGCTAAAGAGAACTAAAATACTCATCTGCCAGCACGTTTAGCATTTACAGTAAACTGTATGACCGTATGACTGTAGACCTGTAAAGCAGTATTTACTGAAAGCTGTAAACTAGTAGACGCAATGACGCATCCACTTAGGAGAAGCCATGATCATTACCGCCATTAACGCCAAAGGTGGCGTTGGCAAGACCACTACAACGATGTTTCTCGCCACGGTTTTCGCCCACCGAGGAAAGACCGTGACTGTCACAGACTTAGACCGACAGGGCTCAGCTCTGGAATGGTCGGAACGCGCGGAAGACGGAAGCGACCCTTTACCGTTTGAGGTTGAGCTGTCCATTCCCAAGCGCGTTGATAGGCAAGCGGCACTCGTCGGAGACGATGAATTCATGTTCATCGATGTCCCGCCAGGAGACGAGAACGCTATCGAAGCAGCAATCGCTGTCAGTGACTTCATCATCCTTCCGACCCGTTCTGCTGCCGCCGACCTCTCCCGCGTGTGGGAACTGCGCGACGCAGTTAGCGGAACACCACATGCAGTCCTGTTGACGTTCGCCAGGAAGGGAACCAGCGCACTTGATGCTGCACGAGAAGCACTTGATGCAGAACAAATGCCCCACTTTAAAACCGAAATCCCGCTACGCGAGGACATGCACCTAGCTTTCGGCTACTGCCCAGGCCCAAACATGCACGGCTATGAACAGGTCGCAGACGAACTCATGGAGATGATGAAATGAGCACCAGCAAAGAACGCGCCAGGGCACAACAAGGCCCGCGAACCTCGTCAAAGAAAACCGCAAAGCCGACCCCGGCAGCGGAGAAGAAAACAGTACGAGGCGCATTCCATCAGCCCACCGGCCGCGACTACGTCAAGAAGATGACCGTCGAAATTGACCGCGAACTTCACTCAGAACTCAAAGTCATCGCCGCACAAAAAGGCGTGACCATACGCGAGATTGTCAGCAACTACCTCGAAGAATACGTCCACAACAATAAATAAGGTTTTACAGAAATACAGGTGATGTAAAGCTGCATCCCTGTAAACCCAGCAGTTCTAGATAATCCATCCCCATCGCAGTGATGGTAAATATGCGCACGAGAAAATGGGGAAGTAGATCTGCAGACGAAAACAGTTACACATGGAAAGCCATGCGTAACTGCAGGTAAAGGTGCATTCTTCGCGTGTCATGACTGCTAAATGGCACTGGTGTCATTTAGAGTCGGTGGAAGACAGTGAAAAACGAAGAAAGCCACCGGGCGGCAACCCAGTGACTTTCGCTTATCACCCAGAACACCCCTGGGAGAAAGCACAGCCATGAGTCTACAGGCTTACGCGCAAAACGCGCACACTAAAACACCTACCCGCGTCGAACCAGACCGCGGCGGGCTGGATAACACCCCAGCATCCGCCAGCGACCGTGATTTGCTCCGCGCACATTTAGGCCGCGACGTACTCCACGGGTCTGTCGGACGGGATTTTTCCAAGTCTTATATGCGTAATGCTGACGGCACGAACTCACCACGCATGTATCGCTTCGACACCGAAGCTCTAGGACGGTGCGAGTACGTCATGCTTACCAGTAAGCAGTACGCTGCCGTCCTAGTCGTCGACGTCGACCAGATAGGAACAGCCGGCGGCGACCCTGCGGACTTAAACCCCTATGTACGTAGCGTGGTGCGCTCACTCGTTTCGCACAACATCGGGCCAGCCTGGGCGGGAATCAACCCGACTAACGGGAAAGCTCAGTTCATCTGGCTTATTGACCCCGTCTACGCTGACCGTGGCGGTAAATCAGCGCAGATGAAGCTACTGGCAGCAACCACACGCGTACTAGGTGAGCTTTTAGACCACGACCCTCACTTCTCCCACCGCTTTAGCCGCAACCCGTTCTACACAGGTAAATCGCCTACGGCCTATCGTTGGTACAGGCAGCACAACAGGGTGATGCGTCTTGGAGACTTGGTAAAGCAGGTAAGGGACATGGCAGGACACGACCAGTTCAACCCCGCCCCGCGCCAGCAATTTACCTCTGGCCGGGAACTTATCAACGCAGTTAAAACCCGTCGCGAGGAAGCCCAAGCATTTAAAGCTCTTGCCCAGGACGTAGATGCTGAAATCGCCGATGGTCTCGACCAATACGATCCGGAGCTTATCGACGGAGTGCGCGTGCTGTGGATTACTCAGGGAAAAGCGGCACGTGACGAAACCGCCTTTAAACACGCGCTTAAGACTGGTCACCGGCTACGCCAACAAGGCCAACGCCTGACTGATGCGGCGATTATTGATGCCTACGAGCACGCCTACAACGTCGCCCACTCCCACGGCGGAGCCGGCCGTGACAGTGAGATGCCGCCCATGCGCGACCGCCAAACCATGGCACGTCGCGTGCGTGGCTACGTCACCCAGTCCAAGAGCAAGGCCTACAGCGGCTCTAGCGCACCAGGAAAAGCCACCAGCAGCGAACGAAAAGCACTATCCACCATGGGCCGCAGAGGCGGACAGAAAGCAGCACAACGCTGGAAAACAGACCCCGAAGGTGAGTACGCACAGACAGAGCGTACGAAGCTCCGCGCCGCAAACGCACTTCGTCAGAGCCGAGGGAAAGGAACCCGCGGACGGGTACTAGCGACAGCGATGGACTTTTTGACTCAGACAGGAAAGCTTCCTTCAGGGCGAACCGTAGGCCAAGAACTAGGCATTACTCGGCAGCAGGCTAATCGCCATTTGAAAGCCCTGCGGGAGGCCGGTCTTATCTAACCAAAAGTGGAACATGCCGTAAGCAATATACGGTTCCCCTGCCGCTAGGCAGTTAGATAGAACTTCGCATGAAGAAAAACCTTTCTCTATTTGCCTAGCTTTGACATCAGCAGCCAGTACCTTCACGGGGAATGTTTATCGCATGTGCCACGACTCCTGCATCCCCGCAGGTGGCTTCTCCCCAGTGTTTCTCATTGTTGGAAGCACTGGGGAGTTTCCTTTTATTAAGTCCCTTTCAAACGTTCTTTGAGACTGGCGGCTAAGCCTAGAAGCTCATCTGGATTATCTGCGGGGCGTTGCTGAGAAAAACTCCTCTGTGCCGCGCGCACAAACTTAGCGAGCATGCCGGCGTCGTGAGCCAGTGGGGAAGTAGCAGGCAATTCTGCCAGTATTGCCTGCAGGTGTTTGGCGGCGTCTAGCGCGTACTCGTAGTCTCCAGCATCCCCGTGGGCTTTGATAAATAAGGCGCACAGGTGCGTGTCCTAGACTTCATGAACAATGTCCGTCACCTTTTCACTCCTAGCCTTCGATCAACAACAAAGCCAAATAGCATTGTCACCGTTAGGCTTTGACGGAAGGCATAGCCACTAGGACACACTAGAACGCAAGTACATACATTGATCGTTACGGAGATTTAACGAGGGGCTAAATCTCTCCGGGTTCATCAAAATCAAAACTAGGAACAGGATCTTTTCCGGTGCGGGTGATTTTGATCGGCCCCGCTGCTGAGTTCAGAACCATATCGCTGCTAATGCCTGGAACTAGGACCGTTCCCGACATGAATACGTAAACGTCCTTGCATCCGGTGTATTCTACCTTTTCGGTTCCGATTTGCTGGACGATGGTGCAGTCTTGATGATGCTCGAGGATTGCGGTTTTCTCGGGTTGGTCAGCTTTTAAGTATTTAGCCATAGATTCAAAGTAACCGATGACCACCGGTCGCGCAGGTTAAAACGTGTGTGCATAGGTAGGGCCTATTGTTGCGCAGGGGGGCTGGCGGAAAGTTTCCTGCACAGAAGATTTCAAGATAACTACAGGAGCAGTGGAGTGCTTAGACTTTAGAGCGGAAGGAATCTTGTCAGAGACGGTAGGCTCTGAACTTTTGGGTGCTCCTGGCGACTCGGAATGACCTTTCGTTGAAAACAGGACCTGTGAGCATGCATGCATTGGCCGTGCGCGAAGAGGAGTGTCGGAGTGAATTGTTCCCCCATCGGTCATACTGGAAACCAGTTACCCACTAGTGGGAGTAGTTCAGGCGGGAAACAAATAGAATAAAATCTGTAAGTGTGCAGTGTTTTCCGCTATACAGTGGCCCTCTGCATGTGTATGATCAAGGCTTGCGATTAGTGAAAAGCCTCGTACATTGAGAACGGACGGTAGGATATGCCAAACTTGGGTGCCCCAGAGATATTAATAATACTATTTATTATTATGCTCCTTTTCGGTGCAAACAAACTCCCGGAACTAGCGCGATCTGTTGGAAAGTCTGCCCGAGTTCTTAGATCTGAAGTTCGTGAACTTTCATCTGATGAAGAAAAAGGAGAGTTGAAAAATGACTAAGAAAGCACTTGTGTCCGCCATTGCTGCTGCTGCGATGGTAATCACGGCCCCCGTTGCTGGAGCAGCGACTCCGGAAGCTCAAAAGTCCGGTGAATCTATTACGTACTACGCAAAGGGGAAAGAGTACCGCTCTAAGGACATTGATGGCTTCTGGAAATGTATGACCGGAAGAAGCGGGTATAGTTTCCTGGGCTATGGTGTCTCCCTTACCTGCCACAAGCATGGCGATAAGTGGTATTTCAACTACTGGGAAAAATAAATCTCAGATCCTGAGAATCAAGGCTTCGAATAAGTTTGATGCGAGCGAAAAACCGGAAAGGGACAACCAATAAGGCCGATAAGGGAGAGATGACGCTTGTCGGCCACCTTACGGAGCTTCGTAGAAGAATTATACTTTCGCTTGTATTTGTGATTTTAGGATCAATAGTTGGTTATTGGTGGTACGGAAACAACTTTTTCCATGTTCCACCTCTAGGGGAAATCTTAAGAGGCCCTTATTGCTCCCTGCCTTCAGAGTTAAGGGCAGACTTTTCTACAAATGGCGAGTGTAAACTGTTGGCAACAAAGCCGTTCGACATGTTTATGCTAAGGTTCAAGATAGGGCTTCTAGCTGGAATTGTTATCTCCTCGCCATTATGGCTATCTCAACTATGGGCCTTCATAGCCCCAGGATTGTATAAAACAGAAAAAGTTTTTGCGCTTACAATAGCCGCAATATCATCGTTATTGTTTATCGCGGGGGCGCTTACGGCCTATTTTGTTTTAGAACAGGGGCTGGATTTCCTACTTGGCGTTGGTCGAGATTTTCAAATAGCAGCCATAAATGGTTCTGACTACTATAATATAGTCCGGAATTTCATTCTTCTGTTTGGCGCATCTTTCGAGATCCCTTTAATGGTTGGAGTTTTAAACTATTTTGGAATACTTAAATATAGTGCCATTAAGGGGAAAAGGAGATTGGTGTGGGTAGGTACCGCAATTATCGGTGCCGTTTTTTCTCCAGGTCAAGAAGTTATAAGTATGCTCGTACTTACATTCTGTCTAATATTACTTCTTGAAGTATCATTTTTATTTTGTAGATTAAATGATAAGAAAAAGGCTAGGGCTTTATAAGCCGTAGGTTAGAGCGTTGTCACAGCATTTGATACTTACATCCGATACCCAATCTAACTAGAGTTCTGGCTTCCATACTGCCGCTACTGCACAGGCAAAACCAAGCACAAATTGCATTACATCTCCCAGAATCAAGACTAGATTACACAGTGGGAGGCTGTGACAGAACCGCCATTTTGGTGGCTCTGTCATAAAGAGAGCAGCGGTGTCCCATCCAACTGCACCAAACCCGAATAAGCCGCCTGCCAGGCTGTGATGCCAAAATGGGTGTTTCGTGGCACACGGCTCGTCCTCATCTACTCAAGGCAGTTGGCAGAAAACGCGAAAACACATGTTAGTGCTGACGTTATTATGCCGAGGTATATTCGAGTGGCGTGCATCATCTCTTTTCCAAAAATAAGCACTTGCTTTTAGCGCTGGCTGCCTACAAGAGCGAAGAAAGCATCGATTCTATAAGCCCGAATAGCAGTGGCTAGTATTGCCCTCTGCAGGCCCATCGGTTGCGACTATTCGTCCAAATTTTCTCGAGACGGTAGTATCCGGGCTATTCTTTTATCTAGTCAGTAGTGCGGGCAGGGGCGGAGGGGAGAGTCATGCCCATTACGTTGTTAGCAGTTCCGCTCGGAGGAGCCCAGGATTCGTAATCCTAGCCCCATGCTGGGGCAGGTTATGT
>NZ_JASPGQ010000024.1:0-13350 GCF_030229885.1 Corynebacterium sp. MSK204 | reverse complement strand
AAACCGGCTACCGGGCGGCTACCGCCACCCCGGTACCTGGTACCGCCTTACCGGTCCCTAAAACAAGCCCGCGTCATAGGTAAACATATCTACGCAATAAACCAGGGAGGTATTATGGCACGCCGCGAAATCACGCAATTTTATGATGACCTTGATAATAAACTCATTGGTGAGGATGAATTAGAAGTAGTCCGCTTCAGCGTCAATGGGCACAGCTACATCATGGATCTATCCCGCGATAATGCCCGCCGCTTCCACGAGGCAATCGCCCCCTTTGTCGAGGCCGCACATGCCGCCCCCGATGCGGAATCCCCACAGGCCGATCCGCGCAAGGTCCGCGAATGGGCGCAAAAGCAGGGCCATGACGTAGCGCGCCGCGGCAAGATCCCCCAGAACATCATCGACGCTTACAACGCGGCCCACTAGATTAGAGCACGCCCTGTTCCCTGGCGGCCGCCACCGCGGAGGTGCGCGAGCGCACGCCCAATTTGTCATAAATGTGCACCAGATGGGATTTCACCGTGGCCTCAGAAAGCATGAGGTCCTGGCCAATCTGTCGGTTCGAGGCCCCCGCCGCCACCAGTTGCAGCACCTCTAGCTCGCGCGGGGTCAGCGAGGTGCGGGGCGTGCGGACCCGGGTCATGAGGCGATCGGCCACGATGGGCGAAAGTGCCGAGTCCCCCTCCGCGGTAGAATGGACGGCATCCAAAAGCTCCTGCGGCGGGGCATCTTTTAGGAGGTAGCCCACCGCGCCTGCCTCGATGGCGCCGAGGATATCCGCATCGGTGTCGTAATTGGTGATGACCAGCACCTTGGGCGGCGTGCTCATGGAGGAGCGAATCTGCGCGGTAGCTTCGACGCCACCCATCACGCGCGTTCCTTCCAGGCCCGCCCCGAAGCGCAGGTCCATGAGGATGACATCGATACCGCCTGCTTGCGCCGCGGACACCGCCGCCTCCGCCGTCGCGACCTCGCCCACGACGTCGATGTCTTCTGCGCCTTCGAGCACCGAACGCAGCCCCAGCCGCACGATCTCGTGGTCATCTGCCAAAAGGACCCGAATCACGACATCCCTCCTATCGATGTTTTTCTCAACCAAAAGTTTAATCTACCGCCTTATCAAAGGGCATACTAACTGACACAGCCGTTCCCTCCCCCGGCGCAGATTCTATAACCACATCGCCGCCCAGCTCCTGCGCGCGGCGCCGCATAGCAGATAGGCCAATATGCCCCAGGCCCGCCGGCGTGCTTTCCACCGTCGCGGGTTCAAAACCCTGCCCATTATCCACCACATCCACGCGCACCTCGTCGGTTTCATAGGTGACGGTGATCCGGGCGCGGCTGGCATGGGCATGCTTGACGATGTTCCCCACCGCCCCCTGTGCAATCCGCAATAACGCCGCCTCCACCTTCATCGGCAGCTGCTGCTCCGCACCCTCACTGTCGACCTCCACCTGGAACCCCGCCGTAGCGGCGAAGTTTTCCGCCATGCGCGTCAGCGCCGCCTCGAGGGAGGTCTCCGTCAGTGTGGGCGGCTGGAGCGCCGCAATCATGGCACGCGCCTCATGCAGGTTATCCGCCGCGGCCCGCCGCGCAAGCTCAATGCGCCTGCGTGCGGCAGCAATGTCTTCTTTTTCCAGATCCCGGTCGGCGGAGTGCAGGAGCATCTGAATCGATGACAGCCCCTGGGCCAAGGTGTCATGAATCTCGTGGGCGATGCGCTGGCGCTCGGCCACCATGCCCGCGTCTCGTTCCGTGGCCGCCAACTGCGTACGAGTTTCTACTAGCTCCCGGTTCATGCGCGATAGCGTGCGAAACGCATACGTAATCGCCACGGTGACCAGCGCCGAGACCGCCGGGCCCATCACCCCGCCAAAGGTCAGGCCTCCCGGTATCTGCACCACGATGGTGAGCACGGTAGCGCCAATCACACACAAGATACCTGCAGTCATATCCAGCACGGTCAGGTACAAAAAGTACATGACGAATACCAGGTAGATGGCGGCGGGAGCCACGAATAGATCCGCGCCCCATAACACCGTGAGGATGCTTATCCACAGGTAGTGCATGGGCCGCGGCCACTGCTCCGCATAGATCGATCCCGCAAAGTAGACGGCCGCGAACCCCACCAATAGCAATAGGTTGATAAGGGACTGGGATAGCGGCATTTTCACCGAGGTAAAAATACCCACCACCAACAGGACCGCCGTTAAGAAGTGGATACCGGTGCGCAGCGCATCGGTATCCCGATCTAGTGTGGAGCTCATGCGCAAAAGCCTACTTGTCCTTCTCACACTGACCGGAATAGGGATCGCGGGATGCCAGACCGAGCAAGCAGACCAAGCCGAACCGGGAGACGAGGTGGCATCGGAAAGCGCCGCCATCAACGTGGAACAGACCGCAGAGGTCAACGAATGGAGCGATTGTCCTTATATCGCCCCCGGCTGGTTAGAAAATACCAATGGTGAGCGCCTTACCAAGCAGGGCATCGACACGCGCTTTCCCACCCCCGCGTGCGTCTTCTGGTCCTATCAGGACCACCCGCAAGCTACCGTCATCGTGCGCGAAATGCCCACCGTAGAAGACGCCCGCGCCGCGGTGGATTGGGCAGCGCCAATCGATGCCACCGAGCCCGCCTCCTTTGCAGGCTGGGAAGGCGGACGGGGCATCATCAATGAGCAGGCCGTCTATGCTGTGCAAAAGGACACCCACGCGGTGCTGGTGTGGAGCAATCAGCAACAGACCTTCAAGTCCGAGCAGATTGCCCAGGAAGCCATTGCCAATTTAGGGCTTTAAACCGCGACGTCGTTATAGGGCATCATCGGCGACACCCAGGGGAATACGACCTCCATGAGGAGGAAGAACACTCCCACCACAATGGCGATGGCGAGTAGCGCCTTCACTGGCTTCGGCCCTGGCAATAGATTCCACAAAGCGCGATACATTACTTAGCTTCCTTTCCAACTTCCATCGCGTGCACGATCATGCGCTCGGCGTTGGAAAATTGTGGGTGACAGGTAGTCAGAGTCAGCATTCCCTGCGTGGGATCCGCTTCAGTTCCCGGCACGGGGTCGATCACTGAGACATCGCCAGGCGTGGTGATATGCCTGCCGGCAACATGGCTATATTCTTCTGGTACTTCATCGAAGCAATCCGCATGCTCGCCATCGATGGGCAGCACCTTGTAGGTAATCTTTTCCGTGTGGGTTTCGATGATGATGTCATCGCAGGTGTGCAATGAACCCAAATCATTGAATGGGGCACCCTTGCCCACGCGGTGCCCAGCTACCGCAAAATTCCCTAATTCACCTGGCATTTGCGTGTCCTCATAGTGGCCAGGGCCGCGCAATAGATCATCTTCATCCGTACCTTGGATGATGGCAAAGTGATAATCAGAGCCAAAGGCAGGGATGGACATCTGTGCGAAGGCCTCTCCCAAATCTGGGTCTTTCTTCTCCCGCGGGTTGCGCCACTGCTTTTCTAATTTCGTATTAGCTTCATCTTGTAAGCGCCCTGATTCCACATTCGTCCAATATGCTTCATAGAATGCAAATAGAACTAAAACCAAACCAATGGTTAGCATGAGTTCGCCGAGAACTTTTGTCATGTTCTAAACCATACTTCCTCACCGAAAGGTACAGCATGTTCGAGTTCTTCATGTACCCGGTTTCCGGAATCATGAAATTCTGGCATTGGCTTATCAGCGGCTTCGTTGATGAATCCGCTGCCTGGCTTGTCTCCATTTTCCTTTTGGTGCTCACCGTGAGAGGCATCGTCATCCCTCTCAACTGGATGTCGGTGCGCTCCGCACGCATCGGCGTTCTCATGCGGCCGGAGAATAACCATATCTCCAAGGAGATGAACCACGCCAGTACCAAAGAGGAAATGGCTGCGCTCATCAAAAAGCAGCAAGACCTCATGAAGAGCTATAACTACAAACCTGCTGCTGGTTGCATCCCTCCGCTCATCATGATTCCGGTTTTCATTGGTTTGTACCAAGTGATCCTTCGGATGTCGAAAATCGATCAGGACTCAAAGACCGTCGGCATGCTCAATGCTGACGACGTCGCGGCCTTCCGTAAAACCACTTTCTACGGCGCCCCGATCACTGATTTCGCCCGCGAACACGGCGATCTGCTTAATCCCGTGCTCATTGCGGCCATCGTCTTTACCATGGCGAATTCCATCATCGCCCTGATCCGCAGCTTCCGCACCACGCAATTCGATCTAAAACTGAACCGCCGCGTATTCATCTTCATGGGCATTTTGCTCATCATCGTGCCCTTCTTCCTCTGGCACCTGGCCCATAATGGCCCCATTCCCGTCGCAATCATTATTTATTGGGGCTGTGCCTATTGGATCACCCTCATTCAGACCATCATCTTCGAAATCATGCTGCGCGAGTTCTACCCGCTTACAGATGAAGTGAATGCGATGCGTCGCGAGAGCCTTCAAAATTGGCGCAATAAAGAAAAACAACCCGCTCTTTCCAAGGAAGAGAAAAAGCGGGTCAACCGGCTGCGCATGGAGGCGCACAAGCACCTTAAATCGAGTAATCAGCAGGAGGAGCCGAAAGCATCTGAGTAGCCAGCTCGCGGGCGGTATAGAGCGGCCCTGCTTCTTTAGTTAGGCGGGATCCGGCAAGACCTCCATCGAGGAAAATCAAGAGCTGGCTTGCTTGGGAGGCCGAGGGATAGCCGTTGCGCTCCGTCAACAGCGCCGTCAAGGTGGAGTGCACCCAATTTCGATGCTGCATGCAGGCCGCGACGATGCCGCGCTCCGAATCCGTTTCAGGCCGCGGATACTCACCCGCTGCATTCAAGAAGTGCGAACCGCGGAATCCTTCTTCCGGCTCTTCCTCAATGAACTTGTCAAAAAAGGCCAAGATCTTTTGGTCCGGATCCTGCATGGCAGCCGTCCGCTGCTCCCAGTCCTGGCGGAACTGCTCATCCAAGGACTCTACGTAGGCAATAACCAAGGCATCCTTGGAGCCAAACAAGGAATATAGGGATGCCTTGGCCACATCCGCTTCGCGCAAGATGCGGTCAATACCGATGACGCGAATGCCCTCAGTTTTAAAGAGCTTGGTTGCAGATTCCAACAATCGGCTCCGCGGGCTGGGTCGATTGCGGCGCGACTTCTTCTCTGCCATGGATTCCTCTCTACAACGACAAAACCGGTTCATCTACACTTTATAGACAAACCGGTATGTACGCTAATTATATGCGGACTATTGTTTCACCTTGTCCACAATCCACAGCAAGAGGCAAGCGCCCGCGGTGGCCGCGATGATGGAGAAGAACCAACCACCACTAGCCTCAATATTCAGGAGTTGGATGATGATGCCACCGATGAGGCCACCGACAACACCCACCACCAGGTTGGTGAATAGCCCGTGGTCACGCTTCATAATCTTCTCTGCCAGCCAACCAGCGATGATACCAACAATGATCGAGGTGAATAGACCCAAACCTAATCCCATGATTTCCTCCTAATATAAACGTATCGAATACTCCCCAGTTTAAACCCCCGCGGCTCGAGTGGGGATAACAAATACGACACATTTGTATAGCAAAGTGGCTCTAAAACACCAGAAGCGCTCCACTCCCTAGCTGCGAAAGCCGGGAGAAGAGCGCCGGGAAGTCAGGCTAGCGAAAGATTTAGCCTTCGTCGTCTGGGCGTACCACCATCATCGGGCACGGTGCAGACTGCAACAATGCGCGGGAGGTAGAGCCAAGGACCATGCCCTTGAACCCACCACGGCCGTGGGAGCCAACGACGAGAAGCTGCGCGCCTTCGGCGGCCTCCGTCAATGCACGGACGGGGCGGTCACGGGTGATCTGCTTCTTTACCTCAACATCGGGGAACTCTTCGCGCGGTTCCTTCAGGTTTTCTTCCAGCACCTCAGTCTGTTCCTTTTCAATTTCTGCCCACTCAGATTGAGCTGCAGAAAGGCCGGCGAGGGATGCCTGGATTTGCATATCCATCCAGGTGTGCACGGCAACGAGGGCCGCGCCGCGAGCCTGGGCTTCGCGGAAGGCATAGGAGGTGGCCTTCTGAGAAACCTCGGAACCGTCCACACCAACGACGACTGGGCCGTATTTGGTGGAGTCGGTGACATTATTATCTTCACGAACCACAACTACCGGGCAAGCGGCGTGGGAGACAACTGCGGCGGAGACAGAGCCCATGACCATGCCAGACAGGCCGCCCATACCGCGCGAACCCATCACGACCATGGTGACGTCATGAGACATCTCCAAGAGCATGTCGATGGGGGAGCCCTCTGCGATGGTGTGCCCGATCTTGAGCTCTGGGGCTACCTCGTGAGCGATTGCACGGGCTTCCTCGATCTTTTCCAGGGTCTCTTCCTGCAAGTCATCGTAGAGGTCCTTCGGCGGAACCATACCTTCTGCATACAGGAACTGCGGTATGGTGTAGCTCGATGCGATGCGCAGGGGGATTTCCCTCTTCATCGCGGTATTTGCTGCCCAACGGACGGCGTTCTTTGAGGCGTCAGAGCCGTCGACGGCGACGACTACAATGTCTTCCTTGGCCATGATCTTTCCTTTCGGTGGTTATACCTTAATTATAGTACGGATTAGGCTTAATGGTTGACAGTTGCAGGATCAGAATTGGACGGAGAGAAAATTTCGAGGAGCGTTCGGAATACGTCCCTTATCACCGCGCCAATTCCATCATTGAAAAAGGCCATCACCTGGTCCGCGAGAGAATTAATATCCATGTCAAACACACTAATAGATCGCAAAAAGGGATTCATCCCTTTGCCCATCAAAAATGGGCTCAATCCTACGCGCGTACGCACCCCGGAGGCAGGCCTTAGCACCTGGAATTTCCTCAGCGAAGTCATATCCTCCCAGCGTCACCGCCACCCCAATGATGATGCACAGGCGCTGCATGACCGATTCACCGCGGGCGAGGTAGTCCTGCGCGATCAAACTCCCCTAAAGCCAGGTACCGTGCTCGGCAAAGATGTCGATGTCTTTTTCTACCGCATCCCTGCACCAGAAACACCCGTGCCCTATGACATCCCCATAATCTATGAAGATGACAACATTCTGGTAGCCGATAAGCCCCCATTCATGGCCACCATGCCGCGCGCCCGGCACATCGTCGAAACCGCCACCGTTCGCCTCCGCCGTTCCACCGGAAACAACGAGTTAGTGCCGGCACACCGGCTCGACCGCCTCACTTCGGGCCTGCTTCTTTTTACCAAACACAAGGACGTCCGCGGCGCCTACCAGTCCCTCTTTGCAGAAAAGAAAGTCCACAAGACCTACCAGGCGGTCGCGGAATTCCGCCGCTTGCCGACGCCCCTCCAATGGTCCTCCCACCTAACTAAAACGCCCGGTGAAATCCAAGGACGAATAGCAGATGGTGAACCAAATGCTTTCACCACCCTAGAATCGGTAGAACCCATTGATAAGGCCCCTTATGAAAAAGTTCATGGGCCACAACCAGACCTTGGCGTCTACACCCTAAAACCACAGACTGGGAAGACCCATCAATTGCGGCTGCACATGTGGCAGGCGGGCATACCGATCCTCGGTGATCCTGTCTATCCCACCATTCTCCCAGAGGAAGCTGAAGACATGGCCGTGCCCATGCACTTAACAGCAACGGACTTGGAATTCACCGATCCACTTACCGGAAAAATCCGCCATTTCACCTCAGGCCTGCCTTTAGCCACGCACAATTTATTTTAGGCCCAGGTAGCTTCGACAGCTTTTCTTCTCGCCTTAGCCACCAAAGATCAACCCACTTAAGCCGTATAATTCTTCTCCGTAATCTTTATGGGGGCGGCGGGGCCGAACTGCATAGAGCTCACGCGATACTGAGGACACCAGGCGTCTCGTATTCGTCACTGTCGTTTACGCGGGTGCACGCACGCTGTAACTCAACCACAAATCCAGTTCGCTCTTTCAAAAATGAAACACTAGGAACCATCGTTCGGTAGAAAGATCTGGAGAACCGCGTCCTGCCACCCTGGAACGTCGAGATGTGGAGATCAACTGTGCTGCTTGGAACCGTGTACCTCACGTCAGTACCTCGAAACCCGCTATGCAATTACACGTTCTGACTGGTGAACTCGCTTGGGCCCAAAAATTCGTTGGATTCTTATCAGCAGGGATTTCGCAGACTACCTGCTGTGTATGCCGGCTGGGGTGGGACCTGACCCCTGTTTGGTAGACACCTGATATCCAGCCCGGTTGGGTTGGCAAGATTGGTAATCTACAAAATAGGGGTCAGGTCCGCTCACTTCAGGCGTTGCCACTGCAGGCACTGAACCAAACGACCCAAGTGCGCACAGCACACAGCCGAACTGGTTCAATTCTGACCACGGTTCGTAGTATGCGAGCCTCGTCCATAACGACCGTCTTGCCGAGCATGGAATCGCAGAATCCACTGGGACCGTTGGCGATTCCTATGACAATGCCTTGGCCGAGAACATCAACGGTTCCTATAAGAATGAGCTCATTTATACCCGAAGGTGGGCAGACGTTGTCGAGATGGAGATCGCGGCGTTTGAGTGGGTGAATTGGTGGAACGAATCCAAGCTCCACCAGTGCCTTGGTTACCGCACACCAGCCGAGATTGAATCAGAGTTTTGGAGCCGACAACCGGCCCAAGGAATAATGTAAATTAAGGCAACCGCCTAGGAACAAACTCTAGGACACTTCAGCCCGATTTTCCTGCTGACATCTCTTCGGGGATGCAGTCCAAAACCAAAACATAGAAAGAAGGCCCATTTTGATCCTCCATTCCGTTGACTACGGTCCTAAGGACGCGGGACAGAGTGTCGTTTTTCTGGGCTCGATCGCATCTACGTCAGATATGTGGCTGCCCCAGCTCGATACCCTCTCGCACAACCACCGCGTCATCGCGCTAGACCACCGCGGGCACGGCCGATCCGCAGATCCACAGGTCACTCCCGGTAACAGTACCTTTGACGACCTCACCACCGACGTGCTAGAAACCCTCGACAGCATCAACGTCAACAACTTCGCAGTCGTCGGATTGTCCTTAGGCGGGGCAATCGCCCAATACCTTGCAGCAACATCTAACCGCGTAACCAAGGCCGCATTCTTATGCACCGCCGCCTACTTCGGCGGACCCAACAAATGGTTACCACGCGCCGAACTTACCCGCGCGCAGGGTTTGGCCCCCATGGTCGACAACATCGTGAACCTGTGGTTCACCGAGCAGTTCCGTTCGGCCAACCCAGCAACCATCGATGATTATCGACGAATGATCCTGACCACCCGCGGCACCGGCTACGCCTCTTGCTCAGATGCCCTCGCAACCTGGGACTTTCGAAACCGCTTAAACGACATCACCGTCCCCGTGCTCACTCTCGCAGGAGACCAAGATCAATCCACCCCGCCGCCAGCCTTAGAAGAGATCGCCGCCGGGGTGTCCGGCCCAGTGACAAAAGTTGTCGTCTCCCCCGGCGCTCACGTTCCTACCATCGAGGTCCCCGACCAAGTCAACCAAGCCCTCGCAAAATTCCTGGCATAGTCACAAAACCACCAAGGCCCCGTCCATGACAGACGGGGCCTTCATCTTTGCCTTTTATCAGTCCCCTGCGGGCTGGGCGAAGAAATTATCGGTCACCGCGTTAGGGTGAACAGCCAAAGGGGTGACCTTGATGGTGAGGTAAGCGAACATCGGAAAGCCAGACAACACGTTATGCAACTCATCGTTGTCAGCCACGTCGAGGACACAGTAGTTCGCGTACTCGCCCACCACCCGCCAAATCCCCTTCATCACACCAGCGCGCTGCAAACCGCCGGAATACTCCTGCTCACGAGCAACCAGGTCCGCCTTCACCTCTGGATCAATCGTCGGGGGAAACTCGACTCGCATATGGGCTAAGAACAACACGATTCCTTCTTTCTCTACAGTTGGTTTTCTCAGTACTCAAAACAATGTTCCCCAGAAACCTAGCCGCTGGGGAACGCACAACGCGACACTTAGTCGCGGGTGAAACGCTCAATCGCATCCCAATCAGGGTCCAAACCAAGTCCCGGCCCCGAAGGAAGTTTCACCATACCATCGACATACTCCAAGTCAGTGGTGGTATACGACTCACTCAACAACATCGGCCCAAACAACTCCGAACCAAACGAAATCGCTTGCGTCGAACACGCAAAATGCAGCGAAGCAGCCGTACCAAACGGCCCCTCCAACGACGTCGCACCATGACACGCCAACCCCGCAGCTTCCGCAATCGCAGCAGTCTTCTTCGACTCCAACAACCCACCCAACTTAGTGGTCTTCACCGCAATCACATCAGCCGCCTGCTCACGAACCACCCGCAAACAGTCCGCCGGTGAGCACACCGACTCATCAGCCATCACCGGCACGCCAATACGGCGGGTGATCTCACGCAAGGAATCAAGATCATGCGCCGGGGTGGGCTGCTCAAACAACTCCACACCCGCATCCGCCAACGCCGGCAGATACTTCAAAGCAGTCAAGCGATCCCACCTAGCGTTGACATCAATACGCAGACTGTATGCGCCATCCAACTCGGCAGCTAACTCAACGATTCGTTGCGTATCGACGGCCGGATCCCCCGAACCCATCTTCAGCTTGAAACTACGGTGCCCATGCGAGGCAACACGCTCCTCAATCTCAGCAACAGCGTCAGCAAGAGGCAACACCCCCAGCGCCCACGTGACATCATTTTCATCCCGCACCCGGCCACCTAACAAATCACGCACCGGGATACCCAACGCGCGAGCCCACGCGTCATGCATCGCCACATCACACGCGGCTTTAGCAAACCGCATATTAGCCACCGATTTCTCAAAATCACGCATGATGCCCGCAAGATCGGACACCTCACGCCCCACCATGATGGGGGCCAGGTGACCGTCGATAAGCACCTTCATGGTCTCAGCCGACTCCCCACCCCACCATGGTCCACCAGGAACAACTCCTTCGCCGAAACCAGTCACCCCACCTTCAAGCACGACGCTGACCAGCAGAATCGGCTGTTCGTGGGCAGTGTAAGTGGCGAACTTATGCGGGCGGATGAGGGGGACGTCGAGAAGCCTGGTGTCGACGCGTGCGATGGTGAAATCAGTCATGGTTCGGGGCTTTCGTCTAGTCTTCCTTGTCCAAGGCGAAGTTGTAGGTCACCTCAGCCACGCCGTCGGCGTTTGGCTGCGGATTAAGCATAAGCTCCGGCTTCACAGCGGTTGCAACATCGCTTTCTACCCACTCGCCGCCCTCGAAGTACAGCTGGGTGGTGATGGTGCGGTAGCCGGGGGCCTTGACCATCAAGTGCAGGTGAGCCGGACGCCACGGGTGACCACCGTAGGACTCAATGAACCAGCCAGTCGGGCCGTCATGCGGGATCTGGTACGGGGCTGGCTCCAAGGTCGTAATGTGGAAATTGCCCTGGTCATCAGTAATGATCGTGGCGCGCAGGTTCCACTCCGGCAGGTTCGGAGCGAACTGGGAGTAGTAGCCTTCCTTGTCCGCATGCCACAACTCGATAGTTGCACCGCCCAAGCCCTTGCCATCAACGTCGGTGACCTGGCCGGTGAAGATGAGGGAATCAGCCTCACGGTCTTGGTCCCGCATCGGCATGACAGCAGGAGTGTGCAACTCCGGCGCCTTTTCCACGTAGTATGGGCCCTCAATGGAACCCTTCGTGCCAGTGTAATCGTTGCGGTTGTAGTTGATTTTCTCGATCTCGTGCTCAACGAAAACGTCCAGCCACAGCGGCCACTCGCCGTACTCACCGACCTGAATTATCCAGTTCTTCAACACACGGTACTCGTCGTAGGTGACCTGGTGCTTGTGAGCAACCTCTGCAATGGCGGCGAGCAGATCGGTGTAGATCTCATTCGCGCGCTCCTTCGAGGTATCCGACTTCACAATGTCGTTTTTGAACTTATCGGTAGCGGCGGTGCCGGAACCCTTAGCAGTAGCAACTTCCTGGGTGATGTCCTCAGACATGATTCCTCCTGGGATGTGATCGGGTCACTAGACGATCTCTACTATGATCTGATTCACTTCAACTGGCAAGTGATTTATACCTGCGGGGGTAGTCGAGGTGGATCCCGGCATATTCACTCCCACAAGGAAGAACAAGATTTACTCCCAGGAGGCAGAGCAAAAGCGCCAAGTGACCAGCACTATTTTATATAAATGCCCAGAACATGAACCTCGTTACGTTAGGTCAATAGGTGTGTTTTTAAACCCCTATCAATTACCCCCATTGCGTTGTTAGCAGTTCCACCTCAGGGAACCGAAGATTCATAGCCTGTCCACTCGATTGGGCGGGCTATGTTTATGTTCGTTCACGCCGTCCGAAAGGACAGTGGGGTTGCCCGCAAATCGTGGACACGTTGTTAAGCTGCTTAGGGGTTAAGCAGCGGTTTTCTTATTACAATTTTGATCAGCGAGCTGGGCTTCGAAATCGACGGGGCTTACCATCCCGATGGACGAGTGGCGACGGCGCCGGTTGTAGACAATCTCAATCCAGCGAGCCACCGCCTTCCGGGCTTCGTTGCGGGTTCGCCATTCCTTCCGATCGTAAAATTCGGTCTTCAATGTCGACCAGAACGACTCGGCCATCGCATTGTCAAAGCAGACACCAGTACGGCCGACCGATTGAGCAATACCTAGTTGCTGGCAAACATTCCACAATTGTTCACTCGTGAACTGAGTGCCACGATCTGCGTGGAATACCACGCCATCGGGTACGTCACCACGCAGGGTATAAGCCATGCGCAGTGCACGTTCAACCAGGTAAGAATCCTGCACACTATCCATGGACCAGCCGAGGACTCGGCGGGAGTGTCCATCGCGGATAACGCATAGGTACAGCCAGCCCTCACTCGTGCGTAGATAGGTAATATCCGACATCCACACTCGATTAAGCTGCCCTTGATCAAATAGGCGTTTCACCAGGTCGGCAAGCGTGGACCTCCGCTTGGATTGAATCGTCGTTACGGGAACAAACGCCCTGGGTGAGATGCCCTCAATCCCCATCATCCGCATGCGCTTGGCCACGGTTTTAGGATTGACCATGATGTCCTTCTCCGCCAGTTCTGCATTAATACGAGGAGCACCATAGACTTCGTCGGACTCCTCCCGGATCTCATGGATGAGAACATCCAATCGGTCTAAGAAACGCTGACGCTGATTTTCGCCGCGAAGCCGTACTGCTTGAGCCTTGTGCCATTTATAGTAGCCAGAACGGGAAACCTCTAATAACCTGCTCATTCTTTTTATGCTGTAGTTCGCCTTGCTCTGGCTGCATTAGCTCAAATTTTTCCGATCGCGTTGCCTCAAAGCGAAGAAGGCGGT
>NZ_JASPGQ010000023.1:0-15067 GCF_030229885.1 Corynebacterium sp. MSK204 | reverse complement strand
CTCACAATGAACATCCTCTCCTACGGACACAAGATCCGCACTAATCGGGTGTCCACTAAACGAGGGTAACCTCAGAGGGGACTAGCTCGGTGAATTTGAGAAAAGAGAAATGCTCTAGGTGTTTGGAATACACCCAGAGCATTGGTGGAATTGTGGAGATCGTTTGAGTTAGGCGAGTTTAGCGGAGATTTCGATGATCTTTTCAATGACCTTCAGTGCGTCTTGAATTTTGCTGAAGTCAATGTTCTTGATGAACTTTTCGGCCTTTTCGTTGAAGTCATCAGTTTTGCTGGAGAGCTCGTCGAGCTTGGCGTGGAAGTTTTCCTTGTGCTCTTCGTGCTTGTCGCCGAGATCCTGCTTGTTATCTTGGTGCTTGCTGGAGAGCTCGTCCAGCTTGTCGTGGATGTTCTCCTTGTTGAGCTTGGAGGAGCCGTTGTCATCCTGCTCTGGGGCGGTCTCGGTGGTGGTTTCTACCGCTGCGGTGGTCTCGGCTGCAGTGGTTTCGGGAGTGGTGTCTTCAGCGAGTGCCGGTGCCACTGCGGTGGTGGTGGCGATGGCCAGGGTGGTAAGTCCGACGGATGCTTTGCGCAGCATGATTCCTCCTTGATGGAATTTTGTTTTCAAAAGGTGGGTGTTTACACCGGAAACATACTAATGCTTATTTATAAAATATTCAGCTTTTGTGTCGGAACACACAGGAATGAGTCAGGTGTGTTTTACTTTTCCTCTAAAACTTAGGGAGGTCAATCTCTGCGTATCTTGAGGATCTACAGGGGGATAAATACGTGGAGGGATGGCATCGATGAGCCTGCGCAGGGCCTCTTTCCGCGGGTTGATCTATTGGTCCTAGGGAGAGGGAAGAAGGAGCACTAATTTGCCGCCGATGAATGTGATCGCTAAAGACAGCGAGCCCTGAGATTAGTAGATTTTCGCGTTTGGGCGATTCTCTTGGTGACTGTTTTTCTGAGGCCACTGCAAAGAGAAAACTAAAAAATCCCTCTCGCCGGCGTTTATGCCTTTAGAGAGGGCTGCGAAAATGCTTCCCCACCAGGACTCGAACCTAGAATGGCGGTACCAAAAACCGCAGTGTTGCCGATTACACCATGGGGAACCACAGCGATTGCTGTAGCTATAGCGTACCTGACGCCCCCGGGTAAATAACAAATTACTAGGTAGGGGTGGGGCAAAGGATATGGTAGAAGGCATGGTTCGACAGAGAATGACCGGACGCGAGCGCCGCGAGCAATTGATTTCCATTGGGCGCGCCGCCTTCGCGGAATTGGGGTTTGAAGGCACCAGCGTTGAAGAGATTGCGTCCCGCGCCGGCGTATCGAAGCCGGTGGTCTACGAGCATTTTGGGGGCAAAGAAGGCCTGTATGCGGTGGTCGTGGATCGGGAGATGCTGGCGCTGGAAAAAGTCATTAAGGATTCTTTAGAAGAAGGCAGCTGGCGCGAGCGCATCGAGCAGGCCGTAATGGCGCTGCTGAATTACGTTGAGGAAGAAACCGATGGTTTCATCATCTTGGTGCGCGATTCGAAGCCGGGCGAGGAACGCAGTTTTTCCACGCTGCTGAATGCCGCGGTGGGGCAGGTGGCCTATATCTTGGGCGAAGCTTTTGAGCACCGCGGTATTAATCCGGAGTTAGCCAATATTTATGGGCAGGCCCTCGTTGGCATGGTCTCTACCACAGCGCAGTGGTGGTTGGATGAGCGCAGCCCGGATAAACCGGATAAGGAAGTCGTCGCTACGCATATAGTCAATCTATGCTGGAATGGTTTGTCCGGTATGGAAATTAAGCCCAAGCTAGGAGGCAGGAAGTAAATGGCGACGCCAATGCTGGCAGGTCTGCTTAAGGTCGCGGCCACGGACCCGAAGCTCAAGGGGCTTGTGGCCAATGTGGGCCAGGACCTGCACATTACGGGTATTGATCAGGCGCGCCCTTGGGCTCTTGGCACCTTGGCCCACCACGCGCCGGTGCTGGCGGTCACGGCCACCAGCCGCGAGGCGGAGGATCTCACCGCGGAGCTTACCGCGATGATGGGCGATAAAGTCGCGATGTTCCCGTCGTGGGAGACGCTGCCGCACGAGCGGCTGAGCCCGGGCGTGGATATCATCGGCAAGCGCGCGCAGGTGCTGCACAACATTGATGACCTGCGCATTATTGTCACGGCCGCGCGCGGGCTCTCCCAGCCCATCCTGCAGGACATCGAGGGCCGCGCCCCGGTGCATCTGGAAGAAGACCACGAATATAACTTTGATGATGTGGTGCGCAGCCTGGAATTTAGGGCGTATAAGCACGTGGACATGGTGGCTAAGCGCGGTGAGTTTGCCACCCGCGGTGGCATTATCGATGTCTTTCCCACCACCTTGGATTACCCGGTGCGCGTGGAGTTTTGGGGCGATGAGGTTACCGATATCCGCCAGTTCTCTGTCGCTGACCAGCGCACCATCCCGGAAATCGAGGTCGGCCGCGTGGATATCTTTACCGCCCGCGAGCTGCCGATTACGGATGCGGTGGCGCAGCGCGCGGCCAAACTGGCGTCGACGCATACCGGAAACCCAGCGCTGGTGGAGCTGCTCACCAAGGTCAGCGAGCATATTCCGGCAGAGGGCATGGAGGCGGTGTTGCCCGTGCTTTCCGATGCCCCACTGATCACCCTCTCCGAGTTCCTTCCCGCCGCCACGCACGTGGTGATGGTGGTACCGGAAAAGATCAGGCGCCGCGTGGAGGACCTGGAAAAGACCGACGCGGAATTCCTCGCCGCCGGGTGGGAGGCCGCCGCCATGGGCGCGGATGGCCCCTTGTCCACGGAAGGGCTCGATACTGAAGGTTCGAGCTACCGCTCCTTTGAGTCTTTGGAGGTCTCCATTCGCGAGGCCGGGCAGCCACTGTGGACATTTTCCCCACCGGGTATGCTGGCCGGGCCAGAGGAAGAAACCCTGCCGCTCGAGTTCGAGCCCGGGCCCACCCCGCGCGGAGATATCAAAGAAATCGACGCCATGATGGCCCAGCTGCTCGCGCATACCAACGCCGGCGGGCGCGCGGCGTTTATCGCGCCTGCCCAGGGCGCCATCAAGCGCATGGTGGAGCGCTTTGCCGAGCAGGGCATTCGCACCAAGGTGGCCACCCCCGGTTGGGAACCCAGCGCGGGCGAGGTCACCTTGTATCAGGCGCTCAGCCATGCCGGTTTGGTCTTTCCCAAGGTGCGCAAGCTCAAAGACGCTGAGGCGCTGCCGCTCGTCGTGGTCACGGAAACGGACCTGACCGGCAACCGCGTTGGCGATATTGCAGACGCTAAGCGGCGGCCGGCCAAGCGCCGCAATAAGGTGGATCCGCTGGCGCTCAAGCAGGGCGATTTTGTGGTGCATGAAACGCACGGCATCGGCAAGTTTTTGAAGATGGCCGAGCGCACCATCCAATCCGGCGATGAGACCAGCCGGCGCGAATACATCGTGCTGGAATATGCGCCCTCCAAGCGCGGGCAGCCGGCGGACCAGCTGTGGGTGCCGATGGATTCGCTGGACTTGCTCAGCAAGTACACCGGCGGCGAATCGCCCCACCTATCCAAGATGGGCGGCTCGGATTGGAAGAACACCAAGAAAAAAGCGCGCGCCGCCGTGCGCGAGATCGCTGGCGAATTGGTGGATCTCTATGCCAAGCGCCAGGCCGCTCCGGGCCACCAGTTCGCGCCCGATAACCCCTGGCAGGCGGAGATGGAGGATAATTTCCCCTTCGTCGAAACCGAAGACCAGATGTTGGCCATCGACGCGGTGAAAGAGGACATGGAATCCACAGTGCCGATGGACCGCGTGGTCGTCGGCGATGTGGGCTATGGCAAGACCGAGGTCGCCATTCGCGCCGCCTTCAAGGCGGTCCAAGATGGCACCCAGGTCGCCGTGCTGGTGCCGACCACACTGCTGGCACAGCAGCACTACGATACCTTTAGCGAGCGCATGGCCGGTTTCCCCGTCAAGATAGCGGTGCTCTCGCGCTTTACCTCCAAGAAGGAAGCCACGGAGATCTTTAAGGGGCTTGCCGATGGCTCGATTGACATCGTCGTCGGCACGCACCGCCTGCTGCAAACCGGCGTGCACTGGAAGAACTTGGGCCTTATCGTCGTCGATGAGGAGCAGCGCTTTGGCGTGGAGCACAAGGAACACATCAAGGCGCTCAAAGCCAGCGTCGACGTGCTTACCATGTCCGCGACGCCGATTCCCCGCACGCTGGAGATGTCCATGGCCGGCATCCGCGAAATGTCGACGATCCTCACCCCGCCAGAAGATCGCCACCCGGTGCTGACCTATGTTGGTGCCTACGAGGACAAGCAGGTCGCGGCAGCCATTCGGCGCGAGCTGTTGCGCGATGGCCAGACCTTCTTTATCCACAATAAGGTCTCCGATATTGAAAAGAAGGCGCGCGAACTGCGCGACTTGGTGCCAGAAGCGCGCATCGTCGTCGCCCACGGTCAGATGAATGAGGACGTGCTGGAAAAGACCGTCCAGGGATTCTGGGACCGTGAGTATGACGTTTTGGTCTGTACCACCATCGTGGAAACCGGCCTGGATATCGCCAATGCCAATACACTAATCGTGGAAAATGCCCACCACATGGGCTTGTCGCAGCTGCACCAGTTGCGCGGGCGCGTGGGCCGCTCCCGTGAGCGCGGTTATGCCTACTTCCTGTACCCCAAGGGCGCCACGCTGACCGAGACCTCCTATGACCGCCTGGCCACCATCGCCCAGAACAACGATCTGGGCGCCGGCATGGCCGTGGCCATGAAGGACCTTGAGATGCGCGGTGCCGGCAACGTGCTGGGTGCCCAGCAATCCGGCCACATCGCAGGTGTGGGCTTCGACCTCTACGTGCGCTTGGTCGGCGAGGCCGTCGAGGCCTTCAAGTCCCTGGCCCGCGGCGAGGCACCTGCGGTAACAGACGAAGGCCCGAAGGAAATCCGCATCGATCTCCCCGTGGATGCGCACATCCCAGAGTCTTATATCGACTCCGAGCGCCTGCGCCTTGAGGTCTACCGCAAGCTCGCGGCCTCGCAGGACAACAAGGATCTCACGGCGGCGCGGGAGGAAATGGAAGACCGCTTCGGTACCTTGCCCAAGGAGGTCGAGCGCTTGCTCGCCGTGGCGCGACTGCGCCACCAAGCCCGCCGCGCCGGGGTGGCAGACATTACCGTGCAGGGCACCCGCGTGAAATTCCACCCGGTGGAGCTGCCGGATTCCAAGCAGGTCCGTTTGAAGCGCCTCTACCCGGGGTCGAGCTTCCGCGCTGCGGCCAAGGCCATCAACGTGCCCTTCCCCAAGGCCGGGCGCAATGTCACCTCGCCCAAGCTGCGCGATGAGGAGCTTATCCAGTGGGCAGCGGACTTCTTAAGCGCGCTTTTTGATGTCCAACCCATCAACGTCTCCGGCGAGGAAGCCGGCGCCGGGTCGGTCATCAGCGTAGGCGAGTAGCCGATGGGCGAGAAGCCGAAGGGCGCGTAGCCCCTCGGCGCTTAGGAGAAGTCCAAGCCGATATCCAGCACGCGAACCGAGTGGGTGAGGGCGCCGACGGCGATATAGTCCACGCCCGAGGTGCCGTACTCGCCGGCGTTTTCAAGCTGCAACCCGCCGGAGGCTTCTAGCGCCGTGGTTGGGCTGAGCGCTTGGCGGCGGTGGACGGCGGTGTGGACATTGGCAAGCGCGAAGTTATCCAGCAGCACCATATCCGGGTGCAACGGGAGGACCTCCTCGAGCTGGTCCAAGGTATCGACCTCGACCTCGCAGGGGATATCCGGGGCATGCTCGCGCACGCGGCGCAGGGCCGTGGCCACGCTGCCGCCCACGGCGAGTACGTGATTGTCCTTAATCATGGCGGCATCGCCCAAGCCCATGCGGTGGTTTGCCCCGCCGCCGGCGCGCACGGCGTATTTCTGCAGCGCCCGCAGGCCAGGCAGGGTTTTGCGGGTATCGCGCACCTGGGCCTGCTTAATGCTATCCGGAGTCCCCGTTTCCTCCGCCGTTGTCGCGATGGCATCGACCCAACACCGGGTCTGCGTCGCGATGGCGCTTGCGTGCGAGACCATATTGAGCATGGTGCGCTCAGCTGCCAGCACCAAGAGGGTAGGGGCCTGCACCGTGGCGATGACCTGGCCTGGGGTAACGCTGTCGCCGTCGGTGGAGTGGAGGGTGATGGTGGAGGTCGGGGCATCGGCAAGCGCGGCGCCTGTATCCACGCCCCACTGGCTCAAGCGCTGGGCGGTCGCGTCAAGGACCTGCTCGATAAGGCCCAAGCCTGCGATGGCGCCGGCCTCGCGCGCGGTGAACTCCGCCGTGCAACGATTCTCACCCGGCACCGTGGCAAGCGAGGTGTAATCGGGCCCGTAAGCGAAATCCTCATCCAAGGCCGTGGCAATGAGCGCGGAGCAATCCGGCAGGCGCAGGTTGTCCATTTACTCGCCCCCGCCGGGATTGCCAATGGAAATCATGGCCTCGAGGGACTTGCGCGCCGCATTCGCGATATCTTCTGGCACCGTGACCTCATCGGTTTCTTCCACCAGGCAGCGCTCCAAGGCGTCTGGGGTGATCATCTTCATGTACTTGCACTCGGCGTGGTCATTGACGGCCTGGAAATCGATATCCGGCGCGGCCTGGCGCAGCTGGTGCAGCATGCCGGTCTCGGTAGCAACGAGCACCTTGTTCTGCGGCTGCTTCTGGGACTGGGTGATCATCTGCCCGGTAGAGAGCATGTGCACGCGCTCTTGCGGCACCAAGCCCTCGTTGGCCAGGTACAAAGCGGAATTGGAGCAGCCGCACTCCGGGTGGATGTACAGGTCCGCGTCCGGGTTATCTTGGGTTTGTTGGGCTAGCTGCTGGGCGCTAATGCCGGCGTGCACGTGGCACTCACCGGCCCAAATGCGGATATTTTCCCGGCCGGTCTCGCGCTTGACGTAGGCGCCCAAAAACTGGTCGGGGCAGAAGAGGATTTCTTTATCCGCCGGCAGCGAATTGACCACGTCGACGGCATTGGAGGACGTACAGCAGACATCGGTCAGCGCCTTGACCTCGGCGGTGGTGTTGACGTAGCTGACCACTAGGGCATCGGGGTGCTCGGCCTTCCATGCGCGCAGCTCATCTGCGGTGATGGAATCTGCCAGGGAACACCCGGCGCGCTCATCGGGGATGAGGACCTTCTTATTTGGCGAAAGGATTTTGGCGGATTCCGCCATGAAGTGCACGCCGCAAAAGACGATGATATCTGCATCGGTTTCTGCCGCCTTGCGGGACAGCGCCAGGGAATCGCCGGTGTGGTGGGCAACGTCCTGGATCTCCGGGATCTGGTAATTATGCGCCAGGATCACCGCATTGCGCTGTTCCGCCAACTCTTTAATCCGCTCCGCCCAGGCCTTGTCTACCGCGGGGTCTGAACCAGCAGGAGTGGCAGAGGGCATAACGCTCGCATTGGTTTGAGTCACAAGTGCTCCAAAAGTGATATTCACAAGAATTAGTGGGGTGTAATTACCGTACTAAACTGTCTGTGTCCAAGACCACTTGCGATGGCGGGCGAGCGCGCCGATGTAGCCCTTTTTGGTGGGGCAGGGAGACTAGAGTTCCAGTGATCCTTGGGTGAGGCCGACCGCGGCGATGATAGCGGCAACCAGCACAACGATGACGATTGACCACTCAAATCCATTAAAAAGCTTCTCGCGGCGCGAGAGGCGGGTGAGCACATATGGGATAAGTCCCGGCACGACGGCGAGGGCGCCGAAGAGAATATAAACCGGGTCGGCGGCGTAAATTAGCCACAACGAGTACACGAAGGCCACTAGCGCGATGCCAAAGTGGCGCCGGTTTTCGCGTTTGGGAATATCTGGCCCAGACAGGTCGAATCGCGTTCCGGCGTGTGGGTGGGTAACGCCCTTTCCACGTATCGCTAGCAGTAGCAGATACAGCGAGGAAAAGATATAGGGTAGCAGGTACATGATGGTGGCCAGTTGCACCATCGCGGCATAGGACGCCTCATTGACGTAGAAGACGACGATGAAGATCTGGATTGCGGAGGTGGAAATCAGTTGCGCCACCCACGGGGCGCCGGCCACATTGATGGTGCCGATGCGGCGGGGAATGAGGCCATCGATGGCCATCATGACGATGGGCTCAGCGCACAGCATTTGCCAGGAAACGTAGGCACCGAGGACCGAGAGGCACAGGCCGATGGAAATCAGCGCGCCGCCCCAAGGGCCGACGACCTCCGTAAGCACCGAAGCCATGGAGTTATCCGGCAGCGCGGCCAGCTCCTCTTTGGTCATCACGCCAAAGCTCAAGGTGGATACGGAGACTAAGAGCGCCAGCACGGAGAAGAAGCCAATGACGGTAGCACGGCCGACATCCGTGCGCTTAGCGGCCTGCTTGGAATAGACGGAGGCGCCCTCTACGCCGATAAAGACCCAGACAGTAAAGAGCATGATGCCTTGGACCTGCTCAAAGACGCTGGCATTGGAATTTCGCCCCCAGAAATCCAGGGTGAATTTATCCCAGCTAAAGCCGATGAACGCGACCAAGACGATGAAGGCCAGGATGGGCACGATCTTGGCAATCGTCGTCACCAGGTTCATGAATGCGGCCTGCTGCACCCCGCGGGCCAAAACGGCGAAGATTCCCCACGATAGAAGGGAGACGGCGATGGCGGACGCCCACTGGTGGTCGGCATCGAAAAGCGGCAGGTAATGCCCAATCGTATTGAAAAACAGCGTGGCATAACCCACCTGCGCCATCACCGAGCCCAGCCAGTAGCCCCAGCCTGAGGTAAAGCCGATGAAATCACCCAGGCCAGCGCGCACATAAGAATAGACGCCGGAATCAAGGTGGGGTTTTCGGTACGCCAAAATCTGGAAGACGAAGGCAACGGACAGCATGCCGATACCCGCCACCAACCAACCGATGAGCATGGCACCTGGGCCTGCCACGGAGGAAATATTTTGGGGTAGCGAAAATATGCCCGCGCCGACGGTGGATCCGATAATCAGCGCGACAAGCGTCCACAATGACACCGAGTGGGACTTATTTTGGCTGGAGGTCATTGGCCTAAAGTACCGCGCCTGCCCCGTTAAAGGGAACTTGAGAAAACACACGGGATAGACTTTGTAGCTATGACAGTCCTGTTGCTCGATGAACGCTGGCCCACCATGATCCCCATGCGCGCCTATGGCAAGTTATATGGCCCCGTTCAGTTCACCGGGGAAGTACCGGTATCAGTGCGGTGGAACTTCTCGGATCTCTTAAGTGGCGATGATGCCACCGGCACCTTGGTCACCACCGATGAACACGATCCGGAAACCCAGGCGCGCATTGCCACCGGGGAACAGGTCATTAGGGCCGAGTCGCTTGACGATGCCGTGATGCAAGCGCGCAGCGCTATGGCAACGGCCCGCCGTATCGGCGAATGGGAGCGCGAGCAGACCCATGAATCGCTCCTGCCGTACCTAGAAGAGGAGGCGGGGGAATTTGCAGCAGCCGTGCGCCAGCACGCACCCGAGGAGGAATTGCTCAAAGAGCTTGGGGATGTTTTCCTGCAGGTGCTTTTTCACGCCGAGATTTCTACCTTCTCGCTTGACGATGTCGCCACAAGTTTCGTGCGCAAGATGCGCTCCCGCGCGCCGTATCTCTTTGATGGCACGGCGGAAATAGTGGGCGTAGAAGAACAAAACCGCCTCTGGGCGGAGGGGAAATCGCGGGAGTAAAAGTGGGGTGAAAGTCGCAGGGACTTTTACGCGCGGCGGGCGCGTGTAGTTATCCGGCGGGGTGAATTTCACTTAGTAGGATGGCTACTCATGAACAGGCTGCTGCGAACAATCGGGGGCTGCGGGCTAGCCGTAGTAATCATCATTGCGCTGGTAATGGGGCTAATTGTATCCAATTCCACCGATGATTCTTCGGTCCCAGACGCCACCCCGCCCGTAGGTGGAAAAGAGGTGGCCAATATCGATGTCAACGCGCCGGGCCGCACGGCCGATAAGCTCACCCACTGGGCATCGGATCTGGCAGAAGCTACCGATATCCCGCCGCAGGCGCTGCGCGCCTATGGCAACGCCGAACTTATCGCCCGGCAGCAGCACCCGGGCTGCAATTTGCGGTGGAATACCCTGGCAGGCTTGGGCTTTGTAGAGACTCGGCACGGTACCTATAACGGCAACTGGTTTAAGTCCTCCAAGCTGGATGACAACGGCTACCCGCAGCCGCCGATCGTCGGCATCACCCTGGATGGCTCGAATAACACCGCGCACACCCCGGATACCGATAACGGCGAAATCGACGGGGATACGGAATTTGACCGCGCGGTGGGTCCCTTGCAGTTCATCCCTACCTCGTGGGAGTCCGCCGGCGGCGACGCCAATGGCGATGGCAAGGCCGACCCGAACCAGATTGACGATGCCGCCCTGGGCGCGGCGAACCTCTTGTGCTTTGGTGATAGGGATCTCAATGACCCGGATCAGTGGGAAGAGGCCATCTTAAATTACAACCAGTCCAGGGAATATCTGGACAAGGTAGCCCATGCGGCCAATGCCTACTCGGTCCCGCAACCGGCTCGCTAGCCTCACGCGTGGCGGTTTTCTGGAACAATTGGGCATGTAACTGAACTAACTGGCTCAGCGACGAACATCATCTATAAGGAGTGAGTTACAGCATGGCTGGTATCATCCACGCATTTGGACGCGAAATCTTGGATTCCCGCGGTAACCCGACCGTAGAGGCCGAGGTCTTCTTGGACGACGGCGCCCACGGCGTTGCCGGCGTTCCCTCCGGCGCATCTACCGGTGTGCACGAGGCACACGAGCTGCGCGACGGCGGCGACCGCTACCTAGGCAAGGGCGTGCAGAAGGCCGTAGAGAATATCAACGAGGAAATCGGCGATGAAATCGCTGGCCTCGAGGCTGATGACCAGCGCCTCATTGACCAGGCGCTCATCAAGCTGGACGGCACGGATAACAAGTCCCGCCTTGGCGCCAATGCCATTCTCGGTGTGTCCATCGCTACCGCTAAGGCTGCCGCCGAGTCCGCCGCGCTGCCGCTCTACCGCTACATTGGCGGCCCGAACGCTCACGTTCTTCCCGTTCCCATGATGAACATCCTGAACGGCGGTTCCCACGCTGACTCCGGCGTGGATGTGCAGGAATTCATGATTGCCCCCATCGGTGCGGAGACCTTCACCGAGGCCCTCAGCATCGGTGCTGGCGTGTACCACTCCCTGAAGGCCGTCCTGAAGGACAAGGGCCTGTCCACCGGCTTGGGCGATGAGGGCGGCTTTGCTCCTTCCGTCGATTCCACCCGCGCTGCGCTCGACGTCATCGTTGAGGCCATTAAGAAGGCCGGCTTCGAGCCGGGCAAGGACGTCGCCTTGGCCCTCGACGTCGCTTCCTCCGAGTTCTACGAGGACGGCAAGTACCACTTCGAAGGCGGCGAGCACACCGCCGAGGAGATGTCCAAGGTCTACGAGGAGCTCATCAACGAGTACCCCATCGTGTCCATCGAGGACCCACTGCAGGAAGACGACTGGGAAGGCTACACCACCCTGACCGCCGCTATTGGCGATAAGGTCCAGATCGTCGGCGATGACTTCTTCGTCACCAACCCGGCTCGCCTGCAGGAGGGCATCGATAAGAAGGCGGCCAACGCGCTGCTGGTAAAGGTCAACCAGATTGGTACCTTGACCGAGACCTTCGATGCCGTAGAGCTTGCACACCGCAATGGCTACCGCACCATGATGTCCCACCGCTCCGGCGAGACCGAGGACACCACCATTGCGGACTTGGCCGTCGCCCTCAACTGCGGCCAGATCAAGACCGGTGCCCCGGCCCGCTCCGAGCGCGTGGCTAAGTACAACCAGCTGCTGCGCATTGAGCAGGAGCTTGGCGATGCCGCCGTCTACGCCGGCCGCTCCGCCTTCCCGCGTTTCAACGCTTAAGGCCTAGCGGTCTAGTCTAGAAGCTAGACGCCGCTAGGAATTTAGCCCCCGATGTGCCCCGAAAAGGTGCGGTGGGGGCTTGCTCGTTCTGAGCATCTCGAGCGCCTGAGAAAGTTGATGAAATTCCGCGCGTGCCACGCCTGTGTTACTGGTGTGGCGGCGCTAGGATAGTAACCCTATGGCACGTGAGAAGAAGACGGAGCGCCGCCGGAGCCGCACTAGGGTTCCGGTGGCCTCGCGTGCTGCGGATATCCGCAAATCCCAGCGGGCGCAGGAAAAGAAGAACCGCAAGCCCGATCGCATGAGCATCGTTGGCATGACCGTCATCGTTGTTTTTGTGTTGGTGGTGCTCGTCATCATCGCGGTGCCGCTGCGCAATTACTACCACGGCCGCTCCGAAATCGCTCGGCTGAATGAATCGATTGCGGCGAAGCAGGATGAAAAAGATGCTCTATTAGAAGAGATCGATAAATATAAATCAGAGGACTTTATCAAGCAGGAAGCCCGGCGGCGCTTCGGCGTGGTAGAGCAGGGTGAGACCGCGTACCGCATCCTCGATCCTAATATTCAGCCCGATGACCAGGTCACTACCGATGGTCAGTCGCAGGAAGATTCGCGCCCGTGGTTTGAGGTGTTGTGGGATTCGGTGGCGCAGCCGCCGGAAGAAGAGGCCCCAGCGGGCGAGTCGCAGCACCTGCCAATTGAGCCAGCGCCTGAGGAGAGTGACGATGTGCGATAATTGTTCGCATGACCGTCACTGATGCAGATTTAGCCATCGTTTCCGAGCAATTGGGCCGCACCCCACGCGGCGTGCTGGAGGTATCGTTCCGCACACCGGATGGCCAACCGGCCGTGATTAAAACTTCTCCCAAGTTGCCGGATGGCACCCCGTTTCCCACACTGTATTACCTCACCGATCCCCGCCTGACCGCGGAAGCCTCCCGGTTGGAGGTCGCCCACGTGATGAAGTGGATGGAGTCCCGCCTGGCCGAGGATAAGGAGCTTGCTGCCGACTACCACCAGGCCCATGAGCATTTCTTGGCCAAGCGCAATGAGATTGAGGACTTGGGCACAGATTTTTCTGGCGGCGGCATGCCCGAGCGGGTGAAGTGCCTGCACGTGCTCATCGCCTATGCGCTTGCCGAAGGCCCCCAGCACTTCCGCCTCGGCACCGAGGCCGTGGCAATGGCGGCCGACCACGGTAAGCTACGCGGTACGGCGATTCCGCAGGATTGGCCCACGGTGGAAGAGCTGGGCATTGACTTGGCGGAGTTCGATTTTTCCAACGCTGAATAGGAGTACGACATGACTCGCGTGGCAGCCATTGACTGCGGTACCAATTCCATTCGCCTTTTAATCTCTGAAATCGATGAAGACGGCAAGGTGCGCGATATCACCCGCACCATGGAAATCATTCGTCTGGGCCAAGGCGTGGATGCAACGGGTGAAATCGCGCCCGATGCCTTAGAGCGCGCCCGCGTGGCCTTGGAGGGCTATGTGCGCCAGATGAAGTTCGAGAAGGTTACCCGCGTGCGCATGGTGGCAACCAGTGCCACCCGCGATGCGAAGAACCAGCAGGAATTTTTCGATATGACCGCCGAGCTTTTGGGGCAGATCCAATCCGGCGCAAAGGCGGAGGTTATATCCGGCGAAGAAGAAGCACTCCTGTCCTTCAACGGCGCGGTCGCCGATATGGAGCCGGACCGCGGTCCCTTCTGCGTCATTGACTTGGGTGGCGGGTCCACCGAATTCGTCGTGGGCACCGCAGATGAAGAGATTCTAGGTTCGCACTCTGCGTACATGGGCTGCGTGCGCCTGACAGAGCGCATCATGCGCACCGACCCGCCCACGGAATCAGAAATCGAGATTGCCTCCGAATACGTGGCAGAGCGCATGGGCGAGGTGGAAAAGATCGTCCCCATGTCCAAGGCGCGCACCATTGTGGGCTGTGCGGGCACGTTTACCACGCTATCCGCCCTGGCCCAGGGCCTAGAGCGCTATGACCCCGATGCGATCCACGGCTCGGAGCTACGTTTTGATGCCCTGCGAGTGCTGCTCAAGCAACTCGTCAGCATCCCTTCGGAGGAACGCGCCCTGAATCCCGTCATTCACCCTGGCCGCGCCGATGTCATCGGCGGTGGGGCAGTAGCAGTTGAAGGAATCATGCAGCTCATCGAGCGCACTAGCGATGCACGCAGCTTCTTCATCAGTGAAAAAGACATCCTGGACGGCATCATTGCTGGTCTGGTTAGTGAATCGACCCCTCATTAACTCTTTTTAGGAATAGTGTCCTACACTATTCCTTGCGCCCGCCCCCATAGCCCAATCGGCAGAGGCAGTCGACTTAAAATCGATTCAGTGTGGGTTCGAGTCCCACTGGGGGCACGCTCTGAAGTCTCGAGACATCGTTCCTATGGTGTCTCGAGACTTTTAGTATGGCTGGGCCTAGCGTTTTAACTGGCTGGGAGAGCCCAGCCTGTTCGCATGCCTTTCTCGCACCTAATCTGCGAGTCAAAGACGCGTGCAGCCCAATCCCAGCCGGTCCACAGCTCCTTGTCTGGACCTGCGTCAATAATTTTAGGCTGTACGGTTTTTCCGGTTGTTGCCGTCGATGGCAATTCCGACTGCGATGAATGCAGGGATGAAAAATGCGCTAGCTCCCGCCAGCGTCATGATGATTGCTGTGGCAGTGGAAATGAGTGTAAATCGCAAGGTGTTCCTTAACTCTCGGCCGAAGTATGACTGTCTAGGCACTTGAGGATCAGCTCATGAAGAAGATGCCTCTTCTAAGCTTATATCGAAGCTACGGATAGTAAATCCTCGGTGCACCAGACCGAGCATGATGGGCGGCGAAGGATCGAGAAAAGAGCAGTAGGAATGAGGGGCGGTAGCGCCCTAACAGAGCAGATCACCATGGTGATCTGCCTCGTAGGCAGATGCTCTTTTGCAATCTGTTGGTCCTACGCCGAGGACTTTTCCGGCGGCTCACCCGACATGAGAGTAAGTTCCTAGCAACAAGATTCGGGACACGTCACAGGAGAGTGACGCGGGCTTGTTTTAGGGACCGGTAAGGCGGTACCAGGTACCGGGGTGGCGGTAGCCGCCCGGTAGCCGGT
>NZ_JASPGQ010000022.1:0-24278 GCF_030229885.1 Corynebacterium sp. MSK204 | reverse complement strand
CGACGCGGTGCTGGGAGCGAGGATCAAGGCCGTGTTCACGGCCGAGAACGGTTGTTACGGGGCGAAACGCGTGACGGCGGCCATCAATTCCGATCCAGCCAACGACGACCTTTTCAATCACAAGCGCACCGCCAGGTTGATGCGCCAGATGGGCCTGTTCGGCTACACCAAAAAACGCCGGGTGAAGACCACCGTGTCTGCGAAACGGGCTCCGAAGTTGCCCGACCTGCTGAAACGCCGGTTCACCGCGGAGAAACCGAACACCATCTACGTCGGCGATATCACGTACCTGCCGATCGCGGACGGGTCGAATATGTACCTGGCCACCGTCATCGACTGCTATTCGCGGCAGTTGACCGGTTTCGCGATCGCCGACCACATGCGCACGGAGTTGGTCGAAGAAGCTCTCACGATGGCCCACGGGGTCCGAGGCAACCTTGACGGGGCGATTTTCCACTCCGATCATGGCAGCGTCTATACCTCTGGGCAATACCGGAAGCTGTGTGAACGATTCGGTGTCACCCAGTCGATGGGAGCAATCGGGACGAGCGCGGACAACTCGTTGGCGGAGTCGTTCAACGCCACGCTGAAACGGGAAGTCCTCCAGGACGAGTCCGTTTTCCCAAGTCAGATCGTATGTCGTCGGGACGTGTTCCGGTGGTGCACGCACTACAACACCAAGCGCTTGCACTCGTGGTGCGGCTATCGCTCGCCGAACGCCTTCGAAGCCGCCGGATCAGCTACACTTACTATCGCATCTTGATTAAATCCCCGTGTCCACTTTCCGGGGTTCGGGCCCCGTTAATGAGACCAATGACCAGCTCGCACGGAAAAGGCAACAAATGACGCACACCAGCCCTGGTGCAGACTGCAACGCCCCGGAATTCTTTGGGTTGGTATGGCCTGGCAAGCAAGCCGCGCGCGCTGCGGCGGAGACTCCCCTAGCCGCCGAGTTTGAGCTCGATACTGCGTTAAGCAGCTCTACCACCTCACCCAATAGCATCCACGTGGCCGATAACTTGCCGGTTCTACAGCACTGGGTTTCCACGGGCGAGACCTTCGATGTCATCTACATCGACCCGCCGTATAACACCGGCCGGGACTTTGTCTATCGCGATAATTACCGCGCGCGGCGAGAGGTAAATTCCGGCAGCTATGCCCAATGGCACGCCGAGTGGCTGTCCATGATGTTGCCGCGGCTCATCCTGGCGCGCCGAATTCTGGCGGAGAACGGCTTTATATTCGTCTCCATCGGAGAGGACGAGGCTGCTAATACCCGCAAGGTTTTAGACGAGGTTTTTGGCGAGGGCTGCTATGCCGGGCAACTCATTTGGAAAAAGGCTGGCACCGGGAAAAACGATTCCAAGTATGCGGTGGTAGAACACGAATACATCCTCTGCTATGCCAAGAACCCGGATAACCCCGGATTCAATGTAGATGCTGAGGGCTATACGAGCACCAAATATAACCACGAGGATGAACGTGGCAAATACTCCTTGGTGCGCTTAGATTCTAAGACTCTGGGGTATCTGCCATCGCTTGATTTTCCCATTTCCTCTCCCGATGGCACGCAACACTGGCCTGACCAACCGGCTGGCCACAGCCAGGTAGCGCGTTGGCGCTGGGGCAAGGATATGGTGGCAAAGCGCTACGATGAGCTGGTCTTTCGGCGCGGTTTTGTCTACACCAAGAACTATCAAAAAGCAGGGGCGCGGCCGCGTTCCATCCTCGATGGGCAAAGGTTTGGCGTAACGCGCACCGGACGCCGCGACGCAGAGGACGTCATGGGCGTGGAGGGAATCTTTGATTTCCCCAAGCCAGTGCGCCTTATCAAGCATCTCATCGCCATTGGCGGCGGCGCCGATGCCCGGGTGCTCGATTTTTTCGGGGGATCAGGCACCACGGCGCAGGCGGTCATCGAACTCAACCGAGAAGATAAGGGTGAGCGCAGCTTTCACCTAGTGCAAATTCCAGAGCCCACTGCCCCGGACAGTGCGGCGCGCCGGGCAGGCTTTCTCAGCGTCGCGGATATTTGCGTCGAGCGCGTGCGATCCGTGCCTGGGTCCTCTTTCCGGGCCTACCGCGCGATCTAGGTTTCGCGAGTGCCGTCGGGCCTGCCGGGAATGCCGAAGAAGTCCAGGACGCGGTCAGTGGCGAAGAACTTTCCTACTTCATTATTTTTGTCTCCAAGACCACCCGGCCACACGTGGGAGCCGCCACCGATGCGGATATGCTCCAGCGGTGCGGTGCAGCCCCGCCAATGCATGTCGAGGGCATTATTGACCAAGCGGTTGGTGTCTACCTTCTCCGAGCATTTATTGCGCTTGCGGTCCTGCTCTAAGACAGATTCAACGGAGAAATACTTGGTCTTGTGCCGGGTTCCGCCGTAATAGCCCACGACGGGGTCATCGGTGCCGTGCATATCGAGGCGCCCTACGGGTTCATGGGCACAGTCTTTCAGGATATCTTCGTAATATGCTGCGGAAATGGTGGCGACCGAGTGGAAGGTGCCGGGCATCTGACAAGCCAGGTAGGCAGCAAAACCGCCGCCGTTGGACATGCCGGTGGCAAAAAGCCGCGAATCATCCACGTTATAGGTCGCGCGGAGGGAATCGACGATATCGAGCACGAATTTCTTGTCCTCGCTCCCGCTGGTTTCCGCATATGGCGCGGGGCTCCACGCTTTTTCCTTTCCTGCAGGAAATACGGTAATAGCTTGTGCCGCATCGAGGCGGGAATAGTCGCGCAAGTTTTCCGCGGACTGCCCCCACCCGTGAAAAGCCATCACGACAGGCCACTCTTTTTGGGCCGTATAATTTTCCGGCACGCTGAGAATAAATGAACGACCGGACGGCAGGTTAATCGTCGTATAGGAACCGGGTTCTGGGCCACTGAGCGGCGCAGAGGTAGGAATCCCGAGCTGCGAGGCAGCCGAACCGTGCGATCGCGTGCTTTCGCTGCGTGCCGCCGAGCCCGATTCTTCCTCATTATTTGCGCATGACACGACCAAAGCCGCCACGCAGCACAAGACTGCGGTGCTCAACGTCGCGCGCACCGGCCTCCGCCTCATGATTTTCGTCCCTTCTGCCAAGCGGCCCATAACTGTTTATAACGGCCCCCATAATTTAGCAGCTCTGCATGGCTACCCTGTTCTACTACCCGGCCATTATCCATGACCACGATGGCATCGGCACGCGAGGCCTGATCCAGTCGGTGAGCGACCACCAAGGCGGTCCGCCCCTCCATCACAGTCTCTGCGGCGTCCTCTAAGGATTCAGCGCCCACCGAGCCTGCTTCTGCCGTGGCTTCGTCCAAGATGATGATGCGCGGATCCAGCAGCACGATTCGGGCAAGCGCCAATTGCTGCGCTGCCACGGGGTCTAGCGGCATGCCTTGCGCGCCCACGATGGTATCGAGGCCCGCCTCCAGATCGAAGAACCAGTCAGCCTGCACTTGGCGCAGCGCCTGCACCATTTCAGCATCGGTAGCCTGTGGCGCCGCCAGCGCAAGATCCTCGCGCAGGCTCCCAGAAAAGACGTGCACCTCCTGGGAGACAAGGGCGAGGCGCTGGATACGCTCGGCATCGGAAAGCAGCGCAACCTCGACGCCATCGACAAGCACTGTGCCCTTATCCGGGACGCGCAAGCCCGCGAGCAACGCTGCCACTGTGGACTTCCCCGCCCCAGACGCCCCGACGAGGGCAACCGTTTCGCCCGGCTTAATCTTTAGGTTGAGTCCCTCAACGGCCCAAGAGTTATCGCCATAGCGGAAGGAAATATCCCGCATGTCCACGCTGCCATCGCCCCTCGGTGCACCGCTATCCGGTACCGGCGCGGGTGGATCGATAACCACGCCAACGATGCGCGCCAACGAGGCATACCCAGATTGCACCGTATCTAGCACGCGCATCAGCCCCATCAGTGGCCCGCGCAGTCGTATAAGCAGCAACATCGCCGCGGTGACCGCCCCAACAGTAAGCGCATTGGTCTGCACCACCCAGAAGCTTACTGCCAAACCGCTGGCCAATAAGACCAGTTCAATGCCGGTGAGGTGAGCTTGGAGCACCATCATCGTCCGGCGCGCGTTATATCCCTCTTCCACCACGCGCGTTGAAGCCGCGCCGATCCGATCGTGCATCGTATGTTCCATGCGGAACGCGCGCACCGTGTCCCTGCCGTGGATTGCCTCCAAAAGCCGGCGGGCGCGGTCCGCCATAGCGGCGCGCTCAGCGGCATACCTGCTTGGGGCACGCCGCAAGTAATACCGGCCGGCTAAGAAATACAGCGGGGTCACGGCAACAATCACCAAGAGGTATTGCCAGTCCACCGTAAGCAGTGCCACTCCCGTCGAGGCAATGGCAAAAATGGATTTCGCCAACACGGGGACCGTCTCCGTGACCGCAGCGGAAAGCTCCGCCACGTCATCGGTAGAACGCGATACCAAGTCCCCGGTTCCGGCATCCTCGACGCGGTGTGTGGGAAGGCCGAGTGCCGTAGAGACCATATCCTCGCGCAGGGACGCAATAACGCGCTCGGTCAGCTGAGAAAGGACATAGAATCCCGCCGCCGACAATGCGGCAGATACGGCGGCGACCCCGATGAGCAGGACTCCGAGGAGGGCAATGCTGGTGCCTGTCGTCACGGCATCGACGATCTTGCCGAGCAGGATCGCAATGCTGACATTGGCCGCTGCCCCGGCGATCAAGAACACCACGGCAATAACGGCGCGCCGGCGCGCGTGCGGGATGGCCGAGAGCTGCTGCGCCACGACCTTTCTCACCTGTGGCCAAGTGGCGGTGGGAAAACGCATTAGGACTCCACCCCCACTGCATGCCAGGCGGGAGCCGACGTATAGACGATGGTCGGTTTATCTTTCCGGTAGTCCGCAACGCGGTGGGCTACCTCTTGCTCGGTCACGGAATCGACCGCCGTGGTGGGATCAGAAAGAATCAGCACCTCTGGATCCGCGGCAATAGCGCGGGCAAGGGCGACTCGTTGCTGCTGTCCGCCGGACAGGTTGTTTCCGCGCTCACCCACGGCGCGGTCAAGCCCACCGGGAATATCCGCGCCCGCAGCCACCTCTAGGGCCCGTGCGGCCGTATCCGCATCCAGATGAATATTGTCTTGCACGGTCCCGTCAAACAGCATTACCTCGTGCGGCACGACGATGAATTTCTCCCGGGGCAGCTCCCGCAGTTCCTCCGGAGCATGCCCATCAATGGCGGTCACCCCTGGCCGCAGCGCTGGCACCTGTGGTGCAGAGTCTCCGGGCAGCCCTGGAGCTCCCAGCAGGCCTACTATTCGCTGCGCACTCGCCTGCGCCGCGGCCCACCGGGAAGCGATATTTCTGCCCAGCATGGTCATCGGGGTAATGATGAATTGGGTAAGGCCAATGATCATAATAAGCTCACCAATGCTCATCTGCCCGTCCAGCGCCAGGTAGCCGGCGGCAACGGCGACGGCGATGACATAGATCGAGCCCAACGCCTCGGTAGAAGCATTCAGCCCTGCCTGCGCCGCATTGGCTTCAACGGTTCGCTCGTAGGCGGCATCGGAATCACCCGCATAACGCTTACGCACGGTACCTATCGCACCGATCCCCTTAATAATGCGCAGACCATGGACAATATCCGTCGCCGTCGCACTGGCGCGGCCCAATGCTGCTTGCCGGATGCCAGAACGCTTGCGCAACGGACCAGCCGAGCGCAGCGATCCCCACACCACGATGGGACCGCCGCATAGAATCGCCACTCCTAGCGGGAGATTCACCCGGCTGGTCATCACCGCAACATAAATGATGGACGTAATCTCTGCCACCGGAAAAACCGTCATCATCACGGCATTTTGTACGCGGGTTGCATCGGTAGAGGCAATAGCCAATAACTCGCCTGGCGTGCGTTTCGGACCGCCCATCCCCTTGGGATCCATAATCCGATCCGTAATGGCCATGCGCACGTCGTGGCCGATAACGAGCATGCTGCGCGCATTGAGCCCACGGCCATACCACCCGGTGACGGCATTAACCGCGAAGGCCAGGACCAGGAGTGCAAGCCACCACCACAGTCGCTCGATCGATCCTTCCACCACCGCTTCATCGATGGCATAGCCCACGATGACCGGTGTGGTGCCGTTGAGCACGAAGGAGATAGCCATGCACACAGCGGCGGGGATTGTCATCCCAGGCCTAGAGAAGACGGTTTTCAGCAACCACCGCGGATCTGATGGTTCTGGAAGTGTTGCCATAACAAGCCATTCTAATTCCCGGTAGGTTAGATAGCCTATGTCGACTCGCCACCCCAACCCCCAACACTTCCCCAGCTACCGCAATCCCTCTGCGAAGCAGAAACCTACCTTTGGCACCGATCCCCAGCGCACCCAGGCAGCGCGCGCCTTTCACCACGGGGCGCACACCTATCAGGACGTCCGCCCCCATTACCCGGCCGAGGTTGCTGCACTCATCGCCGGCGCCCACCGCGTTGCCGATATCGGCGCCGGCACCGGCAAGCTCACTGAGTCCCTCACCAACCCCAACGTGCTTGCGGTCGAGCCATCGGCAGATATGGCCCGCGTGCTCCAACACCGCTTGGACATTCCCATCATCCGCGCCACGGCCGAGCACACCGCGCTTGCCGATGCCTCCCTCAACGCCGCCTGCCTCGCCCAAACCTGGCACTGGGTCGACGTTGCCGCCGCCTCCGCCGAGCTGGACCGCATCCTCGCGCCGGGCGGGCGCGTCCTTTTAGTGTGGAATACCCTCGATGTACACGCGGATCCCTGGATCCTTCGGTTAAGCCGCATCATGCACTCCGGCGACGTGCATAAGCCCGGCTTTTATCCGGAGTACAAGTCACCCTGGACCTTAGAGCGCGAACTCCGGCTGAGCTGGACTCACGAGCTCACCCCAGAACAGCTCCACCAACTCATGCACACCCGTTCCTACTGGCTCAGAAATAGCGAGGCCATCCACGAGCGCATGACCCACAACCTGAACTGGTACCTCTACGAGCACATGAGCTTTTCGGCCGGGCAAAAACTGCACATCCCGTACCGCACGGATGCATTCGTGCTGGTACGGGAGGAGTCTATCTCGAGGGACTGATTACAGGAGAACCTGGGCCAAGAGGGAGCCGACCACACAGGAGGTAAATACGGAGATCGCTCCGGGGATGAGGAACGAGTGGTTGATGACGTATTTGCCAATTCGCGTCGTACCCGTGCGATCGAAGCCAATGCAGGCCAAGTCAGAAGGATAGGTTGGCAAGATGAAGTAACCATAAGCTGCGCCGTAGAAACCAACAATGACAGCCGGGTCAATGCCCAATTGCAAGCCAATAGGGGCAATTGCTACCAGTGCAGCAGCCTGCGAATTGACCAACTTGGACACAACCACCAACACGACGGCGTACGTCCATGGGGCCGCCTCGACGACAGAACCCAAGTTCGTTTCCAGGGCATCGATATGAGATTGGAAGAACGTATCTGCCATCCACGCAACACCGAAGACCGAAAATACAGCGGTCATGCCGGCCTTGAATACTGGAGTAGACGCAATCTTTTTGGTATCCACTTTGCAGCTAAGAAGGATGATGGCGCCGGCGACGAGCATGACCATCTGGATCACTAGATTCATCGATACCGGGCTCAGCTCGCCATCATCACCAGGAACCAGCGGGCGCAGGAACTCGAAAGCGCCGAGGAGGACCACGCAGGCAATAGCGACAAGGAAAACGACTACTGAACGCTTAGCCTCGCGGGAAAATTCCTTACCGATGAGCGAATCGGCGCTCTCATTGATGCTGGCGGCAAACTCTGGGTCTTTCATCCGTTCTTGGAAAGCCGGATCCTTGTCCAGGTCCTTGCCGCGACGCAGCGACCATAACGCGGCGAGAAGAACACCGCACAAGGACGCGGGTAGCGCCACCGTAAGAATCTGCGGAATCGAATAAGCCTTGTCGATAGCTCCAGCATTTTCCGCAAGGATCGACGCAAGAGAAACGGTAGCCACAGACACCGGTGAAGCGGTAATACCCATCTGCGCCGAGGTCGAGGCCACTGCCATCGGACGCTCAGGACGGATTCCCTTTTTGAGCGCGATGTCTTCAATGATCGGAAACATGGTGTAGACCACGTGGCCAGTGCCGCACAGTACGGTGAGGAACCAAGTAGTCAGTGGTGCCAAAATTGTGATGCGCTCTGGATGAGCACGCAAGAACTTCTCCGCATGCTGCATCATCACTTCCAAACCTTGTGCTTGTTGCAGTGTGGCTGCACAGCCGATAACGGCAATGATCGTCAGCATGACCGACACAGGGGGCTCGCCCGGTGCCAATCCAAACACGAAGACCATCAGCATCAAGCCGATGCCAGAAATTAATCCGAGGCCGATCCCGCCATAGCGGGTGCCCAAAAGCAAAGCACTTAAAATGATTATGACTTGAAGCACGATAGCCAGGACTGAATCCGGGGCAATCACATTCGCTAACATGTCATGCCTTTCAAACAGAAAGTAAATGGTTGACAAGTTTTATCCTATCGGCGCCATAGTGCTCTCACCGAAGTAAAAAGGAGAGCGAAGTGTCACACCATTGTTGGTGACACTTTTGCTCTCCTAAGTGGTAAAATACCGGGTTAACCGGCGAAATTATGTAGTTTTGAGGCGTCCTGATGCCTCTTCAATGAGCTCCGGCTTTGCTGGCGAGACAAGCTCAACTACACCTCACGTGCCAACCCCGAAAGCTGTTGCGCACTATTAGTTGTCGATTCCTCAGGCCTTGTCCTTCTCAGACTTCAGGTCAATCTTATAGTGCAAGTGATTTTTCACTGCGGGCCACTCATGCCGCAGCACGCTATACACGCAGGTATCTCTGACTATCCCGTTATCTAGTATCTGGTGGCCGCGAAGGATTCCATCAAGATGTGCCCCTAGGGATTCCAACGCGCGGCGGCTTTCACGGTTAAAGGAGTTGGTAGTGAAGAACACGGATAAGCAATCAAGCTGCTCAAATGCGTGGCCCATGAGGGTCAGTTTGCAATCTGCATTAACCGCAGTATTCTGCGCGGATTGCCTGTACCAAGTGTATCCGATTTGTGCGCGCCTGTTATCTGGTTCTAAGGCCTGATAACCAGTCATTCCTACCGTATTGCCAGCAGAATCGAACACCGTAAAAAGCTGCGACCCGTGGGAGTCATACCAAGAAATGCGTTCTTCCACGGCTTTTTCCATCTCACTCGGTGATGGAACCTTGGTGTACCACCGCTTCCATAATTCCCCGTCCTGTACGGCCTCAGCTAGTCCAGAGGTATGGTCTACGCTTAACGCCTTGAGAGTGATATGTTGCCCGCGCAAGATCTCGATTTTCTGTGACACCGTATTTACCTTCTTGCTTTCTGGGCCTAAGCCAATGATCTAATGTCTTTCAAGCTTAGCTGCCAATGACACCGAGCGTAATGAGGTAGATAAAAACGAGCGAAGCCCCACATGTGTGAGTGCTTCGCTCGTATTCGCAGTGAACTCTTATTTCCGCTTTTTGCCTCGGCGTTCGCGCACGCGCACGGCGATGCGGATGGGAGTGCCGTGGAAACCAAAACGCTCGCGGAATTTGCGCTCAAGGTAGCGCCGGTAGGATGCGTCGAGGAACCCAGTGGTAAATAAAACAATCGTCGGCGGCTGGGTCGATGCCTGCGTAGCAAAGAGCACGCGCGGCAAACGATTATTCTTCATCGGCGGCGGGTTGGCAGCGATGGCCTCCCGCATCCAGTTGTTGAGCTGACCGGTAGACACGCGTTGATCCCAGCTTTCTAGGGCCTCAATCATGGCAGGCTCCAGCTTTTGCAGGGCGCGACCGGTCTCAGCAGAAATATTGACGCGGGTGACCCACGGCAAGTGTCGCAGCTGCTCGTCAATCTCACGATCGAGGTAATAGCGGCGGTCCTCATCCATCAGATCCCACTTATTGAACGCGATGACCAAGGCCTTGCCGGATTCCAGCACCATATTGAGCACGCGCTGGTCCTGCTCGGAGATCTCCTCGGAGGCATCGATAAGCATGATGCATACCTCGGCAGCATCGATCACGCCGCGGGTGCGCAAGGAAGCATAGTATTCGTGGCCCTGCGCATTCTTGACCTTCTTGCGCAGGCCCGCGGTATCAATAAACTTCCACAACTGCTCATCCAGCTGCACCAGCGAGTCCACGGGATCCACGGTGGTGCCGGCGACATTATCTACCACCGAGCGCTCCTCGCTGGTGAGTTTATTGAGCAGCGAGGACTTGCCCACATTCGGCCTGCCGACGAGCGCGACGCGGCGAGGTCCCGACGTAATCGAGGTCTCGCGCGGTTCTTCGGGGAAGCTGCGCAGGATCTCATCCAGCACGTCCGCGCCACCGCGCCCGTGCTGCGCAGAAACCGGCCACGGATCCCCGAGGCCCAAGGCGTAAAACTGCGCCATATCCGCATACTGGTTATCGGAATCGAATTTATTCGATACCACGATCACCGGAACCGGGGACTTTTGCAGTCGGCGCGCCATGACCTCATCGGTTTCGGTAATGCCCACCTTGGTGTCTACCACCATCACGATGACATCGGCGGTATCCATCGCCATTTCTGCCTGGCGGGCGATATCGGCGTGCATGCCTTTAACGTTGGGATCCCAGCCGCCGGTATCCTGCACGATAAAGCGCTGTCCATTCCAGTCCGCCACATAGGAGACGCGGTCACGGGTCACGCCAGGGTGATCTTCTACAACGGCCTCGCGGCGGCCGAGGAAGCGATTAACCAACGATGACTTGCCCACATTCGGCCGGCCCACAATAGCGACGGTGCACAGGGCTTCTTCAGTGGCATCGGCAAAGCCCAGCGATTGTGAGAGCTGCTCCCACTCGTCCTCACTGAGAGGCTGCTCTAGGTCTTCCTCATCCCCGTAATCGGCCTCGCCGAACTCTGACTCATCAAAGTCGTAATCAAATTCTTCAGCATCGAAATCGTCCGTAGCCCACCCCGGCGAGGTCTCTACCGTTTCCTCGTCGAACTTACCCGCAGGGTAATGGAACTGCGTGACTTCTTCCTCTGGGGACTCAAAATCTTTATTGCTCATGAGCGGGACTCCTTAACCACGTTGATAAGAGCCTGCACGACGTCCTCCGGGCTCATGTCAGAGGTATCGACAATAGTGGCATCGTCGGCTGGGCGAAGCGGCGAGGTGGCGCGGGAAGAATCCGCGGCGTCGCGGCGCTGCACATCTGCCAGTACCGATTCAAAATCGGAGGCGATGCCGGCCTTTTCGTTTTGACCGTGTCGGCGCTGCGCGCGAACTTCCGCCGAGGCCGTCATGAATGCCTTGGCGGGGGCATCGGCAAGCACCACGGTGCCGATATCGCGGCCCTCTACGATGGCGCGGTGGGCGCGTTGCGCCAGCGTGCGCTGCAATGCCACCAAGTTCTCGCGCACCTCTGGGATGGCAGATACTGCGGAGACGTTCTGGGTGACCTCGTCTTCCCTGATGACGCGGGAGACATCGGCGCCATCGAAAAGCACCTGCGTGGAATCCGGATCATCGGAAACCTCCAAGGGCAGATTCGCCGTCGCGGAAATCACCGCTTCCTTGTCCGCGGGATCCACGCCTTGGCGCAATACCGCCAGGGTTGCCACCCGGTACATGGCGCCGGTATCGATGTATTTTGCGTCCAACTGCTTGGCTAGGGCCCGGCAGGTCGTGGACTTCCCCGTTCCGGAAGGGCCATCGACCGCGAGGATCAGGCCTTCATCAGGCATATTCGAAATCATTACATCCCCACCGCCTTGTACAAGCTCGTCAACTCGTTGGAATTTAGCGCGCGCAGCCCGCCGGGCTTCATATCGCCCAATTGGACCGTGTGCAGCTTGGTGCGCACCAGGCGCTGTACGGGGTAGCCGGCTTCCTTCAGCAGGCGGCGCACGATGTGCTTGCGGCCTTCGTGCAGCTCGACTCGGACCAAAGAGAACCCCTGGTTCTTGTCCACTACCTGCACAAAATCGGCCTTGGCTAGGCCATCTTCTAGCTCGATGCCCTCTTTGAGCTGGCGCACCAACTTATTATCGGCCTCGCCCAATACCGTGGCCAGGTAGGTTTTCTTCACCTCATACTTGGGGTGCATCAGGCGGTTGGCCAATTCCCCATCGTTGGTGAGGATGAGCAGGCCTTCCGTATCCGCATCCAAGCGGCCAACGTGGAATAGGCGCTGGCCCGAGGCAACCTTTTCAGAAACCACGTCACCCACGCAGGGGCGGCCGAGATCATCTGACATCGTGGACTGCATTCCGCGGGGTTTATTGAGGATGAAATATTCTTGGTCCTCGTTGACGTTGACGCGAACGCCATCAACGCGGATGACGTCCACGGCTGGGTTGACCTTCACGCCCTGCTTGAGGATGACATTGCCGTTTACTTCAACGCGGCCGGCATCAATGAGGATTTCCGCGTGGCGGCGCGATGCGACGCCCGCCTTGGCCAAGACCTTTTGCAGGCGCTCGCCCTTGGGCTTATCGTCATCGACCAGCCAGTCAGCGCCCAAATCGCGCGCTACCGATGCAGCGGTGGCCTTCTGCTTTTTCTTGGAAACGTGTTGATTACGAGCCGGTTTGGCATTAGAGACAACGATATCGCTGTCTCGCTGCTTCTTATCCGGTGTGCCGTCACGGCGAGCGGGAGGAGTCACTTAAGTGTCCTTTTCTCTCGAAGATATGAAATTACCTGCGTGAGTCTACCCCACCTCAGTACTCTTCGTCGATTGCATCGACATCTGGGAGAAGCGGTGCCAAATCAGGAAGGCGTTCCAGCGAGTCTATACCTAGCAGTTCGAGGAAAAGCTCGGTGGTTTCATACCGGTGCGACGCTCCTTCAAACTCGTCCTGCGGGAGCTCGCGGATGAGCCCTCGCAGGTTAAGGGTGCGCATTACGCCGTCCACGTTGACACCGCGGACCGCAGAGACCTGCTGGCGTGTGACCGGTTGGCGATAGGCCACGACGGCTAGCGTTTCCAAGGCCGCGCGCGAGAGCTTCGTTTGCGCCCCATCCAATAAAAACTCCTCCACCGCGCTGGCGTTTTCCTGGCGGGTATAAAACCGCCAACCCTCAGGGGTCTCGCGCAGCTCAATTCCAGAGCCGCGGTTGTCGAATTCGCGTTGAATGGTCCGCAGGCAGTCACTAATGACCGCCGGTTCCACGTTAAGCGCCCGCGCCAAGGACTCTACGGATGCCGGCGAATCAAGCACCAGCAAGACCGACTCGAGCCGAGACCGCAATTGCGAAATGAGCGGAAGATCCATGCCCCTTAGATTACAACCACCGACGGCGGTGCTAGCACTAGTCCCAATTTGCTGCGGCAACGACGGCTGGATCTACGTCCAAGCCGGTCCAGGAAAGGTCCAGCTGGCCCAACGCCTCCTCCTGCTGGGCATCAACCGCCTTGGCCTTAAACAGTTCCAAGAGCGCTAGGAACCTACCGACGATATGCATGGTTGTGGTGCAATCCCGGGTAAGCGAGGAAAAGCTTGTCCACTGCCCAGCGCCCATAAGCTTGAGCGTTTTGAGGATCTTTCCAGCCTGTTCGGGCACGGAGACGGCGACGCCATGAATATGGCCCGTGGCAACTTCTTCCGGCGGCTTGGGGCGAAAGACACCCGCCGCCATTTCCGCAAAGCTCGCCGGAGTGTGCCCCAAGGTGACGGGAGGCAAAAGCTCAGCAAATTGCTCCTCAATGCTCACCGCTCGCGGATAACTGCGCTGCGCCTCCCGCTGCCACCGGGCAAATTGATCCGCCGCCTGCTTATAGGCCTTGTACTGCAACAGGCGAGCAAAGAGCAGGTCGCGCGATTCCAGGAGCTCCAGGTCCTCTAGATCATCAACCTCTCCCCGCGGCAATAGGCGCGCGGCCTTCAGGTCCAATAGAGTTGCCGCCACGACCAAGAAGTCCGTCGTCTCATCCAGATCCGCGTTTTCGCCCAATTGGCGGGTGTAGCCAACAAATTCATCGGTCACCTCAGACAAGGCCACATCCGTGATATCCATCTTCTTGGCCTGGATGAGCTGCAAAAGCAGATCGAATGGCCCCTCGAAATTCCGCAAGGCAATGCGGAACCCAGTAATCTCTGGCTGCGTCACGGTCACTTAGACGGTCGAGCGCTCTATGACTTCCTTCGCCAGGTCGCGGTATTGCTGCGCGGCCTGCGAATTGGGCGCCCACGAGGTGATGGGCTCGCCGGCCACGGAGGTTTCTGGGAAGCGCACGGTACGGGTAATGACGGTATCGAATACTTGATCCCCAAAGTATTCCACCACGCGGGACATTACCTCTCGGGCATGCTTGGTGCGCCGATCAAACATGGTGACCAGAATGCCCATGACTTCCAGATCGAAGTTGATGCGGTCAGAGACCTTTTCCACCGTGTCCGTGAGCAAGGCAAGCCCGCGTAGCGAGAAGAACTCGCATTCCATGGGGATGATGACGCCCTGGGAACAAGCTAGGGCGTTGACCGTAAGCAGACCCAAGGAAGGCTGGCAGTCAATGATGATGAAGTCATAATCCCGGCGCACCGGACGCAGGGCGCGCGCCAAGGTATGCTCGCGGCCTACTTCATTGACCATCTGAATCTCTGCTGCGGAAAGGTCAATATTCGCCGGAACCAGATCCATGCCGGACACGCTGGTGTGGTGAATGGCGGAGTGGATAGAGGTATGGCTATCCAGCATTACGTCATAAATCGAGTCCTCGATGTCGTCATGGTTTAATCCCAGCCCAGCCGAAAGGGCGCCTTGCGGGTCCAAATCAACCAGTAGGACCTTGCGTCCATACTCTGCGAGGCAGGCCCCCATATTGATGGTGGACGTGGTCTTGCCCACGCCGCCCTTTTGGTTACACATCGAGATGATGGTGGCGGGCCCATGTTTTTCCAAGGGGGCGGGTTCCGGCAGCTCGCGGACAGGGCGGCCAGTTAGCCCCGTCTCTACATCAGAGGCTGAAAAGAGACCCTCTTCGCTCACAGTCAAACCTTCTTCCTTGACGCCAAGTCATGGACCATGACATTTGGCATAGGGTTGCTTACAACGTTGTAACTATAGCGTACCCGCTCCCCTTTATGACTACCGAGACTTTGCAAATATCAAGCCTCTAACTTTGACTTAAGTACCTGCCGGACGAGTGGAAGCTACGCCCGAGGATGCGCTGTCCGCCACACCTCCCGCAAGGAATCAGCAGTGACGTGCGTATAGATCTGCGTCGTAGTTACTGAGGAATGCCCTAAAAGCTCCTGCACGGTGCGCACATCGGCACCGCCTTCGAGCAAATGTGTAGCGAAGGAATGGCGCAGCGTGTGCGGGGAAATGGATTTATCCAACTGGCTGCGCTGCGCCGCGGTTTTAATAACGGACCACGCGCTTTGCCGCGAGAGCGCCCCGCCGCGGGTATTCAAAAACAGCGCGGCGGTCTTGCCCTTTCCCAGCACGGGCCGAGCGCGCACTAGGTAGGCGTCGATAGCCTGCCTGGCATGCGAGCCCAGGGGTACAAGCCGCTCCTTATCGCCCTTGCCATGCAGGACTAGGACGTCATCGGCAGTAGCTACGTCATCGACGTTCAGCGAAATGACCTCAGAAATGCGCGCGCCAGTGCCATAAAGCACTTCTAGAAGCGCTCTATCGCGAAGGTCAACCGGCGTTTCCGTAGGCGTCGATTCGATGAGCCGTGACACCTCATCCACGCTCAAGGTTTCCGGCAAGTGTTGCCCCGTGGAAGGTGGGCTTACCTCGACGGCAACATCGCTATCGACCTCGCCTTCCGCAACGGCGAATTTATGCAACCCGCGCGCAACAATGAGGGCACGGTTGGCAGAAGATACCGCCATATTTTCACGCAGATCCTTTAAATAGGCCTCCACCATAGGTCGAGTTACCTGCCGTAGATCCTGGACCCCATTTACTGCCAGCCAATCCACATACCTGCGAATATCCCGCCGGTAATTGCTCAGGGTATTTGCTGAAACGCCGCGTTCGACGGCGAGGTGATTCAACCAGGTCTGAGCGATGTCCTCTGCAGCAGTCACTGCTTTTTCAGATCCGGTCCGCTGCGTCGAGCAGCCATATGGGTTGGGCGCAAATCGAACGGCGCATCCACCGAACGCGTCGGCTTTCCACCAATGACCGTGGCATATGCGGATAAAATACCCGCGCACGCAACGGAATTAACTATCTCACCGCCCAGCACCTTGTCAACTGCCTTATCTAAATCAACCCAGGCAAAATCCATATCGGCTTCTTCATCGCCGGTATCGTGCAGCGCCGGTACCTCGCTAAGGTCGCGAGCAAGGAAAATCCGCACGGCTTCCTCACAAAACCCCGGTGAGGTCACCATATCCGTGAGAACTTCCCAATCCTTCGCGGCAAGGCCCGCTTCCTCCTGCAACTCGCGCTGCGCGCCGGAAAGCTCATCCTCGCCCTTTACATCAAGCAATCCTGCCGGCAGTTCCCACAGCCGCTTGCCGACGCTATGCCGGTACTGATGCACCATCGCGATGCGCCGATCCTCATCCAAGGCCACTACCGCGACGGCGCCCAAGTGCTCGATGATCTCCCTATCCGCGGTGTTCCCTCCCGGCATGGACAAGGTATCGCGGCGTACGGCCACGATAGGGGCATCGAAAATTAACTCTGAATCCAAGACCTGAAAATCGTGGGCCACTGTTATTTCTCCTCTTCAGGTAGGGCGGAATCCGCGCTTTCTGCTGAACCGTAGTCTCCCCTGCCCCCATTAAGCTGTTCTTCGGCAGCGGAAATCACGGCAATGCGCTCTACCGCACGCTCAATACCATCTACGGTAGAAAGATTCACGTCCTTGGTGCGCAACTGCTCTATTGTCTTATCATCTTGGGTCTGCTTGCTCCGTGCGCTAAGCACCACGCTGCCATTGACCTCATCCAAAGCGGTGGCTAACTCAGCCAAGGTGTCCGAATAGTATCCGCGCACCCCACTGCCGGAAACAATGATGATGGACTGGGCGGGAAGGATGGTCCCGTCCTTATAATCAATAAAATCCTCATCACGCAGGGCACGCAGCAGCTCAGATCGTTCCTTTACGCTTGCGATTGGCTCCGTGCTTTCTGGATCCATGGATAAGGCCGCCCCCAAAACCTCGCCGCCGTAGCTTCCCACGGTTTTATCGAGTCCCTTAAGATCTGCCTTTTTCGGGGCCTTATCTTTAAGGATTTTTACGATATCGTCTTTGCTTTCCCCCCGCAGGAAGTCTTTACTTAGCTTGATTTCTCCTGCAGTGGTGGCCCCGGAGGCTTCTAAGAGTTTCGTGATTTCAGAAAGTTCATTGCTACTTGCATCATCGGTGGAAATAACCAGCACTGGCCGCTGCGATAATGTACCGGAGACCAAATCTGGGGCTACATCACTGACGATGTCATCACTCGCCTCGTTTTGATTCTGCAAGATCTTATTTTCTTGCACCACCTTGCGGTGTTCTGCACGGATCGGGTCATCGTCGGCCACGCTGGTGGTCAGGTTGGGCGCGATCACCAAGGCACCAAGGGCCACTCCAACCGCCGCCCCAAGTCCGAGGCCCGTAATTAGTTGCGCTTTCGCCATATTTTTACCCCCGCTTAGAATAGGCTCGACCACGTCTGGCTTAAATTACTCAAGAAATCCTGGCTCCCGCCGAAGCCCACGATCAAGATGATCGCTGCAATCGCCACCAAAATGCTCAAAAGGGCCCATAGCCAACCAAGGTGCGAGGACGGAGCGGAATACAGGTTGATTACTGCCTCAGCATCGACCACCTTGGTTCCGGCCTTCAGCCGAGACAGTACAGCAGACGGAGCCACGCGGTTGGCAAAAACATCATCGAGGTCAAAACCACCACCTGCCTGCACGATAAGGCCCGCACCGTGGTAATCCGCAAAGAGCAGCGCTAAATCCGTGGCCGATTCCGAAGCCGCCGGAAACGTCATGGCTCCGATGCCCAATTCTTGGATGCGGTCAATGCTCTCCACGCTGCCTTCTGGATCCGCGGGCACCACAATGCGCGCACCGCAACGCAGCGACTCATCGCTTACCTTGGCAGGATCGCCAATGATAAAGTCAGGCTTATATCCCTGCTCCAGCAAAGAATCCGCGGCTTCATCAACCGCAATGAGCAGCGGCTCATACTCCCGAATGAAATTCCGCAATTCTTTTAGCTGGGAGCGGTGGTCTTCGGTAGGAGATAAAACGATGACCTTCCGGCCAGCAATCTCGGCACCGGATGCGGGGACCCCGAGGCCATCGATAAGCAAGGGGCCCTCAGAGTTAATGAAGTCGATGGAGCTCGCGAAATAGGACTCCATGTGGTCAATGAGTGCGCTTTGTGCCGCCTTGAAGTTCTTGTCTGCGCGCTCCCTGGAAACCTTCTGCCCCGTCCCGATTACTTTATCCGCGACGTAGACCTTTCCATCGTCCCCAATATGTGCCTTCTTGCCATCCTTAAACTCGGAGATAAATTCCTCGCCGAGGCCTTCGAGGAGGTCAATATCGGCATCGAGAAGCATGTGCGGGCCGCAATTAGGAATGGAGCCAGTAGAAAACCTGGCGACGTTGACCACCGCGGAGGGCTGTAATTCCACAAGCGTTTGTGCCTCGGGGCGAGAAATATTCGCCGCTTCAATAACGGCGATGTCACCTGCAGAAAACTTCTTAAGACCTTTCGCTCCCGGGGTGCAATCGCGCAATGCAGCATGCTCACCAGGATGATCGGGGGTACGGGAAAACAGAGCCATGGGCTCCATTGTTCCTTGCTTAGTCCGCCAGCTGGGTAAGGCGCGCGGAAGCTTCTTTTTGTGCGCGATCAAAAAGCTCTTGGGCATGCGCGCGCCCCGTCTCCGTGTCATCCAAACCAGCCAGCATGCGCGCCAATTCCTCCACGCGCTCCTGCTCCGTTAGCTCGGCTACCCCCGAGGTAAATTTGTCCTTCGAGACATGCAAATGCGCATCCGCATACGCAGCTACCTGCGGCAGGTGCGTCACGACGATAACCTGATTATGCGCAGCTAGCCGCGCTAGCCGACGCCCAATTTCTACCGCCGCACGCCCGCCCACGCCGGCATCGACCTCATCGAAGACCAATGTCGCACCGTCCTCGCTGGCGAGCACGACCTCAAGGGCAAGCATGACGCGAGACAACTCGCCACCGGAGGCCGCGGTGGCCAACGGCTTCCCATTGAGCTGCAACTCCGCGGCATCGGCGCCCGTCTTGGAATACTTAGCCGCGGACAGTTCAACCGACAATGTGGAATTGGGCATGGCCAATCCATGCAGCTCTTCAGTCACCAGTTTGCCCAGCGTCTCCGCTGCTTTTCGGCGGCCCTTCGTAAGCTCCGCCGCCTTCTGCATCATCTCCTGCTCGGCCTCTTTGACCTGCGCCTTCAGCTCCTCGAGGACTTCCGTCGAGGTATCCATCGACTGCAATTTGGACTCCGCCTCATCGCGCCATGCCAAAACGCCGTCGATATCGCTGGCGTATTTGCGGGTCAAGGCTCGGAGATCCTGTTGGCGTTGCAGTGACTTCTCCAGCAGATTCGGATCTGCCGGCAGCCCCGCGAGGTATCCACCGAGCTCGGCCGAAATATCGCCTAGCTGCGAGGTGATTTCAGATATGCGCTCGCCCAAATCCGCCAGCTCTTTATCCGAGGATCCCACCAACGCTGATCCCGCGCGCCCTAGCAGCGAAGAAGCAGCCTCATCAAGCTCTTCCGTTCCATCGATCGCCGCCAAGGCAGTGTGTGCGGATTCGCGCAGCCCGTCGACGTCTTGCAAGCGCTGCACCAACTGCACTAGCTCCGCGTCTTCCCCTGGCTCGGGTGCCACACCGTTGATTTCCTCTAGCGCATATTGCAGGCGGTCAGCTTCCTGGGCAAGCTCCCTACGAGACTCGGTGCGCCGACGATAGTCCTTGGCCAGGCTGCGCCACTTTTTAAAGGCCTCAGCATAGTCTTCCCGAACGCCAGCCAGTTGCGGGTCTGCACGGTCCACGGCCGCGAGTTGCTCCTCTGGGGCCAAGAGGCGCAATTGGTCATTCTGACCATGCACGGTAATTATCTCCCGCGCGAAATCTCCCAACGTGGCGGCCGGTACGGCTCGCCCTCCCAAATACGCCCGCGATCGCCCCGCAGCCGAAACCGTGCGCGAGACAATAAATTCACCATTTTCATCTGGCTCACCGCCCACCGAGTCCACCAGCTGGCTGATGCTCTCCTTCGCGGAACTAAAATGGCCCTCCACGGCCGCTTTTTTAGCGCCATCGCGCACCCGAGAGGCATCGGCACGCCCGCCGGCCAACAATCGAAGCCCCGTAACCACCATGGTTTTGCCAGCGCCGGTCTCACCGGTCAATACGGTCAGGCCCTCCGATAATTCCGCAGAGCTATGGCGAATGACTCCTAAATCATTGATAGAAATATCGACAAGCACTATTTCTCCTTCGGTCCACGCCAGCCTTCCACAGGCAGCCGCAGCTTAGAGACCAATCGATCCGTAAAGGGCTGATCATCCAACCGCACCCAGCGTACGGGGCGCTTACCGCGCACCACCTCAACGCGGGCGCCCGGCGGCATAATAAGTTCCCTGCACCCATCCAAAATAACCACGGCCGGTGTGGTTTGCATGGTTGATTCCACCGCCACCAAAGAGTTGGGAGAAACTACTAAAGGTTTAGTAAAGAGTGCATGGGCATTATTCGGCACGACCAAGATTGCATCTAGCGATGGCCACAGCACTGGGCCGCCGGCAGAAAATGCATACGCCGTAGATCCCGTAGGAGTCGAAATCAGCACGCCGTCACAACCGAACGACGAGACCGGGCGCCGGTCGATCTCCAAAATCGCATCCAACACGCCCGACCTGTTCTGGTTTTCTACCGAGGCCTCATTCAAAGCCCAACTGCTAGCCAGATGGTGACCGTTAGCATCCGAAATAGAGACATCCACCGTCAGCCTGTCCTCCACCCGGTAGCTCTTCTCTATTACGCGAGCCACGGCACGGTCTAATGACTCCACTTCCCATTCCGCGAGGAAGCCTACGTGCCCTAGATTCACTCCGAGGACCGGAATATCAACCGCGCGTGCCATATCAGCCGCGCGCAGGAAGGTGCCGTCACCGCCGAGAACAAGAACCAATTCACATCCTTCCGCCGCAGCATCAGAATGCGGCACGTGCTGTAGCCCTGGCAGGACGGTTTCGTCCGCACAAACGCGAACCGTTATCCCTGCCTCCTGCAATAACTCGGCTGCACGGGAGGTAGCCTGCAGGTTCTCTGCGCGATTGGCATGTGGAACCAACAATATCTCTCGCATTACTGCGGACCTTCTTCAACAGCAGTATCAATCATCTGTTTCATTGTAGCCACGTCCGTGGACATACCGTCCTTTTTCAGCCACAGGAAATATTCCACATTTCCACTCGGACCCGGCAACGGTGAAGCCACAACACCGTGCAGACTAAGGCCTAAAGACACGGCAAATTCAGCAACGTCCTGCGTGACCTCTTTGCGCATCTCCGGAGAACGAACCACCCCGCCGCTGCCGATGCGCTCTTTGCCCACCTCAAACTGCGGCTTGACCATCGGCAGCAGCCACGCTCCGTCCTTCATGCACTCCACAATTGCTGGCAGCACCAGTTTTAGGGAAATGAAAGATAAATCCCCGACCATGCCATCGCACAGGCCATTGATCATCTCCGGATTAATAGTGCGGATATTGGTCCTATCCAAAACCGTCACGCGGTCGTCATTTTGCAGGCGCCACATTAATTGCCCATACCCGACGTCAACGGATAGCACCTCACGCGCACCAGACGCCAAGCACACATCTGTAAATCCTCCTGTCGATGCCCCTGCATCTAAGATGCGGCCAGCCATGTCGACGTCGAATGTGGCTAGTGCGCCCAAAAGCTTATGCGCGCCGCGAGACGCCCACTTGTCTTCCTCAGACTCTTCGACCTTGATGGAGACTTCAGGATCCACGACAGTTGCAGGCTTTTCTGCCTTAAACCCGCCGACCGTCACACGGCCAGACTTGATCATCTCGCGGGCTTGCTCACGAGATCGCGCAATTTTTCGGCGCACAAGTTCTGCATCCAGCCTGCGGCGTTGTGGTGGCATTAGTTCTCCTGCAATGCATTCCGCAATACGGAATGCGCCCTGTCCAGTTGATCGACTTCTTCTGCAAGTGATGGCGCATCTTCGCCGAGAATTGTCGATATCTCCGAATCTACTTCCTCAGGCTCTTTCACAGCCCGAAAATCGTGCGGCTTTACCGCCATTTCGACACAACCTTTTCCGCAAACTCACTACGCGGCTGAATATACCGAGGTGGTGCCGGCATCGACCACGCCACTTCTAAGACCGTCCGCAGCGCTTGCACCGAGGTAGAGGATTCATTTCCACCCTGCAAAAGAACGTCATACCCATCGCATCGCGCGGTAAAGTCCCCCTGCGGTCCCGGTCGCACCTGCGAAATAGGCAATGAAAGCTCGTGCATGCCCGCACCAATGAAGTTAGGCCGTGCCTCCACCGGGGCTTCGATAAGCTCCAGCTCGCCCGATACTCCGGTCAAGACATGAAAGGTATTCATCGCTGCGGCGTTACCCCCAACGATATCGGTATCTATACGGTCGCCCACTGCCAAAGGCTTTTTTGACCCCACCTTTTTGGCCGCAAGGAAAAACATTGCGGGCTCAGGCTTACCCGCAGAAACGGGCTCTACTCCCGTCGCTTTCTGGATGGCAGCGACTAGGGAGCCATTGCCAACGCCTAGCCCCCTCTCAATTGGAAGGGAAGTGTCCAGGTTTGAGGCGAAAAACTTCGCTCCTGCCCGGATAGCCAGCGCACCTTCCGTTAGCTGTTCCCACCCAACGGACTTATCAAACCCTTGTAGGACGGCAGCCGGTTTCTCATCGGCACTCGAGACCACGGAAAAACCCATGTCTTTAGCCAAATCACGGAAAGAATCCGCGCCAATAATTAATACCTTCGCACCCGACGGAATTTCCTCGGCAGCCAATTGCAATACCGCTTGGGCGGAGGTGACGATGTCACCTGAATCAGCCGTCAAGCCGATATCCGTCAGCATCGTCGCAACGGCTTCAGGGCTGCGCGACGCATTATTTGTGACATATACTGCGGGAACGCCGCAGGTATTAATAACGTCTACGACGTTGCTGAGCGGACGGCCGCCTTCCCAGACGGTTCCATCCAAGTCCAACAATAAGGCGTCATGTTTGCTTAAAACACTCATTACTTACATTCCGCCAATCGGTCAGCGGCATCGGTCCAATCGCCCTCCTCAATGGCGATGGTGTGCTCGAACCACTCGCGGGCTTCGTCCTTGCGGCCCGCGGCGAGCAGCGCATTTGCATAGGCATACGACAACCTACAAGCGCTTACTCCACGATCGCTGCGATCTGGTTGTGCCCGCTGAATGGTAACCACCGCTGATTCAGGTTGATCGAGGTCAAGGCGAGCACCCGCCAGCACAATCGCTAATTCAATAGCGGATTCTTTGTCTAGTTCCTTCGCCTCCTCGCTGCGCCCCAGCTCTAATGCCTTTTCCGACCGACCCAACCCACGTTCACAATCAGCCATGACCGCGAGCATTCCAGGACCGCCAGAAATACGACGCGCAGCACGCAGCTCAGCCAGTGCCTCTTTCCACTCGCCGGCGCGGTATGCAGCGATACCGTTAACTTCCCGTGCGATAGCCACACGTCCTGCACGATCCTTAGCCGCACGGGCATGCCGCAGCGCCAGTTTAGGATCATCGTCCATCCAGGTCGCCGCCATGATCATGTGCTTGGCGACGGTCTCCGAGTTCTCTTTAGAGAGAGACTTCAAGTCTTGGAGCACCAATGGGTCCAAGTCATTGATATCAACCTCTTCAGGGATGTCCGGATCGGTCATACGACGGTTGATTCGCTCTTCCCGATACCCAGAGCGCTGTGGAGAGAAAGACTTCTTCTTTCCCCCACCGCGAGAATCGCGGTCCCCCGAGTTGCGTGGATTTCGACCCCGACGGTCTTGTCCGCGGCCATTACGGCCGTGCTGGTTGCGCTCCGACATTCAGTCCTACCCTTTCTTGGTTGGAACTCGCACAGAAATACCGCACCCATTCTACAGTGCTAAACGACATTCAAAGAATCTCTGAGGTTACCCTCGTTTAGTGGACACCCGATTAGTGCGGATCTTGTGTCCGTAGGAGAGGATGTTCATTGTGAGT
>NZ_JASPGQ010000021.1:0-28671 GCF_030229885.1 Corynebacterium sp. MSK204 | reverse complement strand
GAACCAAGTCAAATCCTCGAACCAAGCCAGTACAAAAAGTCACTCACAAGTAACCAACCGGCTACCTCTCGGCGACTTCGATAAAGTTACACCCCACTCCAGAAAACACACAAATCCCCAGCACACACCGCAAAAATGCATACTGGGGAAAGGTTAATTAGAAGATTTCTTCTTCCTGCGTCCTTTCGATGGTGGCTCCAAGCCGTGAAAGGTTCTCCACAAAGTGGGGATAGCCGCGGTCGATATGGAAGACATCGTGAACGGTCGTGGCTTCGTCGGCGCAGAGTGCGGAAAGCACCAGGCCAGCTCCTGCGCGGATATCGGAGCTCCACACATGCGTAGAGGAAAGATGCTCCTTTCCGCGCACCACCACATGATGACCGTCTACTTGGGCATCGGCACCCAAGCGCAGCATTTCGTCGACGAAGCGGAACCGGGATTCAAAGACGTTCTCCGTGATCACGGTGGTCCCTTCGGCGATGGAGGAAATGCCGATGGCCATGGGCTGGAGGTCCGTCGGAAAGCCTGGGAAAGGCAACGTCTGGTAATCCACAGCGGTAGGGCGCTTATCCATACGCACGCGGAAGCCGTTTTCATAGGTTTCAATCTCTGCACCGGCGGACTTCAGCTTTTCCAGCGGAAGGTGCAAGTGGCGCGGAGCAATGCCGCCGACTGTGATATCGCCTTGTGTCATGGCTGCGGCATAAGCCCAGGTGCCTGCCACGATGCGGTCACCGATGACCTCGTGCTCCGTTGGGTTAAGCCGGTCCACGCCGTGGATGGTGACCTCGGAGGTGCCTTCGCCTTCGATATTGGCGCCCATGGATTTCATCATCTCGCACAGGTCAACGATCTCGGGCTCGCGGGCGGCGTTGTGGAGGACGGTGGTGCCCTCAGCCAAGACGGCGGCGGTCAAAATGTTTTCCGTTGCACCAACGGAAGGAAAGTCCAAACGGATGGTGGAACCGCGAAGCTCGGAGGCCTCAGCGACCACGGCGCCGTGTTCAATGCGGGTGGTGGCACCGAGTTTTTCCAAGCCGGTCTGGTGCATATCAAGCGGGCGAGAGCCAATGGCGTCACCACCGGGCAGCGCAACCTTTGCATGCCCGCAGCGCGAGGTTAGTGGGCCTAAGACGCATACCGATGCCCTAAATTGGCGAACCGCATCAAAGTCCGCGTTCGATTGCGGCGTCGCAGGGGTAGTAATGCGGACGGTGCTGCCATCGATTGTCACCTCGCAGCCCAAGCCTTCGAGTACCTTTTTCATCAAAGGTACGTCCAGAATCTCTGGGCAATTGGTCAGCGTCGTCGTCCCCTCCGCCAGCAACGCGGCGGCCATGAGCTTAAGGACGCTGTTTTTGGCGCCATCTACTTTGACGGTGCCTGCAAGACGGGCACCGCCGGAAACAATAAACTGATCTTTCACAGCTTTCTACGCTACCGGTTATCAGGGCAACGCGCCGATCCGGCGGGCGGCATTGACGGCTTCGTAGCGAGTGTGCGCCCCCAACTTGCGCATCACGGAGCGTAGGTAGGACTTGACGGTTTCGGCACCAATTCCCATTTCTTCCGCCGCTTCCACGTTGGTGTGGCCGAGTGCCACGCAGGAGAGGACGTCGAGCTCGCGGGCGGAAAGCTTGGTTGATTGCTTCACGCGCACGGGAGAGACCATCTGATCGCAGAGCGCCTCGAGTTCCTTGCGCAACTCCTCGTCCTCGACGCGGTTGGCCAGCATGCGCAGCTTGGAGTGGGTGGAACGAACCTGTTCCCATTCCGCACCGTTCATCGCATGGCCGCGGGACGCACCTCCCTTTCCGCCATCGGCGCGGCGCATCGCGGAGTTGACCGCGAGATCTTGCTCTAGGGTCCGGGCCGTCATCGTTACTTCCTCGATGACCTTATCCCCCAAGCGCACAGGGGAATGTACGCCAACGTAAAGCACTCCCCGGATTTCACGCTGCACGGTAACGGGTACGGCCACGATCGAGTGCAGGCCTTCGTCTTGGATTACGCTGTCGTTCTCGTGGGAAATGGTGGTGGCACGCGTGTAGTCCGATACGCCCACCGCGCGGCGGGTGGTGATGACGCGCCCGCCGACGCCCACGCCGGCATCGATAAGCAGATTCTGCAGCGCCGGCGTACGCAGGCCCACCCACTGGGTAATTTGCAGGCGATTATCCGCCAATAATGTTGCGTACATCGTCACTGGGATTCCGGTGGCGGTTTTGAGAGACGACAGTGCCGCGCGTACGGATTCTTCATCATCTTTGAGGCGATGCGACTCCATGAGACTCTTTCCTCGTCGGGGGTAACCAAGTAGGTGCACCCGATATCCCCGAAAACTTGGGGAGCAGCGGGTAACTACGTGGAATTATAGACAGCAAGTGGGGGTAATTCGAAATCGTCCCTTCGTCTCCGCGGCCGTGAATCCCACATTCCATGCCCGAATGGGTTGTCTGTAATAAATATACCAATCTGTCTACTTAAATAGTGTATCCTTGCGCTTGTACCTGATTTGACCACGAATATGATTCCCAAAGGAGTCCTAATAAATGGCTATTTACAACAATGTCCTAGAGACCATCGGCGGTACCCCACTTATCCGCATCAACCGCTTGGCTGAGGGTAAGGGTGCCACCGTGCTGGCCAAGGTGGAGTCCTTTAACCCTGGTAACTCCGTGAAGGACCGCATCGGCCTCGCCATCATCAAGGCCGCTGAGGAATCCGGTGACCTGAAGCCGGGCGGCACCATCGTTGAAGCTACCTCCGGTAATACCGGCATTGCCCTAGCACTGGCCGGCGCAACCTTGGGCTACGACGTTGTCCTCACCATGCCAGAGACCATGTCCAATGAGCGCAAGGTCCTGCTTCGCGCATACGGTGCAGAAATCATCCTGACCCCGGGCGCTGCCGGAATGCAGGGTGCGGTTGATAAGGCCAACGAGATCGTCGCCGAGCGCGACAACGCCATCTTGGCTTCCCAGTTCGCTAACGAGGCCAACCCCAAGATCCACGAGGCCACCACCGGCCCGGAGATCTGGGACGACGCCGAGGGCAATGTCGATGCCTTCGTCGCAGGCGTCGGCACTGGCGGCACCATCACCGGTGCAGGTCGCTATCTGAAGTCCAAGAACCCAGACGTTTACCTCGCAGCCGTTGAGCCGGCTGACTCCCCTGTGCTGTCTGAAGGCCAGGCAGGTCCGCACAAGATCCAGGGCCTAGGCGCCAACTTCGTGCCGGACGTGCTCGACCGCGAGCAGCTGGATGAGGTCCTGACCGCTTCCCTCGAGGAGTCCATCAAGCTTTCCCGCGACCTTGCTACCGAGGAAGGCCTGCTGGTTGGCATTTCCGCCGGTGCAAACCTCTCCGCCGCGCTGAAGCTGGCTGAGCGCCCCGAGTTCGAGGGCAAGACCATCGTCGTTGTCCTGCCGGACTTTGGTGAGCGCTACGTTTCCACCGTTCTTTTCGAGGACATCCGCGAGGCATAACTAGCCCCGCAACCTAGTCCATGAATAAAAGGCACCCGTCAAGCTTGGCGGGTGCCTTTTTGTGACCAGTATTATAGTCCGCATGAGCATTATTAAATATATCCGCGAAGATTTAGCCAATGCCCGCGACCATGACCCAGCTGCCCGTGGCGACGTTGAAAACGCGATCGTCTATTCCGGCCTGCACGCCATCTGGTCGCACCGCGTGTCCCACTGGCTGTGGAAGCGCGGCCTGCGGGGCCCTGCGCGCATCCTGGCCCAAATTAATCGCTTTTTTACCGGCATCGAGATCCACCCAGGCGCCACCATCGGGCGCCGCTTCTTCATCGACCACGGGATGGGCATTGTCATCGGCGAAACCGCGGAAATTGGCGATGGCGTCATGCTCTACCACGGCGTGACGCTCGGCGGTCAGGTGCTCACCCAGACCAAGCGCCACCCCACGGTGGAAGATAACGTCACCATCGGCGCGGGCGCCAAGGTCTTAGGCCCCATCACCATCGGGGCCGGTTCCGCCATCGGTGCCAATGCCGTTGTCACGAAGGATGTACCGGCCGATCACATCGCCGTGGGCATCCCCGCCAAGAATCGGCCTTCATATAGGCATGAGCGGGTCAAGCTCGTGGATCCGGACTACTACATCTAAATAGACTAAAAGCGGCCCACAGTCTTGTGTGGGCCGCTTTTTGCTGTGCTTAACCGCGCAGCAGATCCTGGTATTCGGGGTTCTTGTCCATAAAGTGCGCCACGGCAGAGCAGGTGACGATGACCTTCATGCCGGCAGCCCGGGTTTCATCGAGGGCCTCCTTAATCAGCGGGGAGGACAAGCCCTGACCGCGGAAGTCGTCCCCGATGACCGTGTGGTTGAACTCGCGGGTATCGCCGGAATCTACGTATTCGCAGATTCCCGCTTCCACACCATCAACGGTAAGCACGAAACGGGACAAATCGGTTTGATGAGAAATTGCTTTTTCCATGTCCCCCATTAAACCAAAAATGGCCCCTCCTTGATAATAAGGAGGGACCATAGTTGTGGCCAGAGCCAGGATCGAACTGGCGACCCCACACTTTTCAGGCGTGTGCTCTACCGACTGAGCTATCTGGCCAGAAACCCGAAGGTTTCCGCGACCTTGACGGGACTTGAACCCGCGACCTCCGCCGTGACAGGGCGGCGCGCTAACCAACTGCGCCACAAGGCCATTTTCAGTTTTGTGTGCCCCTTGGGCACGGGTAATTACTTTACACAGGCGCCTAGAAACAACACAAATCAGCACTACAACGCCGTTTTCCGCCGCTTGCTGATGCCCCAGTGATGCTGAGGTGGCATCAGCTAGCAGCCTGCAAAACCAAAAAAGAACAGTACCCGCCGAAGCGTGTACTGTTCAGAATGCGACCTTGACGGGACTTGAACCCGCGACCTCCGCCGTGACAGGGCGGCGCGCTAACCAACTGCGCCACAAGGCCAAATGAGAAATTATTTCGTACCAACACAAAGGTGTTGGTACCCCCAACGGGATTCGAACCCGTGCCGCTGCCGTGAAAGGGCAGTGTCCTAGGCCGCTAGACGATGGGGGCCAGTCGCTTCTTGGCGACTTCTAGAAATATACTGGAGACATCACCAAGAAACAAAATCGCTCCCCCAGAAGGAGTTTTAACCATGTCTGAGCAGCAGAAAACCTGTTCCTGCCACGAGCCGGATATCCACGGATACAACGCCGATAGTAAGAGCAAAGCGCGTTATCTGGCGCGCCTGAAGCGCATCGAAGGCCAGGCGCGCGGGATTCATCGCATGGTCGATGAGGACCAATACTGCATCGATATCATCACCCAAATCTCGGCGGTGACATCCGCGCTAGAGAACGTCTCTCTCGCGCTCTTAGAAGACCACATAGAGCACTGTGTGGCCGGTGCAGCGGCCGAGGACGGCGAGGTGGCTAAGGAGAAGCTAGCGGAGGCTATGCACGCCATTAAGAAGCTCGTGAAAAACTAGAAAAGGAGCCGCCCGAAGGCGGCTCCTGATGTGGGCCCTGTGGGGATCGAACCCACGACCTGCGGATTAAAAGTCCGTAGCTCTACCAACTGAGCTAAAGGCCCAACGTCGCTCTATATTAGCGTGTTGACTTTTAGATCTCCTAATTCACCCCTCGCCTGAGAGTATCCAAACAAAGCAGAAGGAGGGCTTCCCAGCCGGGAGGCCCTCCTTTGCCATGGCGGTGGAGATTAACCGCGCATGTCACCCTTTTCCATGAAGTTAACCTGGAAATCGAAGGCAGTCTTCAAGTCGTGCGGGGTGTGCTGGAACTTGTTTTCCTTCGCACGCTCGTAGTACTCCTCCAACAGCGGACGGTAGTCCGGGTGAGCCACGGCGATGATCTTCTCAACGCGCTGCTTTGGAGCCAAGCCACGCAGGTCAGCCACACCGTATTCGGTGATGATGACCATGGTGTCGTGCTCGGTGTGGTCCGTGTGGGACACAAACGGAACCAGAGCGGAGATGGCGCCATCCTTCGCGATGGATGGGGACACGAAGGTGGAGATGTACGCGTTACGGGTGAAGTCACCAGAGCCACCGGTGCCGTTCATGATGCGGGAACCGGACACGTTGGTGGAGTTGATGTTGCCGTAGATATCTCCCTCGATCATGCCGTTGGAAGAAATCAAGCCGACGCGGCGGATGACCTCAGGGTGGTTAGAAATCTGCTGCGGGCGCAGGATGATGTGGTTGCGGTAGCGGTCTGCTTCCGCGTTCATCTTTTCTGCGTACTCCGGCGACAGCGCGAAGGAGGTTGCAGAAGCCACGGTCATCTTGCCGGCATCGATAAGGTCCAGCATGCCGTCCTGGATAACCTCGGTATATGCCTGGATGTTTTCGAACTTGGAGTCCAGAAGGCCCGCCATCACGGCGTTCGGCACGTTACCCACGCCGGACTGCATGATGAACTTGTCGTACTCGAGGCGGCCTGCGGCAACCTCGCCCTCCAAGAACTCGATGAAGTTAGCGGCGATCTTCTCAGAGGTCTCGTCCGGCTCGCGGAATGGAGCGTTACGGTCGGCCGAGTTGGTCTTGACAACTGCCACGACCTTCTCCTCCGGGATCTCCATGTAGGTGGTACCAATGCGGTCGCCCGGCTTGTTAATCGGGATGGGCTGGCGGTTAGGCAGCTTGTCGATGCGGTAGATGTCGTGCATACCCTCAAGGTTCTCGGACTGCCACTCGTTAATCTCGATGATGATCTTGTCTGCAGCCTCGACGAACTCGAGGTTATTGCCCACTGCGGAGGAGGGCACGATATTGCCTTCCTCGGTAATGCGTACGGCCTCGATGATGGCTACCTGGAAGTCACCATAGAAGCCCTCTTCTACCTGCTGGCCCAGGTGGGACAGGTGAATATCCTGGTAGAGCGCGGTGCCGTCGTTGAATTGCTTACGCAGCAGCGGGTCGGAGTTGTATGGGGAGCGGAAGCTAATAGCCTCTGCCTCTGCCAAAACACCGTCGCAGTCAGGGGCGGTAGAAGCACCGGAGAAGAGGTCAATCTTGAACTCTTCGCCCTTGTCGTGCAGCGCCTTCGCCTTATCTGCAATGGCGGTAGGCAAACCCTTGGGGTAACCTGCACCGGTGAAGCCGGAGATTCCTACGCGGTCACCATTGTTGACGTACTTCGCAGCCTCCTCTGCAGAAACTACGAGCTTCTCAAACGGGGCGTATGCGATTCTATCGGACAACTGTCATCCTCCTTCATATACGAGTAGACCGGTGCTACGGCCCACCCAATTTAGTTACACAGACCACAGTAGCGAAAATTAACGTTTTCGCCACCATCATTTTGTGACATTCACCCCAATCATGGGAATCCTCGGTAACCACCACCTTGCTGTTAGTTGCTAAATTCCGCCGTTAACGAGCACAATTAGAGCGTGAATTTGCGCATTGGAAACTATGACCTCTCCTCCCCCGTCATCCTCGCCCCCATGGCGGGGGTAACCAACGTCGCCTTCCGCACGTTGTGCCGGGAACAGGAGCTGGCCCGCACCGGAACGGTGTCGGGCTTGTATGTCTGCGAGATGGTCACCGCGCGCGCCCTAGTGGAGCGCAACGAGAAAACCATGCACATGACCACCTTTGCCCCGGAGGAAGATCCGCGTTCCCTGCAGATTTATACGGTGGATCCGGAATACACCTATAAAGCAGCCAAGATCATCGTGGATGAGAATTTGGCCGACCACATCGACATGAACTTTGGCTGCCCCGTCCCCAAGGTAACCAGGCGTGGCGGCGGTTCTGCCCTGCCTTATAAGCGCCGTCTCTTTGGCAATATCGTCTCCGCCGCCGTCAAGGCCACCGAGGGCACGAATATCCCCGTCACGGTGAAGATGCGCGTGGGCATTGATGACGAGCACCATACGCACCTCGACGCCGGGCGCATTGCCGTGGATTCCGGCGCCGCCGCCGTTACCTTGCACGGGCGCACGGCCGCGCAACGTTATTCCGGCAATGCTAGGTGGGATGAGATCGCCCGGCTCAAGGAGCACCTCGCGGACACCGGCGTTCCGGTGCTGGGCAATGGCGATATTTTCCGCGCCGATGACGCCCGCCGCATGATGGAGGCCACCGGCTGTGATGGCGTGCAGGTGGGCCGCGGCTGCCTGGGCCGGCCGTGGCTTTTCGCGGAGCTGGGCGCCGCCCTGCGCGGCGAGTCGATCCCCGCCGAGCCCACCTTGGGCGAGGTCACCCAGGTTATTCTTCGCCACGCGGAACTGCTCGCGCAGCATGAGGGCGAGGACCACGCATCCAGGGACATCCGCAAGCACATTGGCTGGTACCTGCGTGGCTTCCCCGTCGGCGGGCAGGTGCGCGCCGGCTTGGCCAAGGTGGATTCCTTAGAGAGCCTGCGCGAATTGCTGGCGCCCTGGGCGGATTCTGATGCTTTGGCTGCCGATGCCGATGGTGCGCGCGGGCGCCAGGGCTCGCCCTCCAAGGTCGCGCTTCCCGATGGCTGGCTCGATGACCCCGAGGATGAATTCGTTCCGGTCGGCGCTGATATTTATAACTCCGGCGGCTAAACCCACACTGGTGTGACTCAGCAAGCATTTGCGCGGTTTGTGAGCTATCATTTCCTGCATGCGTACTGCCTACCGTGAACATCTGGACAACTTCTCGCACGACCTCATCGTCATGTGCGATACCGTCCGCACCATCATGGATCAGGCCTCCCAGGCGCTGCTCGATTGCGCCCTGGAACCCGCGGAGGAAGCGCTTAGCCTCACCGAGGAACTCGATGAGATTCGCTCCCGCTGCTCCGAACGCGCGGTAAAGCTTCTGGCTCTAGAAAATCCCATGGCCCAGGATCTGCGCCAGGTGGTCTCTTCCATCTACATCGTTGAGGATCTTTTCCGCATGGGCCAACTGGCCCAGCACATTGCCGATGCCGCGCGCCGTCGCCACCCTGAGGCCGTCGTGCCCGCTGAATACCTCGGATTCATGGAAGAGATGTTCCGCCTGACCCAGGAAATGGGTTCGGTGGTGCACGATATTTTGGTCACCCCTGATGCCGAGCTCTCCGTCAACCTGCGTTCCGATGATGATGCGGTGGACGATATTAACCACCACCTGCTGCGCATCCTCACCCAGCGTGACTGGGAAGGAACGGTGCGCCAGGCCGTAGAGACGGCGCAGATTACCCGCTACTACGAGCGCTACGCGGACCACTGCGTCTCCGTGGCTGGGCGCATCATTTACTTTGCCACCGGCCTATTGCCAGAAGAGTTTGAAAGAAAGCTCCAAGAGGATCAAAAGGACGCCGAGTTCGAGGCCCGCATGAGCGAATTAGAGCGCCAATTCCGCCGCTAATAAAACTGCCACAAGGGCGGTACCTTCCTGCGCTGGAGGTACCGCCCTTTTCGGACAATCAGAGTCTACCTTTAGCCGAAGCGGCCAGAGATGTAGTCTTCGGTTTCCTTCTGGGAAGGGTTCTCAAAGATTCGGGTGGTTTCATCGAACTCCACCAGGTGTCCCGGCTTGCCGGTAGCTTCTAGGGAGAAGAAGCCGGTCTTATCGGACACGCGGGCGGCCTGCTGCATGTTGTGGGTCACGATGACGATCGTGAAGTTTTCCTTCAGCTCGTGGATAAGATCTTCCACGGCCAAGGTGGAAATTGGGTCCAGAGCGGAGCAGGGCTCGTCCATCAGCAGCACTTCTGGTTCCACGGCAATCGCGCGGGCGATGCACAGGCGCTGCTGCTGACCGCCGGAGAGGCCGCCGCCCGGCTTATCCAGGCGGTCCTTGACCTCGTCCCAGAGGTTAGCGCCGCGCAGGGACTGTTCGGCTACTTCCTTGAGCTTCTTCTTATTCTTCTCACCAGACAGCTTCAAGCCAGCAACCACGTTGTCCTCGATGGACATGGTGGGAAATGGGTTAGCCTTCTGGAATACCATGCCGATGGTATTGCGCACGGAAACTGGGTCGACCTTGGGCCCGTAGATATTGGTGCCATCGAGCAGGATCTCGCCCTTGACGGATGCACCCGGGATGACCTCGTGCATGCGGTTCAAGGTGCGCAGCACGGTGGACTTACCGCAGCCGGACGGGCCGATGAAGGCGGTCACGGCCTGCGCCGGGATCTGCATATTTACGTTCTGTACGGCGTGAAAATCGCCGTAGAAAATATCGACGTCATTGAGCTCGAGCTTAGACATTGTGGAGGTTTCTCCTCTTGAGGGGTGTAAAAGTGGCGGAATCGTGTGCGGCTATTTCTTGACCGAGAACTTCGCGGAAATTACTCGCGCCGCAATATTGAGGATGGCGATGAGGATAACCAGCGTCAGCGCTGCGCCCCACAGCTTATCCAGCACGGCAGGCTGCGCGCCCGCCTTGTACATATCAAGCATCATCAGCGGCAGTGAGGACTGTGAGCCCTTAAACGCATCCCAGTTGATGACCGAGGAGGAACCAACCAAGACCAGCACTGGCGAGGATTCACCCATCACGCGAGCAATGGCCAGCATGATGCCGGTCACGATGCCGGACAGGGCTGTCGGCAGCACGATGCGTGCAATGGTCTTCCACTTGGGCACGCCGAGGGCATAGGAGGCCTCGCGAAGGTCCATGGGAACCACGCGCAGCATCTCTTCGGTATTGCGCACCACGATGGGGATCATCAATAGGACCAAGGACAGGGCGACGGCAAAGCCGGAACGTCCAAAGCCGAAGAGCGTGATCCACATGGCGAAGATGAACAGCGCGGCCACGATGGAGGGCACGCCGGACAGGATGTCCACCATGAAGGTGGTGATGCGGCCGAGCCAGCCACCCTTGGAGTATTCCACCAAGTAGATGGCGGTGAAGATACCGATCGGGATGGAGAGGATGGAAGCCAGGGCGGTTTGCACGAAGGTACCGACGATGGCGTGGGCGGCACCGCCGCCTTCGGCGCTATTCATCACGCCGCGCTGGGACAGCGTCCACCAGTCAGCGGAGAAAATCACGCCGCTACCGCGAGCAACGAGCTCCCACAGCACCCAGATCAGAGGGACCATCGCCAAAGCCATAGCGCCCCATACAACGACGGTGGCAATGCTATTGGCCGCCTTGCGGGAACCGGAGATTTCCAGGAAGGTTGCCCCACCAGCGGAGGCGGGCTTGTTATTTGTCGTAGTAGTCATTGTTGTCCTTCCTTACTTGCTCTTCACGATGGCGCGGGCAATGGCGTTGACGACAAACGTCAGCAAGAACAGCATCAAACCGGCGGCGATATAGGCACCGGCGCGCGTCTCGTTACCGAACTCGGCGGCCGCGAGGGCGATGGCCGTGGCGAAAGTGGTACCGCCATCGAAAAGCGAGAAGCGGAAGTCCACCAGGGGCGAGACCACCATGTACAGCGCCATGGTCTCACCCAGAGCGCGGCCCAAGCCCAGCATGGAGCCGGCGACGTAGCCGGACATGCCGAAGGGCAGGACGGTCATGCGGATGACTTCCCAGCGCGTAGCGCCCAGTGCCAAGGCGGACTCGATCTGGCCCGGAGGCGTTTGCACGAAGACCTCGCGGGCGGTGGCGGCGATAATCGGCAAAATCATCACGGCGAGCACGATGCCACCGGTGAAGAGGTTGCGGCCGGTAGCAAAGGCGGGCGAATTATCGTAATGAGTAAACAGGAAGAACCCACCGGCCCAGGACTCCATCCAGGTGTAGAAACTGGACAGGGCTGGGCCAAGGACCTGCCAACCCCACAGGCCGTAGACGATGGACGGCACTGCGGCCAGCATGTCCACCAAGAAACCCAGTGGCTTAACCAAGCGGGCCGGGGCGTAGTTGGACAAGAAGATGGCAATCGCAAGCGCGACTGGCATGGCCAGAATCAGCGCGAATACCGAGATGAGGACGGTGGTGCCGAACATGGTCGGGATACCGAACTTCATCGCAGAAGTATCGGTGGTCTCCCAGCGTTCACCGTGGGTGAAAAAGCCCAGTAGGCCATTCTCGTTCACGCTGAGCGCGGGGACGGCACGCCAGATGAGGAAGGCGGCAATCGCCGCGATCATCACGGTAATCAGCGTGGCAGAGGCCGTGGAGAGGAATTCGAAAATGCGGTCACCGGGGCGCTTGACGGAGCTACCGGAGCTGGAGGTAGCCAAGTCAGTCTCATTATCGCCACGGGTATGAGGCTGTTCGGCGCCAGAGACGGGAAGGGCCTCCGAGGTCGATGCCTGGGTGAGATTATTGTCTGCCATGAGACGTACTAATCCTTATTTGAAGTGAAACAAAGGGACATGCGATGTACATGCCTGCGCCCCCAAAGCGCGTCTCGAGGGCGGCAGTGGGGGCGGGCGGAATGTTATTTCGCGAGGTAAAGCGGGGTTTATGCGTTACTGCAGTGCGTCAACAGCGCTCTTCAGGCGGTCAAGGTGGTCACCCTTAACTGGGATGAAGCCCTGCTCTGCCAACTGGTCATCCTGGTGATCCAGAACGTCGTTGAAGAAGGTCTTGACCAGTTCAGCGGTCTCGTCATCGTAGCCAGCGGAGCAGACGATATTGTAGGTGGTCAGGATGAGCGGGTATGCACCCTCAACATCGGAAGCGAAGAGAGCCTTGGAGTCAACGACCATGTCGTTCTCAGAAGCGGTGTCCTTGAACTCCAGGTTCTCCAGTGCCTTGTTGACGGTGTCGTCATTCAGCTCAACCGGGCCGTTGCCAAAGTCGATCTTGGCCTTCTTGACGCCGTCAGCTTCCTTCTGGTCAGCGAAGCCGGCCTCAACGTAGGTGATGGCACCCTCGATGTTTGCTACCTGGTCAGCAACGCCGGAGGAACCGTTTGCGCCCTCACCTACAGCGTCAGGGAACTGCTTGCCTTCGCCGTCCCAGTTACCGGTTGAGGCGTTCAGGAACTTCTGGAAGTTATCGGAGGTACCGGACTCGTCAGAGCGGAAGATGACGTGGATGTCGGTGTCCGGCAGGTCTGCGCCCTCGTTATCAGCGGCGATGGCCTCGTCGTTCCACTTCTTGATCTCGCCCTTGAAGATCTTGGCAATGGTATCGGTGGAGAGGTTGATCTCTTGGTCACCCAGGTTATAAGCAATGGCAACCGGGCCGATGGTGGAAGGCAGGTGCCATGCGTCGTTGCCGTCGCAACGCTCCTTGGCGGCCTCAATCTGGCCGTCGTCTTCCTTCAACGGGGAGTCAGAACCAGCGAAGTCTGCCTGGCCGTTGATGAAAGCCTCAACACCCTTACCGGAACCGGAAGCGGTGTAGGACAGGTTTGCGTCTGGGTTGTCCTCTGCGAAGGCGGTGCCGAAGTAGGACATTGCGTTCTGCTGGGAGGATGCGCCCTCACCAACAAGCTCGCCAGCGACGCCGCTGCCGTCGGAGGAACCCGAGGAGTCAGAGGAGGTGTCCTCAGAACAAGCTACGAGAGCGGTAGAGGTAGCGACCACGAGGCCGAAGATAGCGGCAGAGCGCTTGAAGTTGCGAATCACGGGAAAACCCTTTCCGGTGCAGATCAGAGATTGATTGTCCGAGGAAACCGCATCCCCATAAAAAAGGGGAACTTACATCCCACGTCCGCTCTTCGGAAGCGGGGTGCAGGTGCGCAGGTGCGGCTTTCTCACAATCAGTAAAGCTAACCGGAGGAATTAACCAGCAGGGTGCCGTGAGGTAAACAATTAATGAACAAGCTAGAAAGTTGACATGACCTTAATCACACTAGCCCCAGACGACATGCTCTTCATCAACGGAAAAGCCTAGGCGCTTGTAGGCCTTCAGTGCCGGTTCATTGTCCGCTTCCACGTACAAAATAACCCGCTGAGCTCCCTTTTCTACCATGCGGCGCAGGCCAATCTGCAGCAATGGTCCGCCTAATTTTTGGCCGCGGTACGCCTCCGCAAGGCCCACCACGTAGACCTCGCCAAAACCGGGATCTTCCTCCTCGTGCCACTTGGTCCAGTGGAAACCGGCCAGGGTCGGGTGCCCCTGCTCTTTCTCGTCCCAGAAGAACAAGACATCCCGGGGATCAAACCACTCGGCCTCCATGCCGCGGTGCAGGCGCTCTAAATCCCAGCCGCCTTGCTCTGGGTGCCAAGAAAAGGCCTCGTTATTAACGCGCAGCCACTCGCTTTCCACGGTGTCCTTGCCCCACTTGTCCACCGCCTCGCTGTAATTAGCGGCCTGCAGCGGCAGCTCGCCTACGTGCGCCGCGCTATCTAGATCGCTGCCATCGATGCCCATGACCACAAGGGTGCGGGTGACATTCAAGTCGCGGGATTCAGCCAAGGCTTGAGCCGGTTTGCCATTGCCATGTGCCCAGGTCTCGAGATTGGTGGTGGCGTTAGCGGTGGCATCGTAAAGCGCGGTGCCATAGCCCGTGCCGCGATAGTCTGGGGCAATAAAAAGTTCCGCGGTGGAATCCTCGCGACTCGATACGCCAATGGGTTCGCCGTCCAGCCAGGCAACCAAGTGCTTATGGTGCAGGCGCTCATCGCGCAGGCCGTTGAGGAATTGCTCCGAAAGCGGGGCGATACCATCGGCCTTTTCCGCGTGCGCTGCCAGTTCTTCCAGGCTGCCCGCCAGCTCTGGGGAGGCGGGGAGGTTTTCTTCGGTGATATTCATGGTGTCCATAATACGTAGGCTAAATTTGAAGGCGTGAGTGTAGTCAAAGTCGACCGGCGCATTGTCCACGTCCTCATCCTGGTGGGCGTGGTCTTTGCCGCATGGGTGGCCGATGCCTGCGTGGCCATGCATTCTGAGCACAAGATTGCCCAGGAGGTAAAGGAGAACTCGCGGCTGGAAAACTCCCCCCAGGTGTATATCGGCGGCACCCCGTACCTGTTGGCGGCAGGCTCTAAAGAAATCCCCTACTTGCAGGTCAAGGCGCTCGACGTGGAGGTTCCCAAGCTGGGCATGGTCAATGCCTCGACCGTGCTGCGCGATATCACCGTTACCCCTGAGCAGGTAGTAAACGGCGATATTGAAGGCGCGCCCGTATCCACATATTCGCGCGGCATTTCCCTGGACGGCGTGGCGTTAGGGCGCCTTCTGGGCATTACCGATCTCTCCATTGCCAACCCGGATGATATTTCGCCCTCCGGCGGCGTTTCTGCCGAGGCAGAGCTTACCGGCACCCTGCCCGGCGATAAGGAAAAGTCCACCGCGATGGTCACGCTGCGGCTAGTGGGCCCGGAGTTTCGCATGGAGGTCTACGGCACCGATGATCCGCGCCTCAAGGAGGCGTTTTCCCTCAACTTCGATACGCGCGAGCTCCCGCTGCCGGCGCAGGCCACGATGGTAAGGCTGCAGGGCGGAACCCTTTACTTTGAGGTCCAGCGCCGCAATATCAAGGTCCAGATGGCTCAGCTATCCCCGCTGGAAATCGAGGGTTCGGAGCAACGGGCCGTTGAAGAGGCCGAAAAGAAGGCGGCCGATACCGCCAATAAGGTAGGTCCTGCCCCAGATGAGGACGAATCCTAACGAAGGCGAATAAAGTCCCGCAGCACTTCCTGCACGGAGCGCTGGGCCACCTGCCGCCTGTCTTGCGGCGCGTAGACCTCGATGGCATCGGCCACAGAGGTCAGCGTCACGTGGCGGAAGGTCCCCTCGGATTCGCCATCGGCCTGGAAGCGCTGCGGGGAGTGGCAATCGAGTTCGACGCGCTTGGCATCATCAAAGCCTAGGGTCTTCTCCTTCACCAGCCGCTTGAGCCAGCCGTGCTTATCGGCACCAAAGAGGTGCAGCAGGCCGATGACCCCACGCACGCCACTGAGCTTTTCTAGGCCGAAAAGCGCCAGCCCCTCATCAAAGGAATTGCGCGGGTTGGTCACCACCGGCAAGGGGCCCAAGAAAGTCCAGGGGTTGGTATTAGACGTAAACAAGAGTGGGAAATCCTTCTTATGAAGCGTCTGCCCCAAGCGGGATTCCGCGTGCACCGTGATCTGTGGCGGGTTGCGGCGAGCCCGCAACCAAGCCCGAATGGCCACGTTGAGGTAGCGCAGCGGGGTGGCGGAAAAGCCTTGTTCACGGGCGCGGTCCACGCGCGCGAGGACGTCCGCATCCATGCCAAAACCGGCGTTGACGGCAAACCAGCGTTCGTTCCAGGTGCCCAGGTAAATGGTGCGGCGCAGATCGCGCTCTAGCATGCGGGCCAAAACGTGGGTGGCCTCGACCGGCGTATTGGGAAAGCCGAGGGCACGGACGAAGACATTCGCGGACCCGGTGGGGATGACGGCGAGCGCCGGCACCTCGTGCGGGCTGGGGATATCTTCACCGGCTGGGCCCAGCAGGCCATTGACAATCTCATTGACGGTGCCATCGCCGCCCACGGCAATGATGACATCATAATCATCCCTGGTTATCCCCCGAACGATGTCTTCTGCATGCCCTGGGTAATGGGTGAATTTCACCAATAGGTGCATGCCTTCTACGGCCCGCAGGGCGGGCACGATCTGGCGAAAGAGCCCGTTGGATTGCGAGGTCGAATTGGGATTGGAAATCATCAGCGCATGCACAACGGACCAGTCTAGTAGTTAAAGCACCCCCGGCACGACTAGGCTGGACGCCCATGAGCGAAAATAACGAGAATACCAATACCCCGAACGTCGAGACCGCCGCTGCGTCCCACCCGGAAAACACCTCCGGCGCGCTCAATGGCAATGATGCGGTCAATCAGGCCGCCGAGCAGTGGAAGGATGCGGCCAGCCACAATATCCCCGCCATCGAGCTTGGCGATGCCCCCGTTCCCGCCGATACCGCCAACCTGCGCCAGGGCCCGTCGCTGCACGATGGATTGCTAGGACTCCTCCCCCTCGTCGGCGTCTGGCAGGGCGAGGGCCAAGCCCACGACACCGATGGCAGCGAATACACCTTTGGCCAGCAGCTGGTCGTCGCCCACGACGGCGAGAATTACCTGACCTTTAGCTCGCGCACCTGGAAGATCGATACCGAGGGCAAGCCGCAGGGCCCGTCTACCCGCGAGACCGGTTTCTGGCGCATCTCCGCCAAGGATGAAATCGAGGTCACCTACACCTCTTCAACCGGCATCGTGGAAATCTTCTACGGCGAGCCCTTCAACGAGCGCGCTTGGCAGCTCGAATCCGCCTCCACCATGGTCACCGAGACCGGCCCGAAGAACCTGGGCCCCGGCAAGCGCATGTACGGACTCATGCCCAATAACAACCTGGGCTGGGTAGACGAGCGCATGGTCGATGGCGAGATGCGCCCCTATATGTCCGCCGAGCTCACCCGCATCGCAGGCTAAGCAGCTGGCTAGGCCCCTAGCGCGGCATCAATAAGCCCCCGGATTTCTTCCTCGTTATCCGGGGCTTTTAACGTTTTTTCATTCAGCTTGGTCACCCGCACCGCTACGCGCACGGAAGAGACCAACCACACCGAGTCGGATTTTTCTAAGTACTCCACCGTCAGCGGCTTGGCCTTGCAGCGATAGCCGCGATCCTGGGCGTAATCAAAGAGCGCTGCCTGCGTGGTGCCGGGCAAAATGCCGCGGCCGGCGGCAGTGCGCAGCTTCTTTCCCCGCACCGCCACCACGGTAGAGGTAGCGCCCTCTAAGATTTCGCCGGTATCCGGATCCGTCAGGATGAGATCATCGTACCCCTTGTCCTTGGCCATGCGCAGCATCGCCATCGTCGCGGCGTAGTTGAGCGTCTTGGCCGGTAGCTCTTCGGCCACGTGCCACAGGCGCGGGCTCGTCATGACGGTGACGCCGGTGGTGCGTTGGCGAAGCGGGGCATCGCCAAGCGGCTGCACCGTCACCCACGCTGTGGGCACGCCGGTCGAAGCCCGGCCGCGGGTATAGGTCCAGGTGCATTTGGCATCGGGAAGCTCGGCATCGGCGCCGCAATAATCCGCAATCGCCAGCCGGGTCGCCTCTTCCCACTTATCCATCGGCGGCTCCGGTAAGTCGAGCGCCCGCGCCGAATCGCGGAAGCGCTGCGCGTGGCGGGCAAGGTTGGCCGCCTTACCGTCGCGAACCAAAAGCGATTCAAAAATGCCATCGCCGCGGGTCACGGCGGCATCATCAGCATAGACCAGCGGCAGGGAGGGCGAATGCTTGCGCACCGACCCACCAAAAGGTTCCACGACGTAGATGACCGGCTCTTTTCGTGGGGAGGGTTTCATAGACTCGATTATGCCCTACCATCGGTAGATGTGAGTTATTCTTCGCCACTTCTTCAACGCGCCGGTGCCGCCGAGCACCAGGACGCGACTGTACTCGATGCCCAAGGTGTGGCCTGGCACTATGGCAATCCCCTCGGGGAACAGCGTGCGGCCGAGACCGAGACCATAGCCATCGACCGCTCGCAGCGCCGCGTGCTGCGCGTCAGCGGTGCTGATGCGCCGGGATTTCTTAATAACCTGCTCACGCAGAAGCTTGACGATGCCCCCTCCGGCTTCTCCGCCGGTGCCCTCGACCTGGATATCCAAGGCCACATTTTGCACCACATGGATATCACCCGCGCGGGCGAGGACTTCTACCTCGACCTGCCCGCCGCGCAGTTCGAGTCTGCCCAAGACTTTTTAACCAAGATGGTCTTTTGGTCTGAGGTCACGGTCGAAGAAGCAGATATCGCGATCGTGACATTGCTGGGTGAACCCGATATTCCCACCCCACCCACCGTAGTCTTTTCCCGCGAGGTGCAGTGGCCGGGAATCAGGCGCATTGACCTGGGCATTCCGCGCGAACAGTTGGTGGAATCCATGGCCGCCCTAGAGGCAGAGGGCGCGCGGCTTGCCGGGCTCATGGCCTTTACCGCCGAGCGCGTGCGCGCCCGCGAGCCGGAGCTCGCCGCAGATTTGGATAAGAAATCCATCCCGCACGAGGTTCCGCAGTGGATTAGCCGCAGCGATGCTAACCCCGCCCACGTACACCTGAATAAGGGCTGCTACCGCGGCCAAGAAACCGTGGCCCGCGTGGAGAACCTGGGCCGCTCTCCTCGCCTCTTGGTGCTCCTCCACTTGGACGGATCCGCGCCGGAGAGGCCGAATGTGGGCGATGACATTACATTCAATGGCCGTAAGGTAGGTCGCATTGGAACCATCGTGAATGACTGCGACTTCGGCCCCATCGCCTTGGGTCTAGTAAAGCGTTCTGCGCTGGATGCAGGCACATTGGAAATCGGCGATACCGCGGCGTCGATTGATGCATCCTCCATCCCCGAAGATGAGGGCCCCAAGGCCGGGCGCGAGGCGGTAAACCGGCTGCGCGGGCGGTAGATTTTCCACTCATCGGGGGGCCGGTGCGGAATTTTTTCGTCACACGCGCTATTGTGTCTTACAGGAAGATACACAATTGACAAGCCGATGGGGCGCCCAAGAATCCCTGGAGCGCCCTACTAGCCCAAGGGGGTCATGCACATGGGACGCGGACGCGCTAAGGCAAAGCAGACCAAAGTTGCACGCCAGCTCAAGTACAACTCACCCGAGATGGATATCGAGTCCCTTCAGCGGGAACTCGCTGCTCAGCAGGAGGGTGACTCCCACGACTACGAAGAGGATGATCCCTACGCCGAGTATGTCGACGAATGGGATGAGGACAACGACGACGAGCGCTAATCTTCCGCTCGCCGGATAAATCCACAAAAGGCCTTAGGTTTTTAACCTAAGGCCTTCCTCTTGTACCTAGAAGTTTGAGTGTTCGCCCTGCATGATAACGCGCGGTTCTTCGCCGTCTGCTTCGCGGACGCTGCCCAGCTCCCACGCGTCGATGTGGCGGGCAGTGAGCATGGCCAAGGCGCGGTCGCGGTCCTCCGGATTGACCACGGCAATCATGCCCACGCCCATGTTGAAGGTCTTTTCCATCTCCGCCAGCTCGACCTTGCCCATGGACGAGATGAGCTTAAAGATCTGGCCCGGATTCCACGTGGAGCGGTTGACCTCAGCGCTCAGGCCCTCTGGAATAACGCGCTCCAGATTGCCGGCCAACCCGCCGCCGGTGACGTGGCAGAAGGTGGATACGGAGCATTCCTGCGCCAGCGCCAGGCATTCCTTGGCGTAGATGCGAGTGGGTTCCAAAAGCTCCTCCCCTAGCGGGCGGCCGAGCTCTTCCACGTACCCGTCTAGCGGCATGCCCGCCTGCTCCAGCAAGACGTGGCGCGCGAGCGAGTAGCCATTGGAGTGCAGCCCAGACGAGCCCATGGCGATGAGTACATCGCCCTCGCGCACGTTGTCTGGGCCCAACACGCCATCGGCCTCAACCACGCCGACGGCGGTAGCGGAGACGTCGTATTCGTTCTCCCCCATCATGCCTGGATGCTCGGCGGTCTCGCCGCCGAGCAGCGCAGCGCCTGCCTGCACGCAGCCCTCGGCAATGCCCTTGACTACCTCGGCTACCTTTTCCGGCACGACCTTGCCCACGGCGATGTAGTCCTGCAGGAATAGTGGCTCGGCGCCGCAGACGACTAGGTCATCGACGCACATGGCCACCAGATCGATGCCGATGGTGTCGTGCTTATCCATGGCCTGCGCAACGGCGAGCTTGGTGCCCACGCCATCGGAGCCGGCGGCGAGGATGGGTTCCTTGTAATCGCCCAGCTTGAAGAGCCCCGCAAAGCCGCCGAGGCCGCCCATGACCTCCGGGCGGGTGGCGCGCTTGGCGTGTGGGGCAAATAGGCTTACCGCGCGGTCGCCTTCTTCGATATTGACGCCGGCTGCGGCGTAGGTGTTGTCACTCATGTTTTTAAAAGTTCCTTAAGTGTTTTTATTGGGTTCCGAGCAGGGTGCGCACGGCATCAGCATTGGCGTTTCCGGCGGGAAGGCCAAGGGGGTAATCGCCGGAGAAGCAGGCGGTGCACAGCTCGGAGCGAGGCTGCTCGGTGGCGGCGACCATTTCATCGATGGAGACAAAGCCCAAAGAGTCAGCGCCGATGGTCTCGCAGATGGTGGAGCAAATCTCTTCCGGGTCATCGGACGGACTGGCGTTGGCAATGAGCTCGCCGGGCGAAGCGAAGTCGATGCCGTAAAAGCACGGCCACTTCACCGGCGGGGAGGCAATCCGCACGTGGACCTCGGCGGCGCCGGCCTCGCGCAGCATGCGGATAAGCGCGTGCTGGGTATTGCCGCGCACGATGGAATCATCCACCACGACGAGCTTTTTGCCGTCGATGACCTCGCGCAACGGGTTGAGCTTTAACCGGATGCCCAACTGGCGCAGGGTCTGCGTGGGCTGAATAAAGGTGCGGCCCACATACGCGTTTTTCACCAAGCCGTGGGCGAAGGTGATGCCGGATTCGCGGGCGTAGCCCACCGCGGCCGGGTTGCCGGATTCCGGTACGGGGATGACCAGGTCTGCATCCTCAACCGGGTATTCGCGGGCCAGGCGGCGGCCGATCTCCACGCGGGAGGCGTTGACGGAGCGGCCCTTGATATCGCTATCCGGGCGGGCCAAGTACACGTACTCGAAAACGCAGCCGCTGCGCTTGACGGGCGCGAAGTTTTCAGAGCGGATGCCGGCCTCATCGATGGCGACGAGCTCGCCCGGCTCGATTTCGCGAATAAATTGCGCGCCACAGATATCCAACGCGCAGGTTTCGGAGGCAACAACCCAGCCCTTGGCCAGTCGGCCCAGCACCAGCGGGCGCACGCCTTGCGGGTCGCGCGCGGCGTACATGGTGTGGCCATCGGTAAAGGTCAAGCAGAATGCGCCCTTCACCCGCGGCAGGAGCTCGCGGGCGGAGTCGAAGACGGAGGTGGTGTCATCGACGCCATCGGCAAGCAGCATGGACAAGCACATCGAGTCAGAAACCGATTCCTCGTGCGGCTTAATCAGGCCGCGCTCGACGGCCTCTGCACGCAGCTCGAGGTAATTGACCAGGTTGCCGTTGTGGCCCAAGGCAATATCCACGCCCGTAGAGGAGGTGGAAAACATCGGCTGCACGTTGGACCATTCCTTGCCACCGGCCGTGGAATAGCGCGTATGGCCCACCGCCACATTGCCGTTTAAGGCAGAAAGGGTCGATTCATCGAAGATATTGGCCACCAGGCCCATGTCTTTGAAGACGACGATGCGGTCATCATCGCCCACCGCAATGCCGGCGGCTTCTTGGCCGCGGTGCTGGAGAGCAAAAAGGCCAAAGTAGGTAAGTTTGGAGACTTCCTCCCCGGGAGCCCAGACGCCAAAGACGCCACACTCTTCGCGGGGTTCCTCCTCGTTACGATCGTCAAGGTCAGTGATACTAGGAGTATGTACTTCTACCACGGCGTTTATATTAGCGCGTTGGGCCGTCGAAAACTAACGGAATGATGGGCAACCACTGTGCAATCTCCCCTGAACGCGACCCGGAAGCATCGATGCGACCTGTGTTTTTGACCTCGTCCCAGTCCGTGACACCGGTGGCCAAACGCAGCCAAGTCTCCGCATCCATTTCCACCACATTGGGTGGGGTGCCGCGCGTATGACGAGGGCCTTCAATGCACTGCACCGCAACAAATGGGGGTACGCGCAGCTCCACCGAGTGCCCCGGCGCGTCGGCTTCGAGGGTGCGGGCGGTGCGACGGACGGCATCGGCAAGCAGGGCCCTGCCTGGCTTTTGTTGCCCGTCCGGGTCCTGAATCCAATCCTTGATGGCGATGACTGCCGCGCGCGTGGCGGCGGGATCTACGGGTTTAGGCATAGCCACAGCATAGCTACTGTTATCTTATTGTTTATGTCACCTACTGACGCTGCTGCGGAAACCCAAAAGTCCCCTACCCTTACGCTGCGCTTTATGGCATCGCCAACCGATGTCACCATGGCCGGCGCCCCCGGCATCAATGGCGGGCGCGTGCTGGAGTGGATCGATAAGGCCGCCTACGCCTGCGCCGTGCAGTGGTCCGGGCAGTACTGCGTGACCGCCTATGTGGGCCATATCCACTTCACCCGGCCCATTCCTTCCGGGCACATCGTGGAGGTGCGCTCGCGCATCGCGATGACCGGCCGGTCTTCCATGCACATCATCAACGAGGTGCTTTCTGCCGATCCCCGCGAGGGCATTTTCACCCGCGCCTGCGATTGCCTGGTCATCTTCGTGGCCAAGGACCCCGAAAGCGATAAGACCACCCCGGTTCCCACCTTCGTGCCGGATACCGATGAGCACATGCGCGTGGCCGAGGCCGCGAAATCCCGCATCGAGCTGCGCAAGGCAATCGAGCTCGAGATGGACAAGCAGAGCTACGATGGGCCTTCCGATGCCCCACGCATGGTCAATCGTTTCCTGGCCAAGCCCACCGACGTCAACTGGGGCGGCAAGGTGCACGGCGGCACCGCGATGCAGTGGATCGATGAAGCCGGCACCGCCTGCACCATGGAGTGGTCCGGCGAGCGCACCGTTTCCGTCTATGCCGGTGGCATCCGCTTTTATAAGCCCATTTCCATCGGCGATCTCATTGAGGTCGATGCCCGCATGATGCGCACGGACCGCCGCTCCATGCAGATGTCCATCCACGTTCGCGCCGGCGATCCCCGCGGCGGCCGCGATAATCTCAAGACCGCCATCCACGCCACCGTGGCCTATATTGCCCTGGACCGCGACGGGCAGCCGCTGACCGCGCGCACCTTTACCCCACAGACGGAAGAAGATATCCGCCTGGCCGAGCACGCCAATATCTTGCGCGAGCTGCGCGGCGAATATTCCCCGAAGCCGCTCATCGTGGCGCCGCACTACCAGCACGTGGATTAAATTTTCAGCACATTTTCTTTTGTGCGGCGCCTGCGCACCAGCGTGGTATTAAATTGGTTACTGAGACCACGCTAGAGAAATGAGTTGATATGTCTAACCCACGCCTGCGCCGCAGGGTGCAGTACTCCGCCGCATTAGTTGCCTCCGCAGTGCTGCTGGCCTCCTGCCAGAACCCGGCCAACCAGGAGGATAAAGATGAGGCTTCGGCTACGCCGACGACTACCTCTTCTTCTACTTCCGCGGAAAAGACCTCAGAAGCATCTTCCACAGCATCGAGTTCTAGTTCCGCTACCAGCTCCAGTAGCGCCAGCAGCTCCGCCACAAGCTCTTCCACCACTTCCGCCAAATCAAGCGGCTCCCACGCCAAGCAGCGCTCCGAAATCGAGGGGCATGTGGTGGTGCTTTCTACCGGCGGCACCATCGCCAGCACCCACGATGACAAGGGCGCGGAGGTGCCCACCGTAAAGGGCTCTGATTTGGTGGACCCGCTGTACTCCGAGTTCGACAAAGACAAGTTGGAGCTTGAGGTCAAAGACATTGCCAACCTGGATTCTTCTGCGATGACCTTGGCCGATACCGATAAAATCATCACCGCCGTACAGGAGCAGCTAGAGCGCGATGACGTCGATGGCGTCATCGTCACCCACGGCACCGATTCCATGGAAGAGACCGCCATTGCGCTCGACACTTTCCACGACAGCGATAAGCCCGTCGTACTCACCGGCGCAATGCGCCCGTTCGATGACGATGATCCAGACGGCCCAGAAAACCTCGCTACCGCGGTAGAGACCGTCACCAACTCGGACTATGCCGGCCACGGCGCATTCATCGCCTTTGGCGGCAAGGTGATCCCCGCCCGCGGCGCGTTTAAATCTGATACGGAAAAGGCCGATGGCTTTGCTACCAATAGCCAGGAGAAATTCCCAGAACGCCCCGAGCCGCTGAAGTACGCTCCGCTTGGCGATGTCCGCGTGGACATCATCGCCGCCTACCCCGGCGCCCCAGCGGATCTCATTGAGCAATCCTTGGCCAAGGGCGCGCAGGCCATCGTCATAGAGGGCATGGGTTCAGGAAATATCGGCCCCGATCTGGCTACCGCCGCCATGGAAGCCGCCAAGTCCGTTCCCGTCGTGCTTACTACCCGCGTGGATCACGGCCCCGTCGAGGGTATCTACGGCGGCGCCGGTGGCGGTGCCACGCTTGCCGATGCCGGCGTCATCCCCTCCGGCAACCTCCGCGCACCCCAAGCCCGCATGCTGCTCGCAGCCGCGGTTGCCGCGGGAACGGAAGCACAGAAGCTCTTTCCCACTGCAAAATGAGGCCGTATACTTTAACGCGAAACTGAAAGGAGGAGAGCATGGCTGAAATTTTTGACGTTGGGCAGTACATAACTGAACGCATTCCCAATGTGGACAAGCTCAAGCTGTACAAGCTGTGCTACTTCTCCCAAGGCTGGCATCTGGCGTGGACGGGCCGACCGTTATTCCAAGCGGAGTTTCAAGCGTGGCGACATGGCCCTGTTTCCCGCGAACTGCGCACTCAAACCTGGCAGGTAGCGGGGGGATGAAAAACCCTGGCCAGTGCCCTATGTTCCCGGTGGTCAGTCCGACAATCTCAGCACATACGAACGTGAAGTAGTAGATAGCATCATTGCGTTTTACGGCGGAGTTGAATCGACCCGGCTTCCCGATTTGAGCCACGGCCTTGCCTGGAACGAAATCCTCCAAGAGTTCTCCCAGGCGATGATCTCCGGCGCGCCCACCCCGCGACCTCCGCTACAACCAGCAGAAGTTCTTTTGCCTAATGTTGACCTCGACGGAGACGTGGATGAACACTTAGCCTCGCCGCAGGCCAAGGAAATCGAACAAGACTGGTGGGAGACTTTCCGGATTCTCGCTGACCGTTAACCAGACGGATTTGCGGCAAGGATTGATCATCCTGGCGCATGCCGCCCTGTTCAATAACACGGCAATTACGGTCTAGGCAGCGCCAACGACCACTTGCCATACCGCCACGAGGTGCACCACTGCCGCCGCGATGGTCGCGGTGTGGAAGTGCTCGTGATAGCCGTAGTAGCGCGCATTGCGCCCAGGCCACTTAAAGCCATAGACCAGCGCACCTACGGAGTAAACCACGCCGCCGGCCAGCAATAGCCAGACCACTGCTGCGCCGGCATCACTCCACAGCGTGGGTAGTAGCGGCAGCACCAACCAGCCCAGCGCTAGGTACACCACAACATCGAGCCACCGCGGGTGCTCAATCCACACTAGGTTCAAAATCACGCCCAAGATCGCGCCCGCCCACGCAATGGCGAGCATCCATGCTGCCTGCGCTGGGGATAACGCAATCAAACACAACGGGGTGTATGTGGCGGCAATGAATACCGCAATCGTGGCGTGGTCCGCCCGCCGCCACCATTGCACCGCTCGGGGGCTAGGCCACGGATAGCGGTGGTACAGCGCCGAGACGCCAAAAAGCCCTACCAATCCTAGGCCATAGACGGTAACGCCTAGACCCTGCCACCAGTGCAGCGTCATCCACGCATACGTGATGAGAACGGTGGAGGCGATCACCGATAGCAACGCCGCCAGCGCATGACCCCATCCACGGGTCAGCGGCCGCTCGCCGCGATCCGCCATCCAATAGGTGCGCTGCACCAAGCCTTCTTTCAAGGGATGCTCCCCCGCCTCTTTTGTTCCTTCAGCGTGTATCTGAGCCACAGCGATACTTCTTTCTCCCACCAGAGCTAAGTTACGTTACCGTAAGTCTACTGAGGGGAGTAAAGAGCTTCAAGGAAAAGGAGAATCTAATCCTCTTCGCCAGAATCCATCCCATCTACGAGCCACATGGTTTCCATTAACGCATGGGTAAAGCCCGATCTCCATCATCGACCCTTGTAGGAGTATATTTATTCATTGGAATTCCGTTCGGATTGCGCAGTCTCCCACGAGCATGAGGAAGCAAATAACCTGAAATGTTAAAAGTTCGGAATGACATGAAAATTCCTCCGCTAGGGCCTGCCTGGGCGGGAGCACTCATGGAACTATCGATCTCCTCATCCCTCATCGATACGCACTTAAGCCCGGTGATTGGGCGCCTCCCTGCCGAAATCATGCTCGGCGTGGCGACTCTTGTCTTCTTGGCGCTCACGGCGGGATTCATTAAGTACCGAAATCCAGGTTTTCATTCCGACGACATGCCTGCATGGGGCATGGTTTCCATGGGCATCCTTGCCTTGGGCAGCGCCTACTCCCTCATCTTTGATGCCTGGTCAATTCACGCTGTGTGTTGGGCCGTGGGAACCGTCCTCAGCGTGATTACCTGCTTAAAGTATGTAAAGTATCTTCTCTTCAATCATCCCACTAATCCCGCCTTTGCCTTAGGGCTTCCGCTGGTGGCACCTATGGTTTCCGCCACTGCTTCGGCACAGCTGGCAACGCACGCTGGCGAGTGGAGCTCGGTCATCCACGGCATCGGCGTGTTCTGCTTCGTCTTGGCTTGGGTTACGGGAATGCCGATATTCGCCTTCGTTTACCGGCGTACTTTCCCCAAGGTTCCCATTAACTTCGCCGCCACCGCTTGGATTCCACTGGGGTTGGTCGGCCAGTCCACCGCGGCAGCACAGCTACTCGCCGGTGACCAATGGCATTTCCGCGCCATGATCTATGGTGTAGTGATGCTGAGCTTCGGCGTGCCGCTGTCGGTCTATGCCATCGCCAAGCATTGGGGTACCGCTCTTGGAAACACCCCAATGTCTTTTAACCCCAGCTGGTGGGCCAGCACCTTCCCCGTGGGCACCTGCTGCCTCGGCACTCACACCCTGTCCACGCAGCCCGCGGCGCTGGCGTGGGGCCTGGGCTGGATGGATACTGTCAGCGCCGCCTTGCTTGTTTTGCTTCTCCTCCACGTCACTTGGGCTGCTTTTGGAGCCGTCAAAACCGCTTCCGAGCACTTCAAGGTCAGTCAAGTAAGCCACGCATAACCCCAGGGGTTTCGGGAGCCTAAGAAGCTTGCGGATCGTGCTCGGCGAAGAATTGGGGCATCGCTTGGAGCAAGTGCTGATTCCACACTCCGTGGGCGCTGAGGGCGGATGCGTGGTCAGCGTGAGGACGCACGTACTCGCTCAGGTCGATGTTCTTTTCATGCGCTATGCGGCGAAAGTCGTCATAGCTTTCCGGCGGGACGAGGCGATCGTTGTCACTGCGGACAATCTTGATGGGCGGCATGTCCGAAGTAAGGTGCGTAGCCGAGGTAACGAAATCCGCGCGGTCTGGATATTCCTCGGGCGTTCCACCCAGGTATTTCTGCACGGTATCGCGGGAACCCTGCGCGGCATAGGGATCGTCAGAATCATAGATGTGGCGGACATCGAGGGCCGGTGAATCCACATACACGGCGCGGGGAACGGCCGGCGTGCCGGGGCAATCGGCGGAAGGCAGCTGGTTGGGGTGCGCGGCGGCATCGGCAGTCGCATTCAGCACCAACTGGCCGCCGGCGGATTCGCCGTACATAAAGAAGCGCTCCGGGTCGCCGTCATAATCCACTGCGTGGGCGTGGGCCCAATTCATCGCGCATCCCACCTGCCCCGCTGCCACCTTCCACGTGGGCTGATCCCAGCTGGACAGCGTGTAATCGATGGATAATACGAGGTAGCCGCGTTGCGCCATCTGCCGCATATTGAACGCCTGGGAGTGCTTGTTCATCTGATCCCAGCCGCCGCCGTGGACATACATCATGACGGGGTGGGTGCCGCCATCATTGGGCTTATAAATATCCATATCCAGGTCCTCGCCGTGGAAAGAATCGTAGGCCACCGTATGATCAGGACCCTCGTCGGTGCTTTCTACACCAGCCCAACTCAACGCAGCGCGAATATCTACGTCGGTCCCCTGCTCCTTCGCGGCGTGAATCTGCGTCCCAAAAAGCGCTATGCCTGCAATGAACGCAACCGCCGCAAACTGAGGTTACCCTCGTTTAGTGGACACCCGATTAGTGCGGATCTTGTGTCCGTAGGAGAGGATGTTCATTGTGAGTT
>NZ_JASPGQ010000020.1:0-29400 GCF_030229885.1 Corynebacterium sp. MSK204 | reverse complement strand
ATATCCTGCGCAAGGCCGCGAAATATTTTGCTTAAAGCAACTCACTGGTGATCCGCTTCCAGTTTGTCTATGACCACTGAACCGAATACTCGGCTCACACGGATGTGCTGAAGTGCCCCGGGTTTTGTTCCTAGGCATTTGCCTTGATTTCCATTATTTCTCGACTGGGGTGATGTTCCCAAAACTCGGCTTCTACTTCAGCCGGCGTGCGGTAGCCCAAGCTCTGATGGAGCCGTGATTCGTTCCACCAGTTGACGCACTCGAACGTGGCGTTTTCCACGTCGACGACATCGTTCCAAGTGCGGGTATGGATCAACTCGTTCTTGTAGGAGCCGTTGACATTCTCAGCTAAAGCATTGTCGTAGGAGTCGCCAACCGTCTCGGTGGAAGCGGCAATCCCGTGCTGGGCAAGTCGCTCGTTGTAGACCACGCTGACATACTGCGACCCGTGATCCGAATGGTGAATCAAACCCGTTGTTTCCTTGGCACACACGATCGCCTGGTTCAGCGCCTGCAGCGGCAAGGCTTCGGTGCGCATCGAATCCGACAGCGTCCATCCGACGATCCTCCGGGAGTACACATCGGTCACGAACGCGGTGTACACGAAGCCTTTCCTGGTGCGCACATACGTAATGTCCGCCACCCACAGCCGATTGGGACCAGGGGCCTTGAATTCACGATTTACCAAGTCAGGGCGAAGATCCGGGCCCTTGGGTTTGCGCGTTGTGATTGGTGCCCTACCTTTGCCCTTGCCGGACAGGCCAGCGCTGCGCATCAGCCGGGCTGTTTGCTCGCGGCCAATGTCAATGCCCTGGCGGCGCAGCGCGTGCCACATCTTGCGGATTCCGTAGACGCCGTAATTGTCAGCATGAATTTCGCTGATGTACTCAATGAGGGCGGCGTCGCGAAGACTACGGGCACTCAGCCCACGCGCCTTGGATTGGCGGTAACCACGCGACGTGATAAAACCGCCTTCACGGTGGATGTTTAACGTCTGGCAGATGAACTCGACTGAGAAACGATTCCGATGCTCATCGATGAACCGGATCATTTCCGACGTTTTGGGTCGAGTTCCGACGCGAAAAAAGCTGAGGCAGCCTTCAATAGCTCGTTGGTATCCCGCAGTTGTTGATTCTCACGGCGTAACCGCGCATTCTCCGCAGCCAGATCCTCAGGCAAGCGTTCGACAACGCCTCCTTCACGACGAGCGGCCTGCGTCCACTGCCGGGCTGTGTGCCACGACACGCCCAGTTTCGGCGCCACCATCTTGCACGCTTCCTGTGTCGAAATATTCTCCGCCAGAATGCGATCCTCAACAAGGCGGACCACACGGTCCTTCGCATCCTGATCAAACTTCTTCGGCATGTTCGAAGATTTTCCCATCTACTCAAACGGAACAAAACCTGGGGCACTTCATTTACTTATGTGCCACCCCAGTGGGTGGGCTTAGTCCTTGGGCTTAAGCCGGTTTCCTGAGCGGGACGATGAGCGGGTCTCCAGTCTCTGGATCCTCGATGACCCGCGCCCGCAGATCAAAAGCGTCCTGCAGCAGCTCTGCGGTGATGATTTCTGCAGGTGCGCCGGAAGCAATGACCTGGCCGTCTTTCATAACCACAAGATAATCGGAGTAGCGCACCGCTAGGTTGAGATCGTGTAGCACCATTACCACCGTTCTGCCTAGTTTCTGGCGCAGGCTATCAACTAGCTCGAGGATGTCCACGGAGGTCGCGAGATCAAGGTACGTTGTCGGCTCGTCTAGGAAGAGGATGTCGGTGTTTTGCGCCAACACCATGGAGATCCATACGCGCTGGCGTTGGCCGCCGGAAAGTTCATCCAGCGTGCGGCTGGCAAGATCTGCAGAACCGGTTTGCTTTAGGGCCTCGAATACTGCGTCTTCGTCCGTGGAGGACCACTGCCGGAACCATGCCTGGTGCGGGTGCCGGCCGCGGGCCACCAGATCGGAGACCAACAGGCCTTCAGGTGCCACGGGTGATTGGGGCAGGACTCCCAGTATCCGGGCGACGTCCTTGCGCTTCATTTCAGAGATGTTTTGTCCATCCACACTTACGTGCCCTGTACCGAGGTCGAGCAGTCCTGACATGGCGCGCAGCAAGGTCGATTTACCGCAGCCGTTCGGCCCCACGATGGTGGTGATCTTTCCGGCCGGGAACGTGGCGCTGAGATCGCGGATAATGGTGCGCTGTCCGTAGCCCACCGTGACCGAGGAAGCGACGACGCCACCCGCGGTATTTGGTCGGTCTGCGCTTGGCTGGGGGATGGGGGAGGTCATGCGTCTGTGCTCCTAGTGCGTTGAACGAGTAGGTAGATGAGGAAGATGCCGCCCAGTGCGGAGGTGACAATACCCACCGGAAGTTCCACCGGCAGAACCGCTTGGGTGACGATGTCCGCGCCGAGCAGCAGTACTGCGCCGGTAAGCGCCGACGCCGCAAGCGGGGGACTGGGTACGCCACACAACCGAAGGGCCACCTGGGGCGCTACGAAGGCGATGAAGCCGATGGGCCCGGCAGCGGAGACCGCTACCGCAGCCAGAGCTACGGCCAATGCCAACATCGCCACCTGCACGGCGTTGACTCGCTGGCCCAGCGCTCGGGCGAGGTCGGGGCCCAGAGTGGTGGCCAGTGCTTGGTAGGCGATCCAGGCCAGCAACGGGGCGCAGACGATCACAAGGACGGCGATGGGGATGGTGGTACTCCACTCCGACCTCGCTAGGGAACCGGTGAGCCAGAACTGTGCCTGGCTTGCATCCCGCAGCTCCGCGCGGACCATGAGGAAATTAATGTAGGAACTCAGCAGCGCGGTAATAATGATGCCCACGAGGACGAGACGGTAGGAATCGGCTTGGCGTCGCCAAGCCAGCGCCCAAATCACCGTGGCGCTCAGAATCGCGCCCAGCAACGCGGCCAGAGGAATGCCGATTCCGGCAAGCCAACCGGCGAACCCACCGCCACTGCCGAGGACGATGACCGTGACGGCCATGGCGGAGGCACCCGTGGTGATGCCGAGGATATCGGGGCTGGCCAGCGCGTTGCGGGTGACTGTTTGAGTGAGCGCACCGGAAAGCCCCAGCGCGCAGCCGACCGCGATGGCCGTGGCCACTCGAGGCATGCGCCATTCCAAGACCACGAGTTTTTCTACGCGGGATCCTTGCCCTTGGAAAATCACCTCTAGTACTCGGGGAACGGAAATAGGGTAGTCACCCAGCCCGATGGAAAGCGCGCCCAAAAAGACGATGAGCGCCGCGGCGATGATGCATACCAGCACCACCCGCGGGCGCCAGAGGAAGGAGATGGGGCCAGCCCGGAATGGTACCCCGCCCGGCATCTGCCACGAAGTGCTTTGTTTATCCTGTACGGCCTGCGCGGCCTTGTTTCGTCGCATCACAGCGTCATCACCTTCTTTCGGTAGATCAAGGCGATGAAGAACGGCGCGCCAACGAAGGCCAATACGATGCCCACTTGGAGCTCGCCGGGGCGCGCGATGAGGCGGCCCACTACGTCAGCACATAGCAGCAGCGCCGCGCCGGCTAGCGCAGAGTACGGCAAAATCCACTTATAATCTGGGCCGGTGAGCGCCCGGACGATATGGGGTACTACCAGGCCAATGAAGCCCAGCGGGCCCGCCGCAGCCGTGGCCGCGCCAGCTAGCAAGGCGATGATCCCCATGCCGGCCAGCCTTGCGGCCGCGGTATTGATGCCGAGTCCTGCGGCCACGTCGTCGCCTAAGTTCAAGATGTTTAACTGAGGGCCGGTAGCGAACGCCAGGATCAATCCCACCACTATGAACGGCAGGATCCCTAGCGCGATGTTCATATCCCGGCCGGCCAGGGAGCCGACGGTCCAAAAGCGCATCCGGTCCAGGTTATTCTCATTGGTGAGCACGAAGGCGCTGGTGATGGCGCTTAAGACCGCCGACAATGCGGCGCCGCCCAGCACTAAGGACAAGGGGTCGACGGCTGCCTTGCCTGCGGAGGCCAGGCCAAAGACGAGTGCGGTGGCCGCAATCGCGCCGAGGAAGGCTACCACCGCGGTGGCCCACGGGGCGGTGATGCCAAATAGCGCGAAGCTGACCACAACGCTAAGCGCCGCGCCGGAACTGACACCCAGGATTCCCGGATCCGCCAGGGGATTGCGGGTGTGGCCTTGGATTAGAGCACCGGCGACTCCGAGTGCTGCCCCCACGATGATGGCCAGGATGGTGCGCGGCAGCCGCAGCTCAGCTACCACGCGTTGGTTGGTGGACACTTCGTCCTGGCCACCGCGTGCGGCCGGGAGTTCTCGCAGTGCAGTCCACACGTCCTCCGCAGGAATGGAACGGGCGCCATACAGCAAACTGCAAATCGTACCAACGAGGACCAGCAAGAGCAGCGCCCCTAGCCCCAGGAGGCGGGTAGTGCGCACACTCATGGCGCGGCCTCCAATCGCTGCTTCCGCTTGCCGATGCCCCCACGCCCAGCCAATAGTGCCCAGCGAGCACCGGTGCTGCGGAGTGACGCCACGGAAAGTACTGGCTCACAGGTTGCGATGGGATTCCCTAAGTCGCGGGGTGGAGAAAGGTACCTAGCTACTCCCGCTGGGCGGGGAGGGGAGCTGCGCCCGAGGCGTGGCTCAGGCTGTTGCTGGGTGTGATTGTCAATCATGGACAAGCATATTACCGTTTTCATGTAAGGTAAGCCTTCATTTAATTAAAAGACTGTAAAAGTGAAGGGCTGCAAGTCATCGCAACTGGCCCTAGGCGCCCACTATTTAGGTGAAACTCTATGCGGCACCTTTTGTAGTGCCTGTCTCAAAGTTGAGTGTGCTGCATGTGCATCGCATAGACGGTGCCTGGAAATCTTTCGGTGACCAGCGTAACATTGATTATTTAGGCAAGCCTAAGGTATCTTTTTAACGTGCGAGAATATGTCATTGTCTCCAACGATTGGGGAACTTGGTTGCCCCCCCATTTGGGTATAACCAACGAAATATTCTGACCTTTCCCATTCGTGAACGGGCTAGGCCTTGCGCTGAGATCCGTCACCAGTAATAACGGAGAAAAATGACACTCAAGAAAATTCTTGTCGGTACCGCTACTGTTCTGGCTCTGGGCACCGCGGTGACGGCGTGTGCGACTGATGACCAATCCGAAAACTCTGCGGACTCCCAGTCGGTCAATGCCGAGCAAGGCGCATTCCCCACCACCATCGAGCATCGCTATGGTTCCACCGAAATCAAGGAAGCCCCGCAGCGCGTGGTTTCCCTGGGTTACACGGACCAGGACGCGCTGCTAGCGCTCGGAATCACACCGGTTTCTGTGAAGTATTGGGATAGCATGACCCCGGATGGGCAGGCTGCGGGCAACTGGTCTAACGACAAGATCGAGGGAGATACCCCTCGAATCGACAAAGACACAGAGGTCAATGCGGAAGCTATCGCTAAGGATAAGCCAGATCTCATCGTTGCCGTGTACTCGGATATTGATGAAAATACATACAAGAAACTCTCCGATATCGCCCCTGTCGTCGTGCAAAAGGGTGAATATAAAGAGCTGCAGCAACCGTGGGACGTGACCACGGAAGAGATTGGACAGGCCGTAGGAAAGCCTAAAGAAGCAAAACGTCAGGTGGAGCAGGTTAAAGCGAAGTTTGCAGACCTAAAGGACCGTCACCCAGAGTGGGCCGAGAAGGAACTCGGTGTGGCCACCGTCTCTGCCGACAGCCTGGCCGTCTTTGCTGAAGAAGATCCGCGCAGCCGCTTCTTTACCGAGCTGGGGTTCAAGATCAACCCCGCCTACGCGGCAATCACCAAGGATAAATTCTACGGCGAGGTCTCCAAGGAAAACGCTGACCAGGTTGATTCTGACGTACTGGTGTGGGATCAGTTGTCCTACGCTCCGACGCAGGACAAGGCATCTGTTACTGAGGATCCAATCGTGAGCAAGCTACCCGCTGTAAAGGACGGGCACAGTGTCTACTTGGAAGGTGACCTAGAAAAGGCCTTCGGATGGCAGACCGTGCTGAGCTTGGACTACCTGTTGGATAAGATCGAGCAGCCGTTGGCGGACGCCACGAAGTAATAGGAGTCAATCGCTGAACCGCTCCCGCATGAATGTGAGGGGGCGGTTTTCGCTGTGTGGGAAGCCGGTCGCACCGCCGATCCGCTGCCCGGAAGTGCATCGTCAAGCAGCATTTTCTTTGGCCCCCGCACTTTTATAGCTAGGGGAATGGGTCTTGTGCAGGTGTGGGCTTAGGGGTCCTGTAAATAGGAAATATCTATAGGAAAATAGTTTAACAAATCTATTGCAACGTGGCCTAGGTAACGCTAACCTAACTTAAAAGTTGCCTTTGGGTCTACCGGAAAATCCGATGAAAAGAGCTGAAAGGCAACCTCAGGAAATCGACTTTAAGGAAAAGGGATGTCAGTAAAAAGGGGCGCGCGTTCATTTATCGCTGCCGCTATCTGTGCCGGATTGGTTCTGTCAGGCTGCTCGTCGAACGATTCAACCGATGAAGCGGCAACAACCTCCGAGGTTGCAGAAGACGTGACCATTGAGCACGCACGGGGAACGGATACGTATCCGGTCAACCCGCAAAACGTGGTTGCCGTGGGGCCGGCCGTTGATAACTTGCTGGAACTTGGAATTAAACCGGCAGCCGTCGTGCAGAATGCAAAAGACAAGAACTCGCCTTGGCGCGAGGGCAAGCTTGATGGCGTCAAGGTGATCGATCAGACAGACTTCAAGACTCTGCCCCAGGAACGGATTGCGGCAATCGAGCCCGACTTCATCGTTGGTGATTACTGGACAATTTCTGAGGCTAATTACAAGGAATTGTCTGCAATCGCACCGACTCTCGGCGGAATCTCCGATAAGGGTGAGGGAATTGGCTGGGAATCTCAGCTAGAAGCTTTGGGCAAGATCTTCAATAAGGAATCCGAAGCGAAGAAAGCCATTGAAGAGGATCAGAAGCGTTTCTCCGATGTGAAGGAGAAACTGCCGAACCTCTCCGGTAAGACTGGCATTGTTTCCCAATTTGCCCAGGGCTCCTTTGGTGCGGTTGCTGACCCTGAGGATCCGGGTGCCTCCTTCATCTACGATTTGGGCATGAAGTTCCCAGACAAGCTGACGGACGGATCCGTGCCAGTTGATAAGGGTCGCGTCACCCTTTCTCCGGAAAACGTGTCCTACCTGGCGGCCGACTTTATGGTTATTTATAACCGCACAGGCTCAATCGAAGAAGTTGAAAATATTCCGGGTTACAAAGATCTGCCGCAGGTGAAATCCGATGCGACTCTCGCTGGCGATGAAGCTGTCGTCGCCGGACTCAACAACCCAACGAGCTTGAGCCGAGCTTGGGTGCTGGATAAGACGATGCCGACGCTGGAAAAAGTTGGAAAGTAGTCAAGGTCCGCACAACCCTGATACCTGTTAAAGGGAGCTCACTCCGTTGCAGCAGGTAGTCATGAACGCCTTCCGATTTATCGGAAGGCGTTCTCTTCAATGGACTGTATCCAAGGTAGTGGTGCGTCCGTTCAGGCTTTCCGGCAATGAAAACCTGGCCTCACGCTTCCCGCATATTCGCTCATCGGCACAGCACGATGACTGTATTAAAGGTGAGTAGGTGAGCCGGAAAATGCTTGGCGCTGGGAGAGGCGTCCAAAGCACCAGCAAAAACTTAATAAGACAATTTAGGCCATCGAATAAAGTGAAATAAAAGCCATCAAAACCGAGAGGGGAATGGTCTCAAAAATGCCAAGGAACAGCCGGAGCAGGGAAATTTATCCAATTTCTTACCGGGAATTGTATGTGGAAAATATCGAAGATATATCGCCAGCCATGCGGCGAATTACGCTCAGCGGGGAGCAACTCCGAGACCACGAGCGCGATGGTATTTCCGTTCCTTCGCTGATAAGCCATGGTTTTGACGACGACGTTCGGCTCATCTTCCCGGATCCGGAAACGGGGGAGCGGCCGCACCCAATAGCCCAAAATGATGGCAACCTATTGTGGCCAGAAGCCGTCAAAAACCTATTCCGCACATACACGGTTCGCCACTTTGACGCTGTACGCGGGCGATTAGCCATAGATTTCGCGCGACATGGTCAGGGCTTGGCCGAAAACTGGTCCCAGAATGCCCGCATCGGTGACCCCATTTTTGTGGCAGGGCCGAAATCGTGTGCACAGCTACCCACGCATACTGATTGGCTTTTCTTGGCAGGAGACGAGACGGCGCTCCCAGCAATCGGCCGCTGCCTCGAGTCGCTCCCGGCTGGGCATGATGCGATTGCGGTGATAGAGGTTCCGACGAGCGCTGATATTCAAGACCTAGACATTCCGGATTCGGTACAGATCCACTGGGCAGTACGTGACCAGGGCGAGGATTTCGTAGAAAAGTCACGTGCGCTTTTTGAGGGGACTTCTAAGTCGGCATTGCCAGGTGGCGAAGCATACGCATGGGCGGCGGGGGAGGCCTCCCGGCTGAAACCGCTGCGGCGTTTGTTTAAGGCTTCCGGAATTTCCCCTGAGCATAGGGAAATCACAGGCTACTGGCGGCGTACCAGCCAAAGCGACGCTAAAGAAAGCGCATCGAGCAGCAGCAATAGTGTTTTGCACAATATCCATGATCTGGCTGAGCTGAATTCAGCCTTTGCGCTCCGCACTGCCGTGCGTTTAGGGCTCTTCCAAGAAATCGATGGGGGTGCGAACACGGTCCCTGCTCTTGCTGCTGCGACAGAACTGCACGAGGAGGCGCTCCGGAGGTTTATCCGTTACCTGGCAGCTCTTCAACTCGTCGAAGTACGCGAGCGTACCCTCGCGTTGACCGCAATGGGAACTGAGTTGGCGGACCCAGATTCCAATGTGGTGCGTTGGTTAAGCGGGCCTGCGCATCTTGAGGCGATGGCGCTGATGCGCCTTGAGGACAGCCTTCGCACCGGTGGGCCAGCGCTTCAAGGCGAAAAGGGATTGCCGTGGTCAGAATATCTTGGCCAAGACCCGCACCTGGCAGCCGAACGCTTTGAGCAAAAGAATGTGGGTGCTGGGTGGACTGCTCCTTCCGCGGCAAAGGAACTGCAGCAGTACCTGGATGACACCGCTCGCGTTCTCATCATTGGCCAGGGAGGTGCAGTATATGCAGATGAAATCCTCCGCCGATGCGAGCATGCTGAATGCCGGATTATCACCGATGCGTCCTCCGAAGCGGTGCTACGGGAAATCGCAGGAGCTTCTCGTGAACGATGCGAAACGAGTGGCGGCGAAAGCGGCTTTAATCCCACCGAAGCAGACTATGCGTGGGCAACTGACGTTATTTTCATCGATCCCTGGAGCGTCTTTGGTAGCGAGGCGGTGGCCGCCCAATTAGGGCGCGCCACTCACGGGGATGGGCTCCGTCGGGCTTTTATCCTTTCTGAGGTTCTCGACGAAACCGGCGGTGATGAGCATTCCTATGAAGAAGACATGGTGAGGCTTTCCATGTTCGGCACCAAGGTGCCGACCCAGGAAGATATCAATGAGGCTGTTACTGGCGATGCCGCCCTTATCGCCTCAGCCACTGCTGTCGGCTGGGGCAAACACCTTTTCGTCCTGGAGGCAGGAGCGGTTTCCTAAAGCGGAACCTCGGCGCCCTCGCTCTCCAGGCCCAACCTTTTATTTCCAGACCACGGTCCCGGACGGGAGCCGGGTGGCCGTGGCTGCCATAAGCGTGGTGAACACGGTGAAGTAGGCGAACGTTGTCCAGCCGACCCCGTGGGTGAGGGTCATCAGCACCGTGCAGACGGATACGCCTAGTGCGCTACCAAGTTGGGACGCGATGCGGCCCGCAGCACTGGCATGGACGACTTCACCTTCGGATAAGCCGTGGTAGGTCGCGGACATCGTGAGCACCGTAAGGGCTCCGATTCCGCCGCCGCGCACGAATAGCGCGCAGCCTTGAAGGATGAGCCAGCCTGCCGCCTGGCCGGTGGGAAAGGCGAAAGGTAGCGTTCCGATAATAGTGGCGGCAATGCACATGTAGACGGTCTTCCGCGTACCCCAACGGGCGATGAATTTTTTCGATGCCGAGCGGCTGAAATAGGCGCCCACGCTTTGTAGGGCCAGCAGAAGTCCCGCATGCAATGCGGTGTAGGCGTAGTTGCTCTGATAGTGCAGTGGAATGAGGAAGAGCCCGCCATAAAATACGGTGCTTGCAATGGCCAGTGTTGCCCATGCTGAGGAAAAGGAGGGGTGGGTAAATAGGCGGACATCGATAAGCGGAGACGGCGCCCGGAGCGCATGCAGCACAAAGTAGCCAATCAGCCCCGCGCCGGCGGCGAGGAGAATTATGCTTGTCCAAGAGTTCATGTGCCCGATGGTGGTAAAGCCATAGACCGCCGCGAGCAAACCTGGCGCGAGCAGGAGGTATCCCGTGCGGTCCAGCTGGGCTGCAGGGTCTGCTGGAATCTGTTCTAGATAGTGCACGGCAAGGGCAATCGCGGCGATGCCGATGGGGACGTTGATGAGGAAGATGGCGCGCCAGCCGATGGCATCGACAAGCAGCCCGCCCAGTAGTGGGGCAATCGCAGGCGCAATGACCGCTGGTATGCCGATTGCGGTGATGGCGCGTGTGGCCTGATCCTTCCCAGCGTTGGTGACGATGAGGGTCTGCATCACCGCCACTGAGAAGCCCGCCGCGAATCCCTGCAGGACGCGGAAGGCGATGAGCATATCGATATGGGTCGACGCCGCGCACAGGATTGAAGCAACGGTAAAGGCCGCCAGCGCGGCAATCCAGAGATTTTTGGCGCCGAAGCGGCGCGTTGCCCAGCTGCTGAGCGGAATGGCCATGGTGGAGGCCAATCCGTAGCTGGTGATGACCCATTGGGCGAGGACGATAGGTGCGTTGAACGCTTCGCTGATGGAATGAATGGCGACGTTAACGATGCTGATATCTAGCAGCGGCAAAATTGAGCCGAAGACTAGGGCGATGACGACCCGCCTAGTGTGGGGGTCGAGTTTTTCTTCTTCCTGCATGAGGGGTTCCCTTCGACGTGCGTGCGCAGATGGCGTGGTGAAGTGTGGTCATGGTGGAGATAGTGATGGAGGTATGTGGATTAGTGGGCGAATGGTCCGTCGTGGGTGAGGGCGGTGAGCATTTCCGCGAATTGTTTTCGCGCGGGCTCCGGCCAGCGGGCGAGGAATTCTTCCAATTGTTGGGTCAGGCGCGAGCGCATCACGGCGACGTTGTCTTCTCCCAGTGGGGTTAGCGACAGTTGTATCCATCGCGCGTCGCGGGGATCGGTAGCGCGCGCGATGAGTCCGGCCTTTTCTAGGGCCGAGGCGTGGCGAGATACCACCGAGCGGTCCAGGCCGATGATTGTGGCGAGCTCTTTCGGAGTGGAGGGTCCACAGCGGTCTAGGCCGCTGAGCACCAAATATGTTGATTCGTTGATTTCTTCACCGAGCCCCTCGGTGAGATGGGCGTACATACGTCGACGGAGGCTGCGCTGGGAAAGTAGTCCCAGTGCGTCGGCGACTTGTTTGCTTGGAGTGTCCATGCCAGAAGAATACATGCACTGTGCACGCGTGTCTAGTGCACGAGTGTTTGTTGCACGCTAATTTTGGCGAGATGATCGCGGTAAAGACCGGAAAGCGTATAAAGCAACCGCGTTTGTCCATTTCTCGGGTCGATTTTTGGCCAAACGCGGTTGTTGTGGACAACGTGGCGCTCCCCCGAACCTCTTTCTGCTGGAGTCGACGCTTCAAACGTGCGAAATGCGATGCCGATTCTTCCATTCTCGGTTCCCGTGCGCGCACCTTAACTTTCTGGAACGCTAGGATAGGAGAAAATAGATCTAGTTAAGGAGTACAAAGCAATGGCTAAAGAAACTGCACGCGCCCTTGGCCACGAAGTAGACGTGGACCGCGAGAAATTTACTTACCTGGCATCCACTGATGCCGAGGGCAACAAGATTGAATCCGGCAAGGCTGCGGGAGCTGGTGTAGCCGGAGCCGCGGCTGGCGGGGCTGCTGCTGCCAGCGCCGCCGCAACGGCAAGCGCAGATGAGCAAAATGATGCTGCGGCGCAGAGTGATTACGAGCCGAAGAATCACGTCGTGACCGGCGCTGAGGAAGAGCACGTCGCCGCTGCGTCCGAGCAGCCGGATCTGCAGGAACAGCTGGATGAGGATAACGCGGATTATGAGCCCTCACAGCACGTGGTGGGCGAGGCCGAGGAAGAGCACATCGGCACCGCACCGGAGCAGTCGGAAGAGGATGCTGCAGATGATGAGCGCGATGACTTTGATGACCTGAAGGATAAGGTCACCGAGGCCGGCAACGTCGTTGAAGAAGCCATCAACCGCGCTAAGGACTTCGTGGAAGACAAGGCGCAGGAATACCAGGAAGGATCCGGTAAGAAGGGCGGTTTCTTTGACCGCGTGAAAGACGTTGTGCGCGAGGCTCGCGATAACCTCGATGAGAAGCGCAAGTAATTAACTACGCTTAGGCCGCTGCTTTTCCTGTAGGGGGAGAGGCAGCGGCCTTTGTGCTGTCGTGCTAGTCCAGCGCGTGCAGGTACAACCGGCGGATGAGGATGCGACGGGGGATATCGACAAGTGGGCGCAAGAAGGGCAGGAAGGGCTCGGAGGCGGCATCGATAAGCAGCAGCGTCCGGCCATCGCGCAGGCGCTCTAGGGTGAAGGTTTCTTCGCCGCGCTCGAGGTGACCGGGCAGGGTGCCGTAGGTAAAGCCGCAGCGGCCATCGTCGGTGAAGGTCTCGACCACGCGGCAGCGGAAATCAAACGGGCCAAGGCCCATGGTGACCTCGGCGCCTTCTTGGACGACCGGGTGGCTGGGGCGTACGCGGAAGAGGCCGCTGCGCTGGATGCCCCAGCGAAAGAGCCGGTGGGCCGCGGTATCGAAATCGGCGTCGATGACCCGGCTCATGTGCAGCTGCGGGAATCCGGCGGTATCGGCATAGGAAAGCGGCTCTGGCATCTTAAGCACCGGTGCTTTTCCGTGGGGACATCATGGGGTAAAGAATAGGGCATCGAAAAGTTTTGGGGACGGATTAATTGCGCGATCACCCCCGAAACCTGAAAGAACGGTAACGGCTTGGAAACAGTCACAGGACTTAGCTGCTTTCACACGCGATCCATGTCAGGATTTAGCTAGCACGATCTTGACAACTGAAAGAAGGTAGTTTGATGCTTCGCATTCCGCACCTAAAGAAAGTCCTGGTGGGCTCGGCTTTCGCTGGTGCGTTTTTCTTGGGTTCCCCGGCAGCAGGAGCCCAAGAATTGCCCCAACCGGATATTGACTCGGCAGGGTTTATCAACCACGTGCGCGAGGGCCTCGCGGGCTTTGGCGTTGAGACCCCAGAGGTGGATAAGCAGGTCACCGATACCGTGGATTCCGCGCTGCAAAACGCCCGCGACACGGTGGCAAGTAACGTCCAGCAGGGGGCCCAATATGCGGAGCCGGCCACCAACCCGAACCCGTTCGGGCTGCTGGAACAAGCCACCCAGGTAGAGCAAAAGCCCTTGGGCAATAACCCCAACTACCAGTGGAAAAATGATGGCTTTTCCAAGGTAGCTGCGGGAAAGCCTGACGCGGACTTTGTCCTGCACCGCGTGCCGGGTTCCCTTTTCGATGCCCCGCGCATCCCCGAGGAATCCGATGCCGCCATGAATCAGGGCAAGTCCCTGTATGGCCCCGGCACCCCTATCTACGTCAATGGTGAGACCATGTGCACCTTGAGCGTTGCCGGCAATGACGATGCCGGCCGCAAGGTGGGCCTGACCGCAGGGCACTGCGGCAACGAGGGTGATGCCATTACCTCGGCCGATTCTGATCACATTGGCCCGACGGGCACCATCGTGTCCAAGAACGCTGCGCTGGATTACTCGGTGATCGAATTCGGTTCCAACGCTGAGGTCACCCGCACCTACAACGGGGTTACCGTTAACTCCCTGGGTGGGACCGTTAACCCAGGTGAGACCGTGTGCAAGCAGGGCGTTGCCACCGGCAAGACCTGCGGCATGACCTACCAGCAGGCGCAAAGCGTCCAGGTCAACCAGGTCTGCGCCATGATGGGCGATTCCGGCGCGCCGCTGCTTGCCGGTGACCGCCTCATCGGTTCAATCTCCGGCGGCTTCCTACCGGTGAACTTCCCGTGCCGCACCCCGTTGCAGGGCCCAGTTCATAACCCCACCGCCGCTACCAACATGGATACCGTCCTGGCGGATATGAACCGCCGCGGTGGCGTTGGCGCAGGGTTCAAGCTCCCCGAAGCATAACCGCGAAGCAGATAGCGCCCCGTTCGGCATCGAAAGCCGGACGGGGCGCTTTTTCATGCGCATTTTCTATAGCCATATAACGCGCATCCGTCCCGCCAAAGTAGGGGAAAGCGAAGGCTATCCTTGTTCGCGGACAGCGGCCTAAACTAAACTGAGACTTACCTATTGGCTACTTAGGGTTAGTCAATATCTGCTGTGGATGCCCCGTCCGCAGCTAAGTTTGAACCGAGGTTTCCCCCATGCACAAAGCCCATTCCACCCCACCAGAAACCGGTCCCATGCGCGCGGACCAAGCACCCACCGACGCCGTGGTGGAACTATCCGCTGAGTGTCTGCACAACGCGGTCGAGACTCAACCCGCGCTGGCCGTGCGGCTGCGCGAGCTGGGCTTTCGGCCCGGCACCCGCGTGCAGATCGGCCGCACCGTCGCAGGTGGCGCGCGCGTGGTGAGCGTGGGCACGGCCCGCTACGCGGTGGATGCGCACACGCTGCGCCAACTCGAAGTCATTCCGGTGGAGGCATAAGCCATGGCACATAATTCCACGGCCCCAGCAAGCTGCCACAGCACCTCCTCCATGCGGATAGCGGCTGAAGGCACGCCGGTGCTCGCGCTGGTGGGGGCGCCGAATTCCGGAAAATCCACACTCTTTAACGCATTGACCGGCGCGAAGGTCCAGACCGGCAACTGGCCGGGCACCTCGGTCGAGGTCAGCCGCGGGCTCTGGAATGCGCAGCCAGAGGCCTTCGACATCATCGACCTACCCGGCGCCTATTCCCTAGACCCCATGAGCCCCGATGAGGCCTTTACTAAGCAGATGCTCATTGACTGCCCTGCAGACGAGCGCCCCGATGTCGTCGTGGTCCTCGTGGACGCAACGGCCCCGGCCCGCGGGCTCAACCTGGCCCTGCAAATCGCCGCCGAGCCATACCGCGTGGTCCTCGGCGTCACCAAGGAGGATATGGCCGAGCAGCAGGGCATTAGCATCGATACTGACGCGCTCTCCCGCGCTACCGGCATGCCAGTAGTCAGCGTCAATGGACGGCGCCGGCGCAACCTCGACGGGTTGGAAACCGCCGTGGCGCAGGCCATGCGCGCTGAGCCGACCATCATTCGCGAGGATTCTGGCCTGGATCAGCGCTTCGCGGATCTCGATGCCGCCGAAAAGGCCGCGGTCCACCGCGTGGAGGTAGGCGAGACCCTCACCCAGCGCGTCGACCGCATGGTGCTGCACCCGGTGGTGGGCCCGCTGCTCTTCCTCGCGGTGATGTGGGCGGTCTTCTTCATCACCACCACGGTGGCAGGGCCCATGCAGGACGGCCTCGAGGACCTTATTACCGGTCCGGTCTCGGACGCGGCCCGCGCCGGGCTGGAAGCCATTGGACTCGACCATTGGCTGATTACGGGCTTGCTTGTCGATGGCCTCATTGGCGGCGTCGGCATGGTCCTGACCTTCGCCCCGCTGCTGGCGCTGATGTTCTTGTGCCTGGCCGTGCTGGAGGATTCCGGCTACATGGCCCGCGCCGCGGTGGTCACCGATAGGGTGATGCGCTCGATCGGCCTGCCCGGCAAGGCCTTCATCCCCATCGTGGTGGGCTATGGCTGCAACGTGCCAGCGATTTCGGCCACGCGCGTGCTTGGCGATGTCCGCCACCGCATCCTTACCTGCCTGCTCATCCCGTTTACCTCGTGCTCGGCGCGCCTTATCGTCTTTATGATGCTGGCGCAGGTCTTTTTCCCAGATCACGCCGGATCGGCGGTCTTTGGCATGTACGTCTTATCCATCGCCTTGGTGGTCGCCGTGGGCCTGGCTCTGCGCAAAACGGTCTGGCGCGCCATGCCGTCCGAGGCGCTCGTTATTGACCTGCCGTCGTATCAGCTGCCCACGTTCAAGCTATCGCTCTCGGTCATGTGGGTGCGCCTGAAGGGGTTCTTACACACCGCAGGCGGCATCATCGTGGCCACGGTGGTGGTCATTTGGCTGCTCATGTCCATCCCGGTTACCGGTGGACATTCCTTTGACGAGGAAGCCGTCCCGCCGGAGGACTCCGCCTATGGCGCGGTATCCAAGGCGATTTCCCCGGCGTTTGCGCCGGCTGGCTTCGATTCGTGGTCCCTGACCGGCCCGCTGGTAACAGGTTTTGTGGCGAAGGAAACGCTGATTTCCACCTGGGCGCAGACCTACGCCGTCGATGACGTCACGGATGCCGATCCTGAAGAACAAGCCGAGTCTTCGCTGGCCGATCACATCCGCAGTGACTTCGACGCCGCCTCTGGCGGGCACGGCCTGGCCGCGGTGTGGGCATACATGGTCTTCCTCTTGGCCTATACGCCATGCGTTGCCACGGTGGCCGCGCAGCGGCGCGAAATTGGCTGGAAGTGGACGCTCATCGGCTTTGCGCTCCAGCTTGTCACGGCTTGGGTCTTGGCAGTCGGCGTCTTCCAGGTGCTGAGGTTATTCCTATGAGCCCTACAGACAAAGTAAAAGAAGCGATCCGCGGCGGTCACTCCACCCCTGCGGACATCGCCCGCGCGACCGGACTGGGGCAGGGGACCGTGGAGGTCATCCTCGCCCACCTGGAGCACAGCGCGCAGCTCGTGCGCGAATCGCTCTCCTCGTGCCCCACGGGTGGCTGCGGAAGTTGCTCGCACAGTGATGGCTGCTCCGGCGCAGAGGGCGGGCGTCGCGAACCGGTCCTATTGAAGCTTTCGGCCCGGCCCTAATCCTGCAGCATCTGTAGCGCGGCCTTGTGCAGGCGGCCATTGGAGGCAATGGCCGAACCGCCGTGCGGCCCGGGATTGCCGGACAGATCCGTAAACGTACCGCCGGCCTCGGTCACCAGCAGGGACGGGGCGGCGAGATCCCAGAGGGAAACCTCCGGCTCGGTGGCGATATCGACGGCGCCTTCTGCCACGAGGCAATAGGACCAGAAATCGCCATAGCCGCGCAGGCGCCACGTCTTATCCGTGAGGTTGAGGAACTTATCGCGCAACCCGCGCTCGGACCAGCCTGTCAGCGAGCTCATGGCCAGGGATGCATGCCCAAGCTTTTCGATCTGAGAGACGTGCAGGCGCTTCGGCTCGCCGCCAAAGACGCGGTAGGCACCGGCGCCTTTCGCCGCGTACCAGCGCCGGCGCAGGGCAGGGGCAGAAACCACGGAGACGACCGGTTCGCCGTCCTCGAGCAGGGAAATAAGCGTTGCCCACACGGGCACGCCGCGCACGAAGTTCTTCGTACCATCGATGGGATCGATGACCCACTGGCGGCCCTCGTAGCAGGCCTGGCCGCCGAATTCTTCGCCCAAAACCTCATCGCGCGGGCGGGAGCGCTTCAGCGAATCGCGGATGTGCTTCTCGCAATTGAGATCCGCATCCGAAACCGGGGTCAGGTCCGGCTTTTCCTTGACGGAAAGGTCGGTGGCCTCAAAGCGATGCATCGTGACCACATCGGCGTGACCGGCTAACTCGAGAGCGAGACCTAAGTCTTCTTTGAATTTACCCACGGAGCCATTCCTCCATTTGTTGAACTACCTGTTTATTTCCGGCCAAGCACCACTCGACGCCACCGGCTTCCACTTTGCGGGCGGCACCACCGGCGGCTTCAATGAGAGCCTTGCCGGGGAACCAATCCCAATCCGCTACCGAATGCTGCATCCATGCGCCCCACGTGCCTTCTGCCACGGAGGCCAAGTCCACCGAACCGGCACCAAGCATACGGACTGTAGCAAAGTTTTCGGCCACCCGCTGCCACGCGGCACGAATTTCTGGATCTGCGAGCGATGTTGGGTGTAGGTAGGACGAGAGAGAGATTTCTTCTGCCGGCTTATCCTGCAGCTTGGCAACGTCCTTGCCATCGAGCGAGGTGGGGTAGTCGCGCCCGCCAAACCAGGTATAGCCCATGGCGGGGCGGTGGACGGCGCCGAGGGCGACCCCGGAGGCATCGGTAAGCGCGAGCGCCGAGCACCAATAATCCGAGCCAGAGGTGAAATTGTAGGTGCCATCCACCGGATCGATGACCCAATTGCGCCCAGACTGGGACTCGCGGGCGGTGCCCTCTTCACCCACGAGGCCGTCCTCGGGGCGCACGGCCTCTAGCACACCGGCGATAAAGCGCTCGGCGGCGCGGTCTGCATCCGTGACCACATCAGAAATAGAGGTTTTCTGCTCAACCGAGACGCCCATCTCGCGCAAGCGCCAAGCCAAGCGTCCTGCGTTATACACAAGCGCCTGCGCCAAATGGGCATCCCCATCGTCAGCATGCGCGACAATAAACGTTTTGATGACCGCATCGATCATCTCCTGCAAGCTTGGCTTTTGATCCATGCACACCATTGTCACCCTAAATCCAACCAATGGCTAATTCTGTGGGGTAGGTGGGTAAGATTGGGGCCTATGCGTCCCGAAGTAATTACACGGCTCAAGCAATTGGACACCACCCTGACCACCATTGAAAAGGTCATGGATCCGGAAGCCTTGGCTGCGCGCATTCGGGAGTTGGAAGCCCAAGCTGGGGATCCCTCGCTGTGGGATGACCCCGAGCACGCACAGAAGGTCACCTCTGAGCTGTCTTCAGCACAGGCAAAGGTCCGCAAACTAGAGTCATTGCGCGGGCGCTTAGATGATATGCCGGTGATGTACGAGCTCGCGGAGGAAGAAGGTACCGTCTCCGTTGCCGATGAAGACCTTGCTGAGCTGGAAAGCGCCATCGAATCCCTCGAGGTAACAACCATGCTCTCCGGGGAATATGACCCGCGCGAGGCCGTGATCAATATCCGGTCGGGTGCCGGCGGGGTAGACGCGGCCGATTGGGCGGAGATGCTCATGCGCATGTACACCCGCTGGGCCGGAAAGCACGACCACAAGGTGGATATTTACGATATTTCCTATGCTGAGGAAGCCGGTATTAAATCCGCCACTTTCGTGGTGCACGGGGAATACATGTACGGCCAGCTATCCGTGGAACAGGGCGCGCACCGCCTCGTGCGCCTTTCGCCCTTTGATAACCAGGGCCGGCGCCAAACCTCCTTTGCAGAGGTTGAGGTCCTTCCCGTGGTGGAGCAAACGGACCACATCGACGTGCCAGATAACGAGGTGCGTGTGGACGTGTACCGTTCCTCTGGCCCCGGTGGACAGTCCGTTAACACCACCGATTCCGCGGTGCGCCTGACCCATATCCCCACCGGCATCGTGGTTACCTGCCAGAACGAGAAGTCGCAGATCCAAAACAAGGCTTCTGCCATGAGGGTTTTGCAGGCAAAGCTTCTGGAACGCAAACGCCAGGAGGAGCGGGCGGAGCTCGATGCGCTTGGCGCGGGCGGCAATGCCTCTTGGGGTAACCAGATGCGCTCTTATGTTTTGCACCCGTACCAAATGGTTAAAGACCTGCGCACCAATTTTGAAATGGGCGATCCCTCCAAAGTACTCGACGGGGACATCGACGGCTTCTTGGAGGCCGGCATCCGGTGGCGCATGCAACAAGAGCGCGGCGAGGATTAACCTCAACCGCGCCCTGCAGGATTAAGCCGGGTAGTGCATCGGTGCGCCCGGTCCAAGTGGGATACCCAGCAGGTACCACACGATAAAGAAGATAAACCAGCCGACGATCATGGCGATGGAATACGGCAGCGCCAGCGACATCAGCGTGCCAACGCCCGCCGGCTTGTAGTAGCGCTGCAGGAAGGTCAGTGCCAAGGCGAAGTACGGCGACATCGGGGTGATGATATTTGTCGGCGAGTCACCGATACGGAAGAGCATCTGGGAAACCTCCGGGGAGATGCCCACGTACATCATCATCGGGACGATCACCGGCGCCATCAGCGCCCACTGCGCGGAACCTGAGGTAATGAACAGGTTGAGGACTGCCACCATGGCCACGAGCGCGGCGAACATCAAGATGGGCGGCAGCGACCATGCCTGCAGCAGCTCAGAGCCCTTAATGGCGGTCCACACACCGAGGTTGGACCACTGGAACCACGCCAAGAATTGGGCGACGGCGAAGAAGAGCACCAGCATGGGAACCAAGGTCTTAATGCCTTTAGCCATAAAGTCTGGCACGTCAGAGGCGGACTTCAGCGTGCCGGCGTAGATGCCGTAGACGATGCCGCAGACCAAAAAGGCCAGGGCAATGGGAACCGCAATCGCGCTAATCAGCGGCGATTCCATGAAGCTATCTTCTTGGCTAGCGAGCGGGGAGCCTGGGATGAAGAGTAGGGCGAAGAATCCGGCGAGGAAGATGAGTAGCGCGATGCCAGAGGCGGTCAAGCCCTTTTGTTCCTCCGGCTTTACCCGCAGCTCGTCTTCTTCTTCCTCGAAGTCAACGTCGCTTTCCTCGCCGTCCTCGTCTGCGTCGTTATCGGCACCGGCGGCCTGGGAGAAGGAGACTTCCTCGTAATTAATCTTGTCGTGGTTGACCAGCTCGCGGGCCTTTTTCACCATGAACCATTCCGTGACGGCGGTGATGATAAGGGACAACACGATGGCGGATGGGATGACGAAGAAGATATTGGCCAGCGGGCTGACCTCATAAGCCTCATCCACAAACTGCGCGGCAGGAGTGGAAATACCGGCCAGCAGGAGGTCAGTGATGTTGAGGATCAGCGAGGCGTTGAAGCCCGCCGAGGATGCCGCAAAGGCCACCATGGCACCCACGATGGGGGAGCGGCCCACCGAGTGGAAGGCCATCGCGCCCAGCGGGATGAGGATGACATAAATGGCATCCGAAGCCACGGAACCGGTCACGCCGGCCAGCGCGACGATGAAGGTCAGGAACTTCGGGCTGACCTTGGTCACCATGGCGCGCACGAGCGCGGACAAGAGCCCGGACTGTTCGGCCACGGCCACACCCAGCATGACGGCCAGGATGACGCCCAACGGCGGGAAGCTCGTGAAGTTTTCCACCGCGTCCGTGACCATGCGCGAGATATTCTCGGTGGTCAGGAGGGATTCAACCTCGATGGTATCGCCGGATTTAGGATCCTCGGCGCTCATGCCAATTAAGTGGCCAATCCAAGAGGTAATGGCGACGATTATCGCGAGGATGACGAAGAGCCAGAAAGGATCGGGGAGTTTATTGCCAATCTTTTCTACGGTGCCTAAAAAGCCGCTTGCTTTTTCCGGTTTTTCTTTGGTTTTAGTCTCGGCCATAGTATCGGCACTTTCTGTCGATCGGGTCGGGCATCATTGCGTACCAGATTTTGTGTTCTAGACTACACTACTAAATAGCGTTCACAGGTCACTGTCAACTTTGGTTGCTACAGTGGCGGGGTGATTACTTTCAATAACGTGACTAAGGTGTATTCCGCCCAGTCCCGCCCCGCGCTCGATGGGGTGTCTTTTGAAATTGCGGACGGTGAGTTTGCCTTCCTCATCGGCCCTTCGGGGTCCGGAAAGTCCACCTTTCTTGAGCTCATGGTGCGCTATAGCAATGTGACCTCGGGCGATATCTACTTCGGTGACTTCCACGTCAATGAGCTAAGTGGCAAGGATATTAACGCCCTGCGCCAATCCATTGGCTACGTATTCCAAGATTTTCGGCTGCTTCCCAAGCTGAACGTGTACCAGAATGTGGCGTTTGCCCTGGAGGTCATCGGCAAGAGCAAGCACCGCATCTCCACCGCGGTGCCGCAGGTACTGGAGATGGTGGGGCTGGAAAACCGCCACCATGCGATGCCGCACGAGCTTTCCGGCGGTGAGCAGCAGCGCGTTGCTATCGCGCGCGCCCTGGTCAATCGCCCGAAGCTGTTGCTTGCCGATGAACCCACGGGCAACCTCGATCCCGCCACCGCCGACGGGATCATGGACTTGCTGCTGCGCATCAACAAGCGTGGCACCACCGTGGTGATGTCCACGCACAATTCCCGCGCCGTGGATAAGGCGCACAAACGCGTCCTAGAATTGCGCGACGGCACGCTCGTTCGCGATGAACACAATGCCACCTATTCGGCGCAGGAGGAGCAGGCATGAAGCTAGGATTCATCTTCCGCGAGGCCAGCAAGGGCTTGGGCCGTAACCTGACTATGACCATCGCGATGATCATTACCACGGCCATCTCTGTCGGGGCCGTGGTTGCCGGCATCATGGTCACCAACCTCACCAAGGATACGAAGGATATTTACTTGGACCGCGTGGAGGTCATGGTGCAGCTCAACGAGGATATTTCCGCCACGGATCCGAACTGCACCACGCCCGCCTGCGCGGACTTAAAGGAACAGCTGGAATCCGATAGTTCCGTAGAGTCCGTGGAATTTCGCAACCGCGAGGCCTCCTACGAGCGCTTCCGTGAGCTATTCCAGGACACTGACCCAGTGATGGTGGAACAAACCTCGCCGGATGCGCTTCCCGCAGCGTTGCACGTGCGCCTCGTTGACCCGGAGGAAGCCTCCGCCATCGATGCCGTGCGGGATAACCCGGCGGTAGAAGAGGTCGTGGACCAGCAAGAAGAGGTGCGCGAGGCGGCAAGCAACCTCGATTCCATCCGGACCGCCACCTTCATCGTGGCCATCGTGATGTCTATTGCAGCCATCTTCCTGGTGGCCAATATGGTGCAAATCGCCGCCTTCCACCGCACCCGCGAGACCGAAATCATGCGCATGGTGGGCGCCTCGCGCTGGATGACGCAGGCACCGTTCGTAGTAGAAGCAGTGCTCGCCTCCCTTATCGGTGTGGTCTTGGGCGGTGGCGGGCTACTCGTGGCGAAGTCCCAAGTGATCGATCCTGCGCTGCAGGGCCTGTATGAATCGCAGTTGCTGGCACCGATGAAGTCCAGCGATCTGTGGCTCGCACTGCCGCTGGTGGGCCTGCTCGCCTTGGCGGTTACCGCTGCCACCGCGCAGATTACCCTGCGTTCTTATGTCCGCCGCTAAGCCGTTTGCCGGGTGCGGTAAACGAGCAGTACACTGAGGTAATTATGGCTAAAAAGGGCAAGAAGAATAAGAAGGCGGCTTCCGGGGACGCCATGCTTGCGACCAACCGCCGGGCCCGGCACGACTATAAGATCCTCGAAGAATTCGAGTGCGGCATCGTCTTGCTCGGCACGGAGATCAAATCCCTCCGGGAAGGCAAGATCTCGCTTAATGATGCCTTCGCCACCATTGATAATGGCGAGGTGTACTTGCGTAACTTGCACATTCCGGAGTATTCGATGGGGTCCTGGACCAACCACAGCCCGCGGCGCACCCGCAAGCTGTTGCTGCACCGCCGGGAGATCGACAAGCTCTACGGTCAGGTGCGCAATGGCAATAAAACCCTGGTGCCGCTCAAGGTGTACCTAAAAAACGGGTACGCGAAGTTGTCGCTGGCGCTTGCGCAGGGTAAGCAGGATTATGACAAGCGCGAAGACATCAAGCGGCGCGACCAGAACCGCGAAATCACCCGCGAGCTCGGCCGCCGCGTGAAGGGGATTAATGCTTAAGACGGTAAAGGTTCACGATGCAGTCAAGGGCGAGGACTCCATTTCCGGAACCGGCGTCCTGGTAGATCGTCTGTGGCCGCGGGGCATCGCCAAGGCGGACCTGGACTATGACGAATGGTTCAAGGACGTGGCGCCCAGCCCCGAGCTGCGCAAATGGTGGAGCCATGACGAGGATTCTTTCCAGGAGTTTTCGCGCCGCTACCGCGCCGAGCTCGATGACCGAGAGTCCGAGGAGCTCACCCAGCTGCTCTCCTTGGCAAAGGAGGGGGACCTCACGCTGCTCTTTGGCGCTGCCGACCGCGAGATTAACCACGCGGTGGTCTTAAAAGACTGGCTGGAAGAGCACTTGGAGAAATAAAAGCGTCTGCGGTAGTGTTGGAACAACCGTAGGGAATGATGCACTATCCCGTCCCTACAGTGCTATGGGGTTGATTTGGTTTCGACTTCGTACACTGCGCCAGGGGAAGCGTGCCGGTGAAGGCTAACGACCACCGTTTAAGCGTCGTAGCAAACAAATAAACGCAGAGAAGAACTCTCAGCGTGACTACGCCCTCGCTGCCTAATTACAGCGACGCGTGTCTGTCAGCCTAGGCTTCGTTCCTGACCTAGAACCTGGCATCGACTAAGGAACTTGCCGTCTGGCTGTGTCATCAGGGCCAGATGGGACTCTTACTGGTGACTGGGCCCATCATCCGGTACGAGTTCGCCCGAACCGGAGGGCCGAGCAGAGATCATGTGCGAACTGCGCACGGAGAAGCCCTGGCAAGGTGACGAAGGACCCGGGTTCAAGTCCCGGCAGCTCCACCGAGAGCCCCAGCTAGATTCAGTTCTAGCTGGGGCTTTTCTCATAAGGTTCCCCGCGCGCGGCTAGGGTGGTGGCCATGCAGCGAGTATTCGATTCCCATCTCCACATCATCGATTTTTCCCACCCCATTCAGGAAAATCAGGGCTATACGCCGCCGGAATTTTTGGTTCCGGACTATGACGTATGGCGCGAGAAGCTGCGCGGTGAGGGTTTTGATATCACAGCCGGCGCGGTCGTCTCCGGTTCCTTTCAGGGCTTTGACCAGGGGTATCTGGCAGATGCGCTAGGGGAGTTGGATAACTTCGTCGGGGTCACGCAGCTGCCTGCCGATGTCTCCGATGCGGAAATTCGCCGCCTCGATGACCTGGGCGTGCGGGCGGTGCGCTTTAACTTCCGGCGCGGTGGCAGCGCAGCGCGGGAAGACCTGGAGGAACTCGCCTGGCGGATCTATGACCTAGCCAGCTGGCACGTGGAGCTCTATGTCGACGCGGCTGCGCTGGGCGAAATGGCGCCGGTGCTGAAGAAGCTGCCGGCCGTGAGCATCGATCATCTGGGCCTGAGCGCGCAGGGAGTAGATGGTCTCTTGGAGCTTGTCGATGCCGGAGTAAAGGTCAAGGCCACCGGATTCGGGCGCGTGGACCTCGACCCGGGGGAGGTGGTGCGCCGCATTGTCGACGTCGATCCAACGGCGCTCATGGCGGGTACCGATTTGCCCTCGCAGCGGGCGAGCCGGGTGTTTTCGGTAGAGGACTTCCGGCTCATTGAGAAGGCCGCGGGGGTACATGCCGATGATGTTTTCTACGCAAATGCAGCGCGTTTCTATGGCCTGGACAATGCGCTTTAGGAAAGGTTACCCTCACCCTTGATTGGTTAGGGTGGCTTAAGATAGGTTAATGGGGCATTTGTTTCTCGTCTATAAGGAAAGCACAATGAAGAAAATTCATCGCGCTCTTTTGTCTGTCGTGGCTGTCGCCTCCCTGGCGCTTACCGCATGTAGCACTGCGGAAGAAGAGGACCAGGGCTCGAATAAGGGGACATCGGAAAGCGCACTGCAGATCGAAGATAATAACGGTACCCATGAGCTGGATGTACCGTTCGAGCGCGTCGCGGTAACGGATAACCGTTCCTTCGAAATCCTCGCGGATTGGGACGTCAACATCGTGGCAGCCCCGCTGGGCATCGTCCCGGATACCCTGTCGGACAAGATCAATGAAGACACGATCGAGGCCAACCTGGGCATGCACCGCGAACCCGACCTGGAGGCGCTGGTTGCCGCAGAGCCGGACATCGTCATCAACGGTCAACGCTTCACCCAGCACCAGGCCGATATCGAGGCTTTGATGGAAGACACCCCGGTTCTCGACTTCTCCCCGCGCGACGATAAGGACATGGCGGAAGAGCTCATCCGCCAGACCGAAGCACTGGGCAAGATCTTCGACCACGAAGATGAAGCAAAGAAGCTTGTCGATGACTTCAACAAGGCCCTGGACCGCGCCAAGGATGCCTACGATCCTGAGAAGACCGTCATGGCCGTCAACACCTCCGGTGGCGATATTAACTACATCGCCCCAGGTAAGGGTCGCTTCTTCGGGCCATTCTTTGACCTGCTGGGCATGAAGCCTTCCCTCGAGGTGGAAAACGCCAGCGATGACCACGAGGGCGATGACATCTCCGTCGAGGCAATCGCTGATTCCAACCCTGACTACATCCTCATCATGGACCGCGACGGTGCCATTGCCAAGGATGAAGCAGGCTACACCCCAGGTAAGAAGCTGGTAGAGGATTCTGCGGCACTCAAGAACGTGACTGCCGTGAAGGAAGGCAAGATCGTTGCCGCTCCGCAGGATACCTACACCAATGAAAACATCATTACCTTCACGGAGACGCTCAACGCGATGGCAGACGCGTTTGAAAAGAACTAGCCACCACTAAAAACCGGAAACCGGAGGGATTTGTGCCCTCCGGTTTTCAGGTGCGTAAAGGACAGTTATGGAAACCACCACCCGCACAAAGGTCTGGGATTGGAAGCTCGGCCTCGGCGTGATCATCGTCGCCACGTTGCTCGTTGCCTCCTTGCTGACTGGGCAGTACGACGTTTTTGGTGCCGACGATGGCGCCGCCATGTTCGGCATTACCCGCTTGCCGCGCACCATCGCCTTGGTACTGGCCGGCGCGGCCATGGCTGTAAGCGGCCTGGTCATGCAGCTGCTCACCCAGAATCGCTTCGTCGAACCCTCGACCACCGGAACCACGGAGTGGGCCGGGTTGGGCCTGCTCATCGTCATGGCCGTCGCGCCCACGTCCTCGATTCTGGTCAAGATGATTGGTGCGGTGGTCTTTTCCTTCCTGGGCACCGTCGTATTCTTCCTCTTCCTGCGTCGGGTGACCCTGCGCTCCTCGCTCATTGTGCCGATCATCGGCATCATGCTGGGTGCCGTGGTCTCTGCAATCTCGACGTTTTTCGCCCTGATGACCGATATGCTCCAGCAATTGGGAATCTGGTTCATGGGCTCGTTTACCGCGGTGTACAAGGGCCAATACGAGGTTTTGTGGATCGTGCTTTTGGTGCTGGTGGCGGTGTACATTTACGCCGACCGCCTCACCGTGGTTGGCTTGGGCGAGGACGTGGCCACCAACGTCGGACTGAACTATAACCGCATGTTGTTGCTGGGAACTGGCCTCATCGCCATTGCTACGGGCGTGGTGACCGTCGTCGTGGGTTCGCTGCCCTTCCTGGGCCTAATCGTGCCGAATATCGTCTCCATGGTGCGCGGCGATGACCTGCGCTCCAACGTTCCCTGGGTCTGCCTGCTGGGCATCGGCATCGTCACGGTGTGTGACCTGGTGGGTCGCGTCATCATCGCCCCATTCGAGATGCCGGTTTCGGTCATCCTTGGCGTCATCGGCGCCATCGTCTTCATCATCATGATTGTGAGGTCGACCCGTGCGAACTAAGATGTCCGCCCCGCCAAAGAAATATTGGATCACGCTGGTCTGCGTATGGGGCCTAGCTGCGGCTTTGGCCTTTGCCTACCTGGCCTATGGCAACCCGATGGAGTTTGGCACCCGCAAGTTTTGGCTCATCGCCCAGCGCCGCGCCGATGCCCTCATCGCCATGGCGATCGTCGCTGTGTGCCAAGCCATGGCGACGGTTTCTTTCCATACCGTGACCAATAACCGCATTTTGACCCCGTCCATCATGGGCTTTGAGTCGCTGTACGTTGCCATCAATACCGCGACCATTTTCTTCCTGGGTGCTAGTGGGCTTAACGATGCCCGCACCGTGCCCACCTTCCTGATGCAAATGGCCGTCATGGTGGGACTTTCCCTGGTGCTCTATTCGTGGCTGCTGACCAATAGGAAGCAGAATATGCACGCCATGCTGCTAGTTGGCGTGGTCATCGGCGGTGGCTTGGGCTCGCTATCGACCTTTATGCAACGCATGCTTACCCCCAGCGAGTTCGACGTCCTGACCGCGCGCCTTTTTGGCTCCGTCAATAACGCCGAAACTGAGTACTATCCCATCGCCATTCCCATCGTGGCCATCGCCACCACGCTTTTGGTATTCAATGCGCGCAAGCTCAACGTGATTTCCTTGGGCGCCGATGTCAGTACCAACCTGGGCGTGAACCATAAAGCGCACGCAATTTACACGCTGGTGTTGGTCTCGCTGCTGATGGCGACGACCACCGCGCTGGTAGGTCCCATGACCTTCCTGGGCTTTTTGGTGGCTACGCTGGCTTATCAATTCGCCGATACCTACGATCACCGCTACATCTTTCCGATGGCGGTGGGCTTAGCATTCCTCGTGCTCATTGCGGCCTACTTCCTCATGCAGCACGTATTTTCCGCCCAAGGCGTGGTGTCCATCATCATTGAGCTGGTAGGTGGCTCCGTGTTCCTGTTTGTCATTATGCGAAAGGGCCGACTGTGATCGAATTAAAGAACGTTTCTAAAACCTATTCCGCCGAGACCGCTATTGGTCCGCTCAACCTGACCATCCCGCAAGGAGGCATCACCGCGCTGGTGGGGCCGAATGGTGCGGGTAAGTCGACGATGCTCACCATGATAGGGCGCCTGCTCGACATGGATGAAGGCAGCATCGAAATCGCCGACTATGACATTCAATCCAGCAAGTCCGCCGACTTGGCAAAGATTGTGTCTATCTTGCGGCAGGAAAATCACTTCGTCACGAAACTAACTGTGCGCCAGCTCGTGGGCTTTGGCCGCTTTCCCTATACCAAGGGGCGGCTCAACAAACACGATGAAGAAGTCATTTCTAAGTACATTCACTTCCTACACTTGGAAGAGTTGCAGCACCGCTACCTTGACCAGCTGTCTGGTGGTCAGCGCCAGCGCGCGTACGTAGCCATGGTGCTGTGCCAAGAAACCGATTACGTGTTGCTGGATGAGCCGCTGAATAACCTGGACATTTCGCACTCGGTGGACATGATGCGCCACCTGCGCGAGGCTGCCCAGGAGTTGGGGCGCACGGTCATCGTGGTTCTGCATGACATCAACTTTGCCGCGCGTTACGCAGACTATATCTGCGCCTGCAAGGACGGACAGATCGTCGAATTCGGTCCGGCCGAGGAGATTATGCGCGACGATATCCTGACGCCCATCTTCAATACTCCAGTGCGCGTTATCGATGGGCCCGATGGAAAGATCGCGTGCTATCACTAAAAACCAACGTTGGCCTGCGGGTTTGCGTTGTGTAGTGGGGTGGTATAAATTTTAGCGAGTCGCCGAGAGGTAGCCGGTTGGTTACTTGTGAGTGACTTTTTGTACTGGCTTGGTTCGAGGATTTGACTTGGTTCAGGTTCTTGGGTAAGTTGGTACGGGCCGCCAACGAGAGGTTAACGTTTGGTTAATTTTCTTGTGGTGTGTGGATGTTGTTTGAGAACTCAATAGTGTGCCA